>NZ_VSRN01000001.1:3574507-3878510 GCF_008369915.1 Dyadobacter sp. UC 10 | reverse complement strand
GGGTTACGAACCTGCCAAAATCACTGAAAAAGACTGGAATGAAACGGTCGATCTGGGTGGGGATTTTAAAGTACATATTACTCCCGGGCGGCATTTTTCGGGCAGGGAATTTGCCCGGAATAAAGCGCTTTGGGTTTCAATGGTCTTGCAAACGCCCACTAAAAAGATATTCATCGGCGGCGATTCGGGTTATGATCACCATTTCAAAAAGATCGGTGAGCAATTCGGCGAATTCGACCTTGCATTATTGGAATGCGGCCAGTACAATGAAGCCTGGAAATACATTCATATGATGCCGGAAGAAACTGTAACAGCCGCAAAAGAGCTGCACGCCAGGAAATTAATGCCTGTTCACTGGGCCAAATTCTCCCTGGCTCTCCACGACTGGAACGAACCTATTCAAAGAGCCGCTATCGAAGCCAAAAAGCAAAATATGCCCCTTGTAACGCCACTAATCGGGCAGAAAGTAGATTTGGACGGCGAGCAGGTTTGGGAGGAATGGTGGAAGGGGCAGGCTTTGCAGCCTGAGTAGGATTTGTAAATTAAGCCAAAACAACTTCCCTCAGTTTTTCACCGAGTTCGTGAACAGCGACTTCTATTTTCTTTGTCTGGGCGGCCGACGGATACTTTGTACCGGCAACATAGTGTCTTACAAGCGAAGGATTTATACCGGCTCGCTTTGCGAGTGCGCCAACCTTTACATCATCGAAAATTTCGAAAAAAGCGCTCAGATCGTACACATATTCAAACTCAATATCCTCAATATTGATAGAGCGCCATTCATCGTAGGTTTTCCCATCAGCGATAAGAAAGTCTTCCAGCAACTCTTTCAGGTTATCAGTAACTTCGTCCAGCACTTTCCCACTTGTAACAGGAAGATAATCGGGGATGTTTTCAATGCGACCCCAAAGTTCATCGTCGCCCTTTTCTATTATAATTGATAGTTTCATAACAGTCTCATTTTAAGCCCGACATTTTCAGGATCTTGTTAAGTGTCCCAATAGGAATATCTTTACTCCCATGGCATGCAACTGGAATCGTTGCGGGAATTTCCCGATGTTTGAAAATCCGATGACTTCCCTTGCATCTCACTTCCTGCCAACCGCTTTCTTCCAGCAATTTGATTAGCTGCTTAGCATTCATAAAGATATAGTGTGTGAGTAAAACACAAAGGTCGCAAATTTGCGACCTTTGTCAAGTTTATTTTTTGATTTGAGCGACTATTTGTTCCAACTCCCTAATCCTATCCTCCTGCCGCAATGCCTTTCGCTGCAATTCAATGAATTCGTCTTTGCTGATATTAATATGATTAGAAAGTTCTTTCGTCTCTGAAAAAATAGGCTCTGCGCCTCCTACACCTAATAGCAGCCAAAAAGGGTCAACATTGAAGATTCGAACAATTTCTCCGATAGCATCTGCATTTAGACTCGCAGTACCTTTTTCAAATCTATGGTATGTAGCCTGCGCCATACCTATTCTTTTAGCGAATTGGGTCTCACTTAGTTGTAGAAAAGTCCTGAGTTTTACGACTCTGTTAAAATCAAACAATCCCATCAAAAAGAATAATTTTAATTCATTTCAAATATTTTTAATTCAAAATGAATTATATTTGCTAATCAAAACCTGTATAACGCAAATTACACATTATGCACATGGAAACAACTTCAATTCAGCGCACGGGCAGTTCGATTAAGCAACGGTTACTATTAAGGTTTGCGGAAGCCAAGAAAATCGTAGGAACAAACTGGCGCGACAAGCTTGCCAGGCACGATCCATTCTTCAATACCCGCGACGGTGAGGCATATATGCGGTCTGTCGGACAGGCATTCTCCGATCCCAAACGCGGGCACGTCGATCGGATTGAGATGGTTACTCTCGCTTTGGAGGAAATTGCCGGAATTGATGGAAAGGAAATTTGAGAACGGATTAAAAGGTAATCACTGCCAGTCAAACAAAAAGAGCCGCCCATTGCTGAGCGGCTCTTTCACTATTTATTAAGTGAAAATCAATCCAGCTTAGTAAAACGCAAACTTGAAATTTGACCGCTGTGAGAGATTTTCATGAAGTAGCTTCCTGAAACCAATCTCTTTACGTTGATGCGATGCACGTTTTTACCTTCCGAAATCCTGATCGGGGATGAGCCAACGTTCACGCCGGCCGCATTATAGATCAACACTTCCGTTTGACCGGCTGAGCGTGAAGAAAACTGGATATCCACATAATCCTGCGCAGGGTTTGGTGCTACCACCGTTCCCTGAATTATACCGGGATTAACCGAAATGACTTTGCTTTTTGTGAAAGTACCATCGATATCGATTTGCTTCAACTGGTAATAATTATTGCCGAGTAGCGGGCTTTCATCTACAAACTTGTACCATCCAGTGCGCTGGTCAGTCAGGGAAACGGTACCAAGTACTTCTTCATTTTTCAATTTATCGTCATAACGGAGTATTTCAAACTCTTTTCCGTCCTGCTCTGAAACCACTTCCCACGAAAGCTCAACACCTTTTTCAACAACTTCACCTTTGAAGTGTGAGACGTAAATAGGCAGCGGAACACCAATGCTGAAACGCTCAGCAGTAGCAGTCGATTTACACAATCCGCCTTGAATTTGCATTGTATAAACACCATTCGGCAGTTTGGCATAATCGACAATCGGGTGATTATTTTGCGGAGCTACCCGGTTCTGACGAACAGCGACATTCTGATCATTCAAAATCTTCCAGTCGATCGCATAAATGCCTTCTCCATCAAAAAGGAATTCTACCCGTGTATCACCTGAGCTTATCAGAGATTGCATGGTCGGCCCTTTCGGACAAGCTGTGCGGGTATCAGTAGCAGACACCGAAAAATTTCTTGTGGCAACAGCTGGTGCCTTGCAATCCAAAGCCCTCATTTCGAAAGTATATGTACCGTTTTTCAGATAATTGAATGTTACCGGAGCAGAATTTCCACCCAGCTTACCTGTCGCGCCGCTAGCTACTGCATAAGAACCTTGTAAAATACGCCATGAAAAAGTCCGCAGGTTATCGCCGCCGAAATTTACCGTCATACTTTGTGGCGTGATGGAACTGAACGATGAAACCGCAGGTCCGTTCACGCAGTCAGGGATAGTTACAACCGGCTCATTGATTGTGAAATCTCTTCTGGAAATTGTAGAAGTGCAACTTGCGCCTTCAATTTCAAGCGAATAATTACCCGGGGCCAGAGAGTTGAAATTGATATTGACAGTTTTACCGCCAGCAAGATCAGCGGTAGTGCCTGAACGCAATTCGGTATTGCCCGATTCAATTCTCCATTTCACAGTACTGATCCCATTGCCGGTGAATGTGAAGCGCAATGCAGTTTGAGTGATGTTTGTGATTCCTGACAAAGTCGGCCCTGATTCGCAATTATTCTGATTAACGATAGTCCCGGTTTTGACATCGCCAGGCCAATAGCAACCATCCAGCATTACTCTTGTAAACACACCATCCCATTTTGAGGCCATGTAACTACCATGCTCCTTGTTGATCGTCTCCGGCATCAGGCTCATATTGTAGTTAGTAGTACGCTCATCATCAATACCTTGCTTGATCATTACATACAACTTTCCATTTACGTACTTCGTATATTGATAGGTTGACCTGCCATCCTGCACGAAAACTCCCAGCAAACCCAGATTATCCATTACATGTCCGTTGCAGGTGATTCTTCCGTCGCCGGTGGTACCCAGCAGGTTCTGCGGCGCAGTACTCGGGTCTGGCCTGTTGATACAGCCCTTTATAATCGCTTCGTTTGTGGAATTATGCGGGTATCTGCCTCCTTTTAGGTTGTAGATAATATCAATATTGCTTTCTATTTTACCATTCCAATTAAGGTAGACCCGATTTTCAACAATATGGGTATAAACCGGCTGGTCATCGTTTGTCCTTCCCAGCAAATCCCCATGAACCCACGTTTCGCCACCGCACAATACGGCAGCAGCAGCCGGCGCAGCCACTCTGTTGGGAGCCTCGGTTGCTATTGTAAATGGCTTGTCGGCTAGCGCATAGGGATTATTAATCCTGTCCCCGCTCTCCACCAGCACCTTGTCGGTGTCAAAAGGCAAAACTCTACTGTCATCATTCGAAGCCGCCACAACCGGGCTGACACACCCTGCTGCAAAAACAAGTTTTAGTAGAAAATTCATAGATTGTAAAAATTAGTGAGCATTAAACCTGCATTTATTTATGGTTATTCAAAAAGTTATTCTATCGCGCGAACCAAATATACTACAAACCAATATAAATATTTCTTTTCCTTATAGAATAAAATTGCATCGGGAACGTTCCCCAGCCTTTGCGGATCGGTCTTCGAAGTCAGGATCGGGCAGCCATCTGAGTGTGTAATTATTTAATTGAGGGTTTTGTACCCTTTCAAAATGGCTAAGAGAGCGGATAAGCACAATTTGAAAACCACCAGAGAGCCGAATTGAAGCGGAGCAATGCGGGTTTCAACCTCATTTAAGGTATTTGGGCTCAAGACCAAAACTTGTGGAGCAACTTGGATTAAGCATATAATTGAGTAAGGCGATACAGGAAGAACTCAACGTTTCTTACCCCTCTGAACTGTGCTCTGAACGCTTTGATTTTCGCGTTGAAGGATTCGGCAGATGCGTTAGTGCTGCGGTTATCAAAGTAATTAACGATTGTCTTATAGTGGTTTTCAATCGAGCGGGCTACGGTATTGAATGACTTGAAGCCAGATTGCCGGACCTTTTCATGCCATTTGGCTAATCTGGTCAACCCATATATTTTTTCCGTTGTAGTCGTGAAGATGTTACTGAGCCCTATCGTTAGCTCGTACGCTTTTTTCAAATCGGGGAAGCGTTCAAAAAGAAGCAGGGCGCGTTCTTTTTGGCTGTCTGTCCAGGTATTGGGCTTTTTGTATAGCGCGTACCTGCTTCGAGCCAGTAGCTGTTTAATGGTGTCGCCATTAGATAATATCTCTGGATGATATTCATTCTGAGACATTTTAGCCTGCTCAATAGCATCGCTTTCCTGATCCAGGACTTCCCAGCGATGTTTGATCCGGATATCTTGGAGGGCATCAACTGCGAGTCTTTGAACATGGAAACGGTCAGTCACTCGCACCGCCCGTGGAAAGCATCGCTTGGCAATCAAGGACATACTGCCCGCCATGTCCAGGGTGATTTCTGACACTTTCTTCCGCAGTGGTTCCGGGATTTTGCGAAGTACTTCAATCACTGCTTCTGCCTTAGTTCCAGCCACTATTGCTACAATGCTGCCACGGCCACCTTTGGCAGATTTATTGGTAAGGATTGTATACAATTCGCCGTGCGAAAGACTGGTTTCGTCGATCGATAGATGAGATCCTAGGTTTTCGGGATACAAGAGCCATTTTTTTGCATGACCTCTTTGCTTCCAATCTTTAAATCCACTCTGAAAATCACGATACTGCCGTAGCAAAGCCCTACCATCAACGCCATAGAAACGACCAATGCTCCAAATATCATTAGCCCTCGTATCCACCAATTTCTTTTAAAAAATCCGCGAATTCAATAGTCATTCGCGTGCCTTCTGCTACTTCTGTCCAGTCTCTATGGACAACTTTGCCAGTCTTGGTATTGAGCCACCTACGACGTTTAATATGAAGGAATACCTTGTGGCCCCGAATTGGGAAATCCTGCAGGGTAATGGTGGGGAAATAACCTTTGGAGAGCAAGTCTGCCTTTATTGGATCAGCTTCTGGATAATTTTTCTCTTCCAAATAGACGTGATAACGTTCCTCTGACTTCTCTACATGGGTCAGTAAGTAATTCTCAATTATAAAATCCGGTAAGATTAACTCGATAAGCGGCAGGAAACTCTCCAAAACAAACTGGTTTGATTAAAAACACAAACCTAGATAAATCCTATCCGCTCCACAAGTTTTTGATTTGATCCACTAATGTAGGATCAAGACCAAATGTTGTGGAGCACCTTGGATTAAGCATATAACTTAGTAAGGCGGTAAAGGAAGAACTCGACGTTTCGAACGCCTCGGAACTGAGCTCTGAACGCTTTGATCTTTGCATTGAATGATTCTGCCGAAGCGTTGGTGCTGCGGTTATCAAAATAATTGACAATGGTCTTGTAATGGCTCTCAATCGAGCGGGCTACTGTATTGAATGCTTTAAATCCGGATTGTCTGACCTTTTCGTGCCACTTGGCAAGCCTGGTCAACCCGTATATCTTTTCAGATGTGTTTGTGAAGATATTACTTAGCTCCAGCGCCAGCTCGTATGCCTTTTTAAGGTCGGGGAAGCGTTCGAAGAGAAGTTGTGCTCTTTCTCGTTGGCTATCAGTCCAGGTACCGGGCTTTTTGTAAAGTGCGTATCTGCTGCGAGCCAGTAGTTGTTTGACGGTATCACCGTTAGCTAATATTTCTGGTTGATACTCTGTCTGAGAAGCCTTTGCCTGCTCAATGGCATCGTTTTCCTGGTCCAACGCATCCCATCGGTGTTTGATGCGGATTTCCTGAAGGGCTTCGACTGCCAATCTTTGTACATGGAAGCGGTCAGTGACGCGCACTGCCCGCGGGAAACAACGCTTGGCGATCATAGTCATGCTACTGGCCATGTCCAGAGTTATTTCTGTAACTTTTTTACGTTGCGATTCAGGGATTTTGCCAATGACCTCAATAACGGTTTCGGCCTTTGTTCCCGCTACGATTGCTACGATACTTCCTTTACCGCCCTTGGCTGCTTTGTTTGTAAGAATAGTATACAGTTCACCCTGAGAGAGGCTCGTTTCATCAATAGAAAGATGTGAACCCAGATTTTCAGGATATAAAAGCCATTTACAGGCATGAGGACGCTGGTTCCAGCTCTGAAAATCACTTAAATGAGTGCGATATTGACGCGAGAGACGTTTACCATTAACCCCATAAAGGCGGGCAATATTACTGGTACTGTGGGGGAACAAATCCGTCAATCTCCTTTAAAAAAAGCGCGAATTCTTTCGTCATTCGCGTACCATCGGCAACCTCTGCCCAATTTCGTTGTTCTATCTTCCCCGTGCGGGTATTAAGCCAGCGGCGACGCTTGACATGCAGGAAAACACGTCTATCACGGATGGGGAAATCCTGGATCGTAATTTCTGGCAGGAAGCCTTTCGATAAGAGAAACTGCTTGGAGCTGTCGGACTCTGAATAATTTTTCTCTTCTACATAAACATGGAGCAAATCCGATGATTTCTCCACTCTGCTTAATTGATAATAAGCCAGGATAAAATCTGGCAATAGATACTCCAACAGGGGCAAGAAACTCTCCAAAACAATTGATTTGATTAAAAATCACAAACCTAGAAAAATCCTATGCGCTCCACAAGTTTTGGCCTTGACCCCTAATGTAGAATATTTTAGAAGCTTGCCTAGAATTGATGCGGCAGTAAAACAAAAAAACCGCCTTAAAATAAGGCGGTTTTTGCAGTGATTGAAAGTGCTTTTTTGCACGGTTTGTGACCCATAGGGGAATCGAACCCCTGTTTCAACCGTGAAAGGGTCGTGTCCTAACCGCTAGACGAATGGGCCGACTGGTCTCCTACTTCGCGCGTTATTTCACACTTTCTTTCACTTTTTCGCTTCCTCTTTCCGAAAACGTGGTGCAAAGATGCACGGTCGATTTTATAATTGCAACTCTGGAAGCGAAATAAAATTCACATTTTTTATTATTCATTCATTTTCAGGCGCTTCAAATTGAAAATATTTTTTATAAGCTTATTTGAGAATATTAAATACCTGTAACTTTCTAAATTTGGGTTTGGGCATTCCTCATTTATTTACTGTCTATGCTAAAAACTATCCGCACGTTCCTGCTAGTGCTTTCCCTTCATCCACTGTTTGCTCAAACTACACCCCCAGAACAACACCTTGGCTTCCCGCTTGGCTCCAAATTCGCCTTTCACAGCCAGATACTGCAATATTTCACCCTGCTGCAAGCCCAGAATCCAGACCGGACAAAACTTGTACAATATGGCACCACCAATGAAGGCCGGCCGCTGATGATCGCATTCGTTTCTTCTCCCGAAAACATAGGTAAACTTGAAGCGATCCGTCTAAACCACTTGAAAAGCATTGGTCTTATAGAAGGGAAACCCGATGCCAGCGTACCTCCGATCGTTTGGTTAAGCTATAATGTGCACGGGAACGAATCTGTTTCAGCCAATACCAGCATGCGGGTATTATATGAGCTGCTCAACAAGCAAAATCCGCTCACCCAGGAATTTTTGAAAAATATGGTGATCATGATCGATCCGTGTATCAATCCGGACGGTTACGAGCGCTATACGCAATGGTACAACCGCGTACAAAACGCAGTACCGGACGTGACGCCTTTTGCATTGGAGCACGACGAACCCTGGCCGGGCGGCAGGTTCAATCACTATCTGTTCGATCTGAATCGCGACTGGGCCTGGCAGACGCAAAAAGAAACCCAGGAACGGATAGTGCTTTACAATCAATGGATGCCACATTTTCATGCTGATTTTCACGAAATGGGCAGTTCCAGGAGTTATTATTTCCCGCCGGCGGCCAGGCCTTTTCACAAAGATATCACCGCATGGCAGCGCCAGTTCAATGACATTATAGGTGAGTATTGCAAAAAGTATTTTGATAAAAACAACTGGACATATTTTACCAAATACAACTACGATCTCTTTTACCCGAGCTACGGCGATACCTGGCCTACTGTGAACGGAGCAGTAGGAGTGACTTATGAGCAAGGTGGCGGAGGTCGGGCCGGACTCGGTATAGAGAGAAAAGAAGAGCACGATACACTTACCCTTAGCGACCGTATTGCGCATCACTATGCAACCAGTTTGGCTACTTTGGAGGCAGTCCTTTCTCAAAAAGAAAAGATGGTATCTGAATTCATCAAATTTCATGAAAGCGCGACTAAGGCGCCGCTGGGTAATTTTAAAACCTATTTAGTCAAAACAAATGGCCGGGAAGAACGGATCAGGTCGTTTGGTAGCTGGCTTGACAAGCAGGGCATTGCTTATGGAATTGCAGGAAAGTCAATGAATACGAAGGGCACGGAGCTTACCAATTCCTCCGAAGAGTCCGTCAAAATAGAAAACAATGATTTGATTATCAGCGCATATCAACCTAAATCCAATCTATTAAGGGTCCTATTCGAACCGAAACCTGTTTTGGAAGATTCGGTAACTTACGATGTCACAAGCTGGGGATTGTCTTATATTTTCGGATTAAAAGCTTACGGCCTGAAAGAGAAGCTGGTACCTGCGAAATATTCGGCAGAAACTATAAAAAATACAGTACCGGGTTTCCCGGTGTACGCATACGTCGCACAATGGTCCGAGGTAGCCGATGTCGTTTTTCTCGCTGAGTTACTTAAAAATGGCTTTTTAGTCAAAACTTCTAATATCCCTTTCGAGATTGAGCATGTATCTTTCGGCGCAGGTGCGCTGATCATTACAAAAAAAGGGAATGAACGGGCCGATTTCGACAAGCAGGTTACCACAATTGCCACCAAACATTTCGTCAAACTTACGCCGGTCAAAACTGGTATGGTAACATCCGGTGCAGATTTTGGCGATGATCACGTTCCCGCTATCAATGCGCCAAAAGTGGTTGCAGTGAGTGGTGAGGGAATTTCACCCACCTCTTTCGGGGCAGTCTGGCACTACTTTGAAAAGCAAATCAATTACCCTGTAACAATCGTCAATGCGACAAGATTACTCACATTGCCGTGGAGTGAAATAGAAGTATTAATATTACCTGACGGAAAGTACGGCGATATTATCGGTGAAAAACAGCTCGAAGCAATGCACAACTGGATTAAAGCCGGGGGTAGACTCATCGCAATGGAAAGCGCTACGGACGCTTTTTTAAACAAACCCGGCTTTAACCTGAGCAGAAAATACTCAGAAAAGAAAAAGGACGCCGATTTTTTCAAAAAGTACGGAGATCAGGAGCGAGAAGGAGCCAGCGATTCGTCTCCTGGAAGCATGTTCCAGCTCACCATGGACGATACGCATCCGCTGTCATTCGGTTGCGGCAAAACTTACACAACGATCGTCAGGGACGCATACGAGCGAGAGTTTCTTCGCGATGGCTGGAACGTCGGATATCTGACAGAAGCCGGCTATAAAGCTGGTTTTGTAGGAAACAAAATGACAGGCAAACTAAAAAACACCCTCATTCTTGGCGTACAGGAAATAGGCGACGGAAAGATTATCTACATGATGGACGATCCCGTCTTCCGCGCCATGCTTTATGAGGGAAAGATCCTGTTTGCAAATGCGGTTTTCAGGTAGTTTTGAATGAGTGAATTGAGTGAATATGGTAGCAATGATAACCCATTCAGTCATTCGGTCATTCAGTCATTCAGTCATTCAGTCATTCAGTCATTCGGTCATTCAGTCATTGAAATACCTCACCGCCAACTCATAACCTTTCAACCCCAGCCCGCAGATCATCCCTTTGCAGCGGGAGGTAAGGTAGCTGTGATGACGGAAGGCTTCGCGGGCGTGGATATTGGAAATGTGAACCTCCAAGGCTGGTGTCGTCACTGCCGAAAGTGCGTCTGCGAGCGCAATGGAAGTATGCGTTAAGCCACCTGCATTGATAATGATCCCGTCGAATGTAAATCCTGCCTCGTGAATTTTGTCGATCAGCGCACCTTCGTGATTAGACTGGAAGTAGTGCAGCTCTATTTCGGGAAATGCGTTTTTCAACGTTGAAAAATAATCTTCAAATGACTGGTTGCCATAAACAGTGGGCTCGCGTTTGCCCAAAAGATTTAAATTAGGACCATTCAGTATCAATATTTTTTTCATTGATTCGTGCAGATTTTAATTTCGACATTGCTATGTGGCAAAGCTACATCAAACATTTCAAAAATTATCTGCGCCTCGAACGCTCGTTATCCGGCAATTCGGTGGAGGCTTACGTACGCGATGTGGAAAAGCTGGAAGAGTTTCTGTCGCTGGCAAAAATTGACCTTCCTCCCGCCCGGATTGAAGAAACCCACCTCACCGCATTCCTGAAATACCTGGCTGAAATGGGGCTCGCTGCGCATTCCCAGGCGCGCATGCTATCGGGGATAAAGGCTTTTTTCAAATACCTGTTGCTTGAAAACGAGATTCAGGAAGATCCTACCGAGCTCCTCGAATCCCCGCGCCTTCCCAGGAAACTACCCGATGTGCTTTCTTACGAAGAAATAGAGGAGATGATAGCAGCAATCGACCATTCCACCCCGGAAGGAACTCGAAACCGTGCGATTATTGAAGTTTTATATAGCTCGGGATTGCGTGTATCAGAGCTCACAGGGCTTTTACTAACACATTGTTATTTCGATATTGGCTTTTTAAGGATTCTGGGGAAAGGTGACAAAGTCAGACTGGTGCCGATCGGGAAAGAAGCGATCAAATACACACAGCTCTATCTGGAGCACGTACGGAACCAGATTGCGCCGGATAAGGACAGCGGAGATATTGTTTTTTTAAACCGCCGCGGCGGACAATTGTCGCGTGTCATGATTTTTCTGATGATCAAAGACATTGCTGAAAAAGCGGGGATTCATAAGACCGTCAGCCCGCATACTTTCAGGCATTCTTTCGCCACCCATTTAATAGAAGGCGGGGCAAGCCTGCGGGCTGTACAGGAAATGCTGGGCCACGAATCAATCACGACAACTGAGATATACACCCACCTCGACAGGGACTATTTGAAACAGATTATTACTGAATTTCATCCGCGGGGATAAACGTCATTTTACTTCTTTGAGTAACGAATCCAGTTTTAAAGAATCCGAATCAGGGGACGCTCCCGGCAATGCGCGGTTCAGTTGCTTGGGCTTGTTCCAGGGAGCGGTCGTGCGGCTCGACATATCATAGGATATGTAGGCGAAAAGCGACACAAACAGGATAAAGACTATAATGAATATCCTTCTGTTTTTATTTGATTTTTCCATTTTATTCGACTCCTCCTACCTGCTTCGGCGTTTTGTAAAGCACAAGATTGCCTGTCTTAGCAGATATTTCTTCCCATTTTTGATTGTTAAAGTCAACAAAAGCGACTCCGCCTTTTTTCATCGAACCCAGATTAGCCCCGGAAAGATACTCGGCAAAATAAGTGATATCAGGATTGTGACCAAACAGGATCAGGCAGGAAAAATCTTCCGGAACCGAATTGATCGCACTCAGGTATGCTCTTGGCCCCCCGTCATAAATTTCCTGTTTCTGGTTAATGGAGGCAGTATTCACGCCGAGCTGCTTTGCAAATATTTCCGCAGTTTTGAGTGCTCTTGCTGCCGGGCTGGAAATAAAAATATCCGGCTTTACATTCGAATCAGCTATCCATCTGCCCATTACTTCCGATTCCCCAAGCCCCTTATTATTGAGGTTTCTGTCAAAATCCCTGATCCTGAAAGTCTGGTCTTCTGCGGTAGCGTGGCGAACCAGAATGAGCGTTTTTTTCATCGCATTGTTTTTTTCCAAAAATACAGAATCCGCCTATCTTTCCTGTGACCGCATCGGCCAAAAAAATGTAGTATTTCTAAACCATTTAAAATCCCGATTCACCATTTGACATTATTTCCCCAATATTGCGCGACATTTAATCCGTATTTTTGTTCAACACGTAGCTTTAATTGAAAACTTCATATCGTTAATATAAAATGTTGCAATTCCTCAAATATGTGCTGGCCACTTTTGTCGGCATAATCCTGTTCATCTTCCTGTCTTTCTTTATTCTGGCAGGAATAGGGTCAGTGCTTTCTTCTGACGATGAAGTTACTATCAATGAAAAATCTGTCCTCAGACTCGATCTAAACCAGCCAATTGCGGAAGTTGGAGTTGAAAATCCATTCTCTGATCTGGGCGGAATGTTCAGCGGGAACGATGACGTTGTTGGGTTAAAGGATATTATCGCAGCTTTGAAAAATGCCCAGGCTGATAATAAAATCAAGGGCATTTACCTTAAAACAGAAAATCCGCAGGCCGGCTGGGCTACGTTGGAAGAAATCAGAAAGCAGCTGAATGAATTTAAAAAATCGAAGAAATTCGTTGTAACCTATGGCGAATCTTATTCTGAAAAAGGCTACTATCTGGCATCCGTAGCCGATAAAATATACCTAAATCCCGTTGGCGGCATTGAATGGAACGGGTTATCTGCTGAGTACAGCTTCTTCAAAGGCACATTTGATAAATTAGATATCAAACCACTGGTTTTCAGGGTAGGAGAATTCAAAAGTGCCATTGAAATGTTTTCCCGCCAGGATATGAGTGAGGCGAGTAAAAAGCAATCGATTGAGCTCATCACGGCAATCAATGATAATTTCCTGAAAAATATTTCAGCCTCACGGGGCATTTCCGTAGAACAGCTGAAAGGTCTTGCCGATTCCCTGGCAATTGAAAATCCGAAAGCGGCCCTGCAATATAAATTTATCACTAACGTGGGCTATCAGGACGAGCTGGATACTTATATCAGAAGAGAGCTGAAAGTCGAAGATAAAAAAGATATCTCCTTCGTAGGTGTAAATAAATACTTAAAAGGCCCATCCAAGGTTGAGGAAGGTGATTTCAATAAACGGATCGGCGTGCTGGTAGCCGAAGGTGAAATTACGTCGGGCGAAGGCAGCGACGAAAGCATTGGCTCTGAGAAATTTGTCAAAGAACTGAAAGAAATCAGGGAAAATGACAAGATCAAGGCAGTCGTAATCCGGATCAACTCACCAGGCGGAAGTGCATTGGCGTCGGATGTAATGTGGCGTGAGATCAAGTTGACCGCGCAGAAAAAACCGGTTATTGCTTCTATGTCGGACGTAGCAGCTTCCGGGGGCTACTATTTGGCAATGGGTTGTGATACCATTGTTGCACAGCCAAATACCATTACAGGCTCCATCGGTATTTTCGGCCTGGTGTTCAATGTAACTGATTTCATGAATAACAAGCTGGGTATAACTTTCGACGGTGTGGGTACCAGTCCACATGCCGACTGGCCGACTGCGACGCGTGAAATGACTGATTTCGAAAAGGCGATGATCCAGAAAAGCGTCAATGAAGGATACGAAACTTTCACCAAAAAAGCGGCGGAAGGCAGGAAAATGTCGGTTGAAAAACTGAGAAGCCTTGCTCAGGGCCGCGTTTGGTCTGGCGTAGAAGCAAAAGAAAACGGGCTGGTTGACGTGCTGGGAGGTGTTGATGACGCGGTGAAACTGGCGGCAAAAGCGGCCAAGTTAAGTGAAGGAGATTACCGTGTTCGCTACTACCCTGAAAAGAAGAAGCCTTTTGATGAATTTTTTGAAAAAGTAATGGGTGACGAGGAAGAGAAGCTTACGAGCAAGAACCTGGGAGAACTAGCTCCTTACGTGAAGATGTACAGGAAGCTTATGAACATGGGCGGTATGCAGGCGAGAATGCCTTTTGAGCTTGTAATCAAATAGACTCCTTTTAATTTTCAAACTAAAAAATCCCATCTGAACCTATCAGAGGGGATTTTTTGTTGGAATCAGCTGATTACCCTGCCGGTATTTTCATCGAGCTCCTGCCTTACAATCAGCACCGCGTGTTGATTGGGGGCGATTGCCACACCATCCAGCTTCGCGTATACCTTTGTAAATTCAGCCCCGAAATAAAGGATAATCGAGGAATAGTAGATCCAGGTCAGCAGTATTACAATAGATGCGGAAGTGCCGTAAGTGGCTCCAAGGTCAGATTTACCGAGGTAAAAACTAATGGCGAACTTGCCTATCAGAAACAAAATTGCTGTGAAACCCGCACCTACCATACATTCCTTCCATCTCAGCTTTCCGTCAGGCAGCACCTTGAAAATGACTGTGAATAAGGAAGTAATCACTGCCAGTACCAGCGCCAGGTTAATAATATAAAAGACTACTACCGAAGCTTCCGAAAAGTAACGTTCGAGTCTGCTGCTGAGTAAATCCACCACGGCGCTGGCTCCCAGCGACACGACGAGCAGAAAACCCAGTGTCAAAATCATTGAAAATGATATCAGCCGGTTTTTAAGATATTGCAGCCACCCCTTTTTAGGTTTGGATTTGATTGCCCAGATGAAATTGATAGAATCCTGCATCTCTGCAAAAACCCCTGTTGCACCGATAAGCAACGTTGCAATCCCTATCCCGGCCGCCAGACCCGATTTATTGGATAGCTCTGCATTTTTAAGGATTTCCTGCAACTGCTCTGCCGCACTTGCTCCAACCAGTCCCTTAATCTGACCAAAAAGCTCACCTTGAATTGCCTCCCTGCCAAAAAAAATGCTGAACACCGAAATGATGACCAGCAACATGGGCGCCAGGGAAAATATAGTGTAATATGACAGTGCGGCGCTCAGTTTCAACCCGTTGTCATTCATGAACTCGTTGAAACTCTCTTTAACAAGGGAAAAGTATAGTTTGATATTTTTCATGAAAATGACTTTCTGCCGGTTAATGATAATTCAATTACCGCGCAAACAGAAATATTCATGCCACTAAGGATCTCAGGAAAATTTGCCTGGCCTACAAAAGCAGCCCTGCCAGCGTTGCAGACATATAAGAAGCCAGTGTTCCGCATATCAAAGCCTTGAAACCCAGCCTGGCCAGATCGGCGCGGCGGGTGGGTGCCAGCTCACCAATGCCCCCAACCTGGATGGCGATGGAACTGAAGTTGGCAAAACCGCAAAGTGCAAAGCTGGTTATGACTACCGTTTTGGGATCCAGAGAATCTTTAACTTTTACCAGGTCCAGATACGCGACAAACTCATTGATCACCATTTTAGTACCCATGAGTGAACCGGCTGTTTCGATGTCTTTTGCGGGGACACCCATTGCCCATGCAAACACAGAGAATAGTTTTCCAAGCAAAAAGTTGAAACTTAACTGAGGAAATGAAAACAATCCACCTATATAACCCAGCAGGTAGTCCAGCAGCGCAACGAGCGCGATAAAGCCGATCAGCATGGCTATTACATTAAAACCGACTTTCAGACCTTCACTTGCGCCGCCGGCAATAGCATCGAGCAAATTGGCGTGGGTTTTCTGGATTTCCAGCTTAACTGCACCCTTGGAATCGGATTGAAGTGTTTCGGGAAAAACAATTTTAGAAATCACCAGGGCACCTGGCGCAGCCATCAGACTTGCAGCTATAAGATATGGTGCCGGTACACCAAGCGAAATATATACTGCCATGACACCACCGGCGATGCAGGCAAAACTTCCGGTCATTGACGCCATCAGCTCCGAATTGGTCATGTTCTTCAGATAGGGTTTGATCATGATTTGCGCTTCAACCTGTCCTACAAATGTGCTGGCGACATTGGAAAGCGCTTCTACTCCGCTCACGCCCATTAACCAGTACACACCCTTTGCAATAAAAGAAACCACGCGCTGCATAATGCCAAGGTGATAAAGCATATTTACCAAAACAGCCACGAAAATGATGGTAGGAATAATTTTAAAGAAAAAGACAAAGTCGTTGCCGGGACCAAAAGCACGCTGCATTAAGTCGGGCCTTACCAATGAGCTGAAAACGAATTCGGCACCTTTGTCTGAGAATGAAAGCAGTTTCTGGACTTTTTCCCCCAGCCACTGGAAAATTGCCTGACCAATGTCAGTGCGAAGAATGAAAACGGCTAATCCGAACTGAAGACCCAGGCCTACTCCCACAGTACGGTAATTAATTGCTTTTCTGTTGTTTGACATTGCAAATGCAATACCGAGGATCAGCAATATACCAAGCAGTCCCGTAAATCTTTCCATAAATATTTAATCGTCACTTTTACCCAAAGGTGCAAAATAACAACAAAATATCGGTATGTAAGACGAGGTTAAAAATATAGGAACCGACTAGATCATTTAGCGTTTTTGCCTGATTGAGCAATCACCTCGACGCTGTCTGCATGGCGATGAACTATTTTCCAGGCGTTGTTTTCCTTGCGAAAAACAACAGTTACCTGTAAATCCCTGGTTCGCCCGTTTACCATTTTGTAGTGCTCTTTTTGCAACAGGTAAGCCTGCTGCTCGCCTTCATTTCCGGCGATCTTTTCGAATGTATAGGAATCGATCTTCAATCTCGACTCCTCCGAATTGTTCAGGCTACCCTCAATAGCTTTCCAGCCTTTCAGTGCTGCATTTTTGCTATCATCCCAAAATGTGATCTCTTCATTTTGAAGCCACATCGATTTAAAAAGGCCCGGATTCCCATTGGCCATTTCCAGATTAGCCTGTTGTAATAAACTCACAGTTTCGTCAAACGAAGGTGCAACTTCCTGACTCACAGATACCATGTTCCGTAAACGATCCGGCAAAAACGGCTGACTGCTTTCCCTCGCTTTCGTTCTGTATTTAAATGAAGATGCAAGAAGTATCAGGAGAATGAAAACTGCAATATTTCTTTTCATGGCTAATAGACTATTTACTACTTCAACTTTATACAAATGTCTTATGGAAAATACTAAGAAAATAGAGTATAAATACCTGTTTGTAGCATGTTATGTGATTTATATACGTGATTTCGAGTCAAATAGTGTGCATTTGCCAAATAAAAAAAGGGAGTGAAAAATTCACTCCCTCAGGAAACGGTTACAAAATCAAATTAACTAATAGCCAAGAGTCGGTGACAACCACTTTTCGGTATCTTCTAATGACATGTTTTTTCTTCTTGCGTAATCTTCCACCTGATCCTTATATATCTTTCCGACTGGGAAATACCGGCTTTCCGGGTGCGAAAAGTACCACCCGCTGACGCTGCTGGCGGGATACATGGCGAAACTTTCGGTCAATTCAATGCCGATACTTTCTGCCTGAAGCAAATCAAACAACATTCTTTTCTCCGTGTGGTCGGGACAGGCAGGGTAACCCGGAGCCGGACGGATGCCCTTATACGCTTCCTTGATCAGCTCTTCGTTCGACAGGCTCTCACTTTTGTCGTAACCCCAAAGCTCCTTCCGCACTTTTTCATGCATTAACTCTGCGAGTGCTTCCACAAGGCGGTCTGCTAATGCTTTGACCATGATGCTGTTATAATCATCCTGATCCTTTTCGAATTTATCCACCAACGCCTCAATACCAACCCCGGCAGTTACAGCAAATCCACCCAGGTAGTCCATATGACCCGATTCCAGTGGAGCAATAAAGTCCGACAGGCAATAATTGGCCAGGTTAGAAGCTTTCTGACTTTGCTGACGCAAGTGATGCAGTACCGTCGCAGTATCTGCAACCAGCTCGCCTGCATTCAGGTTATCCTGGCCTTGCTGGCTGATTTTGTATTCAATATGACTATGAGATCCATGACGCTCGCAAGGAATTTCGCGGTTATTTTCTTCAAAGTGATGCAAAACAATATCATCCTGAATAGAATTAGCTGGCCAGAAACCTATAACGGCCTTCGCTTTCAAAGTTTTATCCCGAATAATTTCTCCTAAAAGCACGGCTGCATCCTCAAACAACTTCATTGCTTCGGTACCAACCACTTTGTCTTCGAAAATTTTGGGATACTTCCCGTGTAGTTGCCAGGTCTGGAAGAAAGGGGTCCAGTCAATATATTTGGCAATATCAGCCAGATCGTAATCATCATAAACCCTTGTTCCCAGAAATTGCGGCTTAGTGGCCACGAAATTTGACCAGTCGATTTTTGCCTTATTCTCGCGCGCTTTTTCAATACCGATATGTGCCTTCTCACCCCCGCGCTTCGCATGATCATCGCGCAGCTTGGCATATTCTGCCTTGATATCAGCCAGAACACCCGCCTGGCTCGACTCGCTCTGAATCAACTTCCCGGCAACCGGCACCGAACGCGAAGCATCGAGCACGTGAATCACAGGTCCGGAATAGTTAGGATCAATTTTTACCGCGGTATGAATGCGGGAAGTTGTGGCACCGCCAATTAAAAGTGGCGTTTTCAGGTTCCTGCGCTCCATTTCTTTGGCTACACCCACCATTTCATCCAGCGAAGGCGTGATCAGGCCCGATAAGCCGATGATATCGACGTTATGTTCCAATGCGGCTGCCAGGATCTTGTCAGTCGGTACCATTACGCCCAGATCGATGATCTCGTAATTATTGCAACCCAATACAACACCAACGATATTTTTACCGATGTCATGTACGTCACCTTTTACAGTAGCCAGCAATATTTTACCGGCAGAACTTCCGCCTTCGGATTTCTCAGCTTCAATGAAAGGCTGCAAATAGGCCACCGCCTTTTTCATCACCCGGGCCGATTTTACCACCTGCGGCAGGAACATTTTACCTTCACCGAAAAGATCACCTACAATGCTCATCCCGTCCATTAATGGTCCCTCAATTACCTCCAGCGGACGACTGAACAAATGCCGGCACTCTTCGATATCCTCATCGATATAGTCTGAAATACCCTTTACCAACGCATGAGAAATACGCTCTTTAACCGGAAGCTGCCGCCAGCTGAGGTCAGGGCCGCTTTGCGTTTTTCCCTTGTCTTTTACCGTTTCCGCGTAAGTCACCAGTCGCTCGGTGGCATCTGGCCTGCGGTTTAACAATACATCTTCGACCAGTTCAAGCACATCTTTGGGAATTTCATCATAAATACCGATCTGTGCGGCATTTACGATACCCATATCCATTCCTGCCCTGATCGCGTGGTATAGGAATGCAGTGTGGATCGCCTCGCGCACGGGCTCATTTCCCCGGAAACTAAATGATACGTTAGACACCCCGCCTGAAACTTTCGCGTGCGGCAGGTTCTCTTTGATCCAGCGTACTGCATTGATAAAATCAACCGCATAGTTATTATGCTCCTCCATTCCCGTCGCGACGGTCAGGATATTGGGGTCAAAAATGATATCCTCGGCAGGGAAACCGACTTCCTCGACCAGAATTTTATAAGCTCTCGAACATATTTCAATGCGGCGTTCCAGGTTATCGGCCTGTCCTTGCTCGTCAAATGCCATTACAACCGTAGCAGCCCCGTAACGTAAAACCGTCCTTGCCGATTCCTTGAACTTTTCTTCGCCTTCCTTCAAAGAAATAGAGTTCACGATCGACTTACCCTGCACACACTTAAGTCCCGATTCGATCACTTCCCATTTAGAGGAGTCAATCATCAGCGGTACTTTTGAAATATCCGGCTCGGAAGCGATCAGGTTTACGAAAGTCTTCATTGCCTCTACCCCGTCGATCATTCCTTCGTCCAGGTTCACGTCAATGACCTGCGCGCCGCTTTCTACCTGCTCGCGGGCGATAGTCAACGCTTCATCATATTTCCCTTCACGGATGAGCCTTGCAAACTTCTTCGATCCCGTTACATTACAACGCTCTCCGATATTTACAAAATTGGTCAGCGAAGTGATCTTAACCGGTTCAAGCCCCGACAGTTTCATAACCGTTTCGGCGGCGGGAAGCGATCTGGGTGCATGTTTTTTGGCAAGATCAGCGATTACCCGGATGTGGTCGGGCGTAGTTCCGCAGCAGCCGCCGATGATATTGATCAGGTTATCCCTCAAAAACCCGTCGATTACCTCGCCCATTTGCTCAGGCGACTCATCGTACTCGCCCATTTCGTTGGGTAACCCGGCATTCGGGTGGGCAGAAGTATAGAAAGGCGATTCTTTTGCTAAAATCTGCACATAAGGCCGCATTAAGTCCGCACCCAAAGCACAGTTCAAACCAACCGATAAGAGCGGCAAATGCGAAACCGAGGTAAGAAATGCCTCCGTGGTTTGTCCTGATAACGTACGTCCTGAGGCATCCGTAATTGTTCCCGAAATCATCACCGGAAGTGGCTGCCCTGGAACGTTTCGCCATGAATCCAGCCGCTCTACCTTTCCATTTTTAGCATCAACAAAAAATTGATCGATCGCGAAAAGCGCTGCTTTTGCATTCAAAGTATCAAATATGGTTTCAACCAAAAGCAAGTCACAACCTCCATCCGTCAACCCTTTAATTTGCTCATAGTAAGCCGTTACCAGCTGATCAAAGCTGATCGCACGGTATCCCGGGTTATTTACATCGGGAGATAGCGAAGCTGTCCGGTTGGTCGGGCCCATTGAGCCAGCTACGAATCTCGGTTTGTCAGGCTCCTTTTCCGTAAACTCGTCTGCAACTTCCCTGGCCAATCTAGCGGATTCATAGTTAAGCTCATAAACCAACTCTTCCATACCATAATCAGCCATTGCGATTGTGGTCCCGGAAAATGTATTGGTTTCGGCAATATCAGCCCCGGCCTCAAAATAGGCTGCGTGAATTTCCTTGATAATGTCCGGGCGGGTCAGTGAGAGCAGGTCGTTGTTTCCCTTCACATCCTGCGGCCAGTCGGCAAAACGGTCGCCTCTGTAATCATGATCCTCCAACTTATATCGCTGGATCATAGTACCCATAGCTCCGTCCAATACCAGAATACGGTTTTTCAGAATCTCGCGAATTTCCGCCTTGTCAGTTGCTATCATTTTATATATGCATTTAAAAAGTTCTGGTGATAAGTGCCCAAAAGGGTGAGCTTTACAAGTAACAAATTTAGTCCAATAGATTTTTTATTCAATAAATTGGAAAATATTAGACTAAACGTCTGACAATTCAACAAAACTTCCATCATTTATCTATATTCGAAGCCTGGTTGAATTGAATAAAGATATTCTATCTATGTATAATCTGGATGAAACTGATGCCAAAATCCTGCATTTGCTGCAACAGGACGCTACTTTGAAAACGCGGGAATTGTCGGAAAAGTTAAACTTATCGTACACGCCGGTTTATGAGCGGGTAAGAAGACTGGAAAAAGAGGGTGTGATCCGTAAATATGTGGCGCTGGTAGACCGGGAAAAAGTAGGCAAAAAACTGATGGCTTTCTGCAATATCGCGCTGAAAGAGCATTCTAAAAGTATGGGTGAAAAATTTGTCAAGGCAGTCACCGCGATGCCCGAGGTAATGGAATGCTTTAATATTTCCGGAGATTACGATTTTTTGTTGAAGGTGGTCGTAGACGATATGTCTCAGTATCAGCAATTTTTAATGCAAAAACTGGGATCGCTTGAAAATATAGGAAGTACGCACAGTTTGTTTGTAATGGGCGAGATCAAAAACTCGTCGGCACTGGAAATGCTCCCGGGTAAAAAATAAATACGGTTTCGAAAGATCCGAAACCGTATTCCAACTCACCCCTAACAAAAGTTCTTCAATCGCGGTGTAGTCGTGAAATTTGACTAAAACCGGTAATGTCTCTACGCATTTACTGCCGCTATAATCTGAATTACGCAGCCAATTCGCCGATTGTTGCAAGCAGAGTCACTTTTCAGACTACGTTAGATTGAGATTAGCCAATGTCCTGATTTTGAAAGAGATTGAGATTTTTGTAAATTTTTGCAACATATCATCGAAAGTCAACGTAAGTGTATGCAAGCATTAGATCCCTGACAATTTCGACCCCCTGACATTGCTATTTGGAAGAAAAATATCATTTAATGAGAACGACTTCGACTCCGTCGTAACTGCCTGCATTGCCGGTAACAGCCAGGCGCAGAGACATCTTTACAAACAGTTCTTCGGTTATTCCAAAAGCATCTGTCTCCGCTACACGTCCACTACGGAGGAAGCGGAAGAGGTATTGAACGAGGGTTTTTTGAAAGTCTTTAATAATCTGGGAAAGTACGATTCAACGCATCCGTTCAAAGCATGGTTGCGGACGATCATGGTCAATACCGCGATCAGCTACTACCGGAAGCATAAAAAGCATAGTGAGGATGTGATTTCACTGGAAGATGCTCCTTATCCTAAATTCGAGGAGGACGTAATTTCCCAAATCACTGCGGAAGAAATACTTCAGCTGATCCAGAAAATAAAGCCGGTTTACAAAAACGTATTTTTGTTATATGTAGTCGATGGCTACAACCACCGGGAGATTGCAGATTTGTTACAGATCAACGAGGCGACGGTACGCTCTCATTATGTGCGTGCAAGAGCCCGATTACAGCATTTAATCAAACAATATTACCCACATCTGTTTCCAAGCGATTGGGCCGTAAAGTCATTCAGAGGAAATGAAAACTAATACATTTGAGAACACTATACGCCGAAAATTAGAGAGTATCCAACCGGACTTTCAGGAAGCGGATTGGGCAAAAATGCAGAATCACATGCATGCCCACACGCCGCCGACGATTTGGCAGCAATATAGTTCATGGATCGGTTACGCCGCTGCCGCTTCGGTTACGACGGTTATGGCTTTTTTATATGTGAACCAACTTTCGCAAAACGACAATCTGGTTGCAGATGTAAAAAACCTGAAAAGCCAGATCGAAGTGATCCGGCAGCAGCCCGCACAGGCACCGGACACGGTTTATCTTGTCCAGGCTCCAGCTGATGGTGAAAGCTCTGAATATGTGGCTGTTAAATCGCAGGTTACCAGCCCACAACGATTTGTGCACCATGTTAAAAAACATACGCCAGCGGAATCCGGCCTTGCTATTCATTCAAATAGAGGGATTTCGGATAGTAATGATCTGGTATTAAATGGCCCAAATTTACCTGCGTTTTCGAAGCAGGCCACACAGGCAGAACTGGCTCAAAATAGCGTTGAAATTCCTGCATCTCCGGCAAATGAGGCATCTTCCGTAATTGATAATCAATCAATAACCAATTTCCCGGTCGGTGAAAACAGCCCGCTGCAATTGGTTGAGCTTTCGGCAAAAGCGCCTCTTGGTGTTAATAATAGTTCCTTCCTTTCCAGAAAGATGAATTACAGCCTGGCCAGCAGACTTTCTGCCAGGCAGATCCACAAGATTACCCGGTTTAATAATGATCAGATTGCCAGTGTAGCTGTGGGCGACAAAAAGGTTGAAAAGACTGCAAAAGCTGAAAATGTGATCCCGAAATTCAATATCAAAGCACCATACCGCTTCGGCGGCGGGGTTCAGCTTGAAGGAAACGGGACTGCAAAAACGGTTGTGGGAGAAGTACTGGTGGGCAAGAAATTTTCGATTACAGCTGGAATCAGCTGGCTGAAAGTGAAGCCGATGGAGTTTTTGACTGATAAAATATTTAAGGAAAAAATACGGAAGGATTTCAGAAGGTCGCATCCCGGCGAAGTGCCGCTGGCTTTGGATGTGTACAATATCAAAGTAAATCCCACTTTAGTACAGATCCCGCTTACGGTTGCTTTCAGGAATAATTTAAAAGATAACTGGGCCTATTATGCCGGAGTAGGAACGAATGTAACCCTGACTTCCCGCGAAAAAGTATCCTTCGACTGCGGAGCTCCGAACAAAGGTTATTTTACCAAGGAATTCGACAAAAAGACCAATACCCCGGTAATTAGCTCAGCCAATCTTTCCATGGGCATCGAGAAGACCTGGCATCCGATTGTGGTACAGGCGGAGGGTTATCTTTACACCTATTTTACACCGCTCACACCACTCAGTCCTTCTGCCGGGCCGGGGGTAAAATTGAAGCTATTGTACCAGATAGGCGGTAAAATGTAGATAATAACCTTTCAACTTTCGCGGGCATTCCTGCATTCGTGTCCGTGAAAGTCCTATTTTTGGTTTTTATTTACTCCCCTGTTAATAGCTTTTGAAATTCGCTGCAATAGATATCGGATCAAATGGTGCCCGCATGCAAATATCTTCGGTATTGCATGACGCCGGCATTTCCCGCTTCAAAAAAGTAGAATATGTTCGATTCCCGCTCCGGCTCGGCCACGACGTGTTTACCGAAGGGAGGATCTCGGAAATGAGCGAAGACCGTATGATGAAACTCATGCTCGCCTACCAGCTTTTGATGGAACTGCATGAAGTCGACGACCTGATGGCCTGCTCCACATCCGCCATGCGGGAGGCAGAAAATGGCTTGGAAGTCAGGGATAGGATCGAGCAACGCACCGGCATTCATATTCAAATCATCGACGGCCAGCGCGAAGCTGAGCTGGTTAATAATGTAGTCGTCAAATCGCTGAGCGACGGGCAATACCTGCACATTGATGTGGGTGGCGGCAGCACTGAGCTAAATTTGTATAAAGACAGGGTGAAGATCAATGCAAAATCATTTAAACTCGGTTCTGTCAGGCTGCTGGAAGGAAAAGAATCAAAGAACTCCTGGCAAAAAATAAAGGAATGGATCAATCAGAATGTGGATTACAGTCTGCCGATTGAGGCGGTAGGGACGGGCGGGAACATTAATAAGCTTTTCGATTTGTCCTCAAAACTGACTGAAAGCTCCACCAGCCTGGAAGAGATTGAGCGAATGCGTGATTACATCTCGCAGTTCACACTCGATGAACGGATCAATAAACTGCAATTGAACCCCGACCGCGCCGATGTAATTGTTCCTGCGGGAGATATCTACACATCTGCAATGAAATGGGCCGGGGCCGAAGTGATACACGTGCCCGACGTCGGGCTCAAAGACGGAATGCTTCAACTGCTTTATGACCGGGCCTGTAGGAGAAAAAAAATTTAGCAGATTGCTGACAGGCCAGTTTATCACCATACATTGTCAAGGTCTTTTGCCTCATATGAATGATTCCGGTCCGTGTAAACAGAGCCGGAATCTTCATTTTGGAGCATTAGCGGATCTTTCCTGTTCCATCTCGCAATAATAGCTACGGGAAGAAGTACCAGAAAAAAGATCAGTGTCAGCAAGATCCGGCCGTTAACAGCCCCCAGGATCTCTGCAAATCGCAGCCAGCCTTTCACGAGCAGCGAGCCTGCAACCGGAATCACAATTGAAATCACGCCTACCGTCACGGCAATGATCAGAAACCAGGGCTGCGCCTTTTCGAAAATTAAATGCAAAACGAGAAGTCCCGTAACGATAACCAGCTGTGATTTAGCTTCTTCTGTCTTTACCATAGTGTGATAATTTGAAACTAACCTGTGACGCCCCAATGCGTGACAGGTTGTGTCCTGAATAAAATACGCGATGACAAAAAGGTACTAGAATAATGTGTAAATGAATGGGGCAACCGCTGATCCGCCACCAATTACAATCAAAATACCGATCAAAAGAAGCACGAGAATCACCGGAGCCAACCACCATTTTCTTCGCTCCTTCATAAAGACAAACAAGTCAGTTAAAAAATCCATTTGTTATAGGTTAAATTATTTGAATGCTGAAAGCTATTTTCCGGATTGCATCGACTTGTACAAGCGTTCTGCTATCAATACATTGACTGCCGCACTCGCGTGGCCATCATTTTTGCCAACCGATCGCTGATTAGCTGGTATTTGAGCAATTCCCCCGCTAATTGACACCAGTTCAACTCCATTCACTGCCAGATAATTCTCAACGGGTTTGGTGTAACCGTTGCTCTTATCAATCTGAAAAAGAAAGGGGATAAAAACTGCATACATTTTTGTCTTTGTGCTGTCCTGGTATGCAATCAGGCCTGACAAATCTTGTAAATGCGCATTAAGTATGGTAGTGTCTGTATAGGCTTTCTGAACAAACTGCTCAAACGTGCTGAAACTGGCATGTGGCAGCTGCCAGTAAATGAAATTCGGCAAATAAAATCGACCGATAATACCTGAAAGCATACCCCTGACATCTGCATAGGGTTCGGTACCGGAGAGGGAAAGCCCCTTTTCTTTCGCTGCCTTCTCTATATCATTCGGAAAATACTGTAAAATAACGATGTCTGGTTTGAGAGGAAATTCATTTAATCGCTTCACTTCATCGCGTGTATCTGCGCCCGAAACCCCAAGGTTGTAAATGCTATACCGATCGGCGCCTAAACGTCGCTCCAGAATATTCGAAAAACGCTCGTCGACCGATTTCAGCCCGTGCCCTGCCGCGAAAGAATCTCCGATAACCAGTATGATCTTTTTCCCTTTGTCATCCAGAATCGGCTTATCCCTGAACCCAAGAGAATTAATAGGGCCCCAGTATTTTTGCCACCAGATTTGCGAAGCTTTTGACAGCACCCCTTCGTGACTTTGAGGAATATACATAAACAGAATTTCCAGCAAAATCAGCACTATGCCCAGCGTAGAGACTATTGTCAATATGTTCGCGGCAATACCTTTCCGGCTGGATTTCACGATTGCATAGTAAAATATCCGGATCATCTCGATGGTCAGCAATAGCCAGAAGGCCGTCTTTGCGAGCCGTATTTTGGGGCTGTCTGCGTGTGGAAAACCCGGGTAATCGAATTTAATCTGCCACTTATCGGGATAAAAAAGGAACACAAAAAGAATCGATAAAAAGGCGAGTCTTATAATGCTGGAAGTAGTTTTGGATAGCATATGTTCATCTTTTAATCAAGTACAAATTCCTCCTTCCAATTATCTTTTTCAATCCAATCCGGCTGCAATTTTTTATCAAACAGAAAATTACCCACAACCAGATAATCCATTCCGGTTCGCATGAAACACCGGTAGGCATCCTCAGGCGTACAAACAATCGGCTCGCCCCGCACATTGAAACTGGTATTGACCAGCACGGGGCATCCTGTCAGCTCTTTAAATGCACGGATCAGGTCATAGTAGCGCGGATTGGTACTTTTGTGCACAGTTTGTATGCGCGCCGAATAGTCAATATGCGTTACTGATGGAAGTTCGGATCTTTCGAAATATAGCTTTTCCCGAAGCCCAAGAGATTGGTAATCTGCCGGGACTGCCTTGCGCAGCCGTTCCGCAATGGGGTGAACCAGGAGCATGTAGGGAGATATCCCTTCAAAATCGAAGAAATCGGCGCATTCATCAGCGAGTACAGAAGGCGCAAAAGGCCTAAACGACTCCCTGTATTTGATCTTAAGATTGAGTTTTTTCTGCATTGCCGCATTCCTCGGATCTCCAAGGATACTTCTCGCTCCGAGCGCCCGAGGCCCAAACTCCATCCTGCCCTGCACCCAGCCCACTACATTTCCCGCCGCCAGCAGCTCCGCCACCCGCCTTGTGAGCGTGTCAAAATCTTCGAAACAGGTATACCCTGCCTTGTACTTCTTCGTAGCAAGGACTACATCCAGATCAGAAAACGTCGGCCCCAGGTAGGAGCCTTTGAGCGCATCGCCGCTACGCGAAACCTTTCTTTCCTGCTCAAAATAGATATGATAAGCAGCTTGTGCAGCCCCTAATGCGCCTCCCGCATCACCTGCGGCGGGTTGTATAAAGATGTCTTTGAATATCCCGGACTTCTGCAGTTTCCCATTTGCGACACAATTCAACGCTACGCCACCGGCGAGACATAGATAATCCGCCCCAGTTAGCCTCCGTGCTTCCCGTGCCATCAGAATCACAATCTTCTCTGTAACATTTTGTATAGCAAGCCCAAGATCACAATGCGCTTGCTCCAGAGCATCCTCCGGCTCACGCTTTTTGATCCCGAAAATGAGCTCCCACTTGGCCTCATTGACCATTTTAAGACCGGCAGCATAGTCGAAATAATCTTGATTTAACCAAATAGAGCCATCTTTTTTCAGATTAATCAGCTCATCCAGAATAAGTTGTTCGTACCGCTTGATATCCGGCGAACAGGCGTTTCCATAAGGCGCCAGTCCCATTAATTTATATTCACCCGAATTCACTCTGAAGCCCAAAAAATAGGTAAACGCAGAATATAGTAACCCGAGCGAATGTGGAAATTTCAGCTCTTTCAGAATTGTGATATTCCTGCCTTCTCCCAGACAGATAGAGGCAGTAGCCCACTCCCCAACTCCGTCGATCGTCAATATTGCTGCCTTTTGAAATGGAGAGGGATAAAAAGCACTGGCAGCGTGTGACAAATGGTGCTCTGGAAAAAGAAGCTTAATCTTCTTTTTTTTATCATAGCCCAGCTTGCCTAGTTCCTGACGGATCAGGCGTTTGAGAAACATTTTCTCTTTCAGCCAAACCGGCATTGCTGTGAGGAACGATCTTAAACCTTTCGGTGCAAATGCATAATAAGTCTCCAAAAGCCGCTCAAATTTGAGAAGCGGCTTGTCGTAGAAAACTACTGCATCCAATTCATTTATACTCACCCCCCCATACTCCAGGCAGAAACTAATTGCCCGAGACGGGAACGAAGGGTCATGCTTTTTCCGGGTAAACCGCTCCTCCTGAGCAGCAGCCACTATTTCCCCGTCATCAATCAACGCAGCCGCAGCATCGTGGTAAAAGGCTGAAACACCTAGAATCTTCATTTAGAGGACATTAAAACCGGTTTAAAATAAATTGAAGTTAGTAGAACACTGCTTTCAAAAGGAAATCGGCGAAAAAAATATGCCTGGCTCAGAAACACCAGTTCGTCCGGGCGGCCTTGGCAAGATTAATGATGCCAGAGACACTTGCCCGCCAGGATTCAGCGGTTTTGCTAAGAACCCGGAAAGCATTATATCTTGGGTGGACAGAGGTATGTGCGGGCATAGCTGACACTGAACTGACGGGAGATTTTCGGTCAAACCCAACTGGATAAAATAACAGGTTACTGCAAGAAAAACGTGCCTTGGCTGATTCATTCGAGACTTGCTGACAAGAAAGTACCCTCGAAAGTAATCGGAGTAAAAAAAGCGCTTTAAGTCAAACTACCGGTCGGTAGATTTGGACTAGCTAACGGAAGAATCAGGGAGCCTTCTTTTGGAAACCGTTATTTTGAAATGGGGCTGATACTTGGCGTTCGTTTCACGCGGCTCAGCTGAAAATAGCGTTTCAGCCTGATAAACGGATTTTCAAATAAATACCAAGAAACCGTCGCCAGCAAAACCAGGACAACGAGGCTTACCATTTTCAGGGAGTTCTCGGAAAATGTGAGGGTAATGTGCAGAAAGCGGTGCAGAAACTTAATGATAAAGGGTACTACAAGCGTGGGTACCAGCATATGGTAAACATACAGACCATAGCTGATCCGCCCGATATGACGCATAAATCCATTGTCCAGTATGCTGCCGATCACTGAAGGAAACCCTTTCTTATAGCTGGCGCGGGCAACCAGATAAAGGCAAAATAATGACATAGATGTTCTGAAAAACAACGTTTTCAGCCACGAATCTGTGTTATTCAAACATATATACACAAAAACAGCTAAACCTAAGATCGCGAGTACATTCAGGATTTTCAGGAATTTCTCGACGGATTTATCATAATAACTGACATAAGCCCAGATCCCGCCAAGCCCGAAAGCATCCAGGCAGGTTGGCATCAAAACGCCGTCGCTATACCCCAGTGTTGCGAGAACCCCTCTCGAAGCAATACCAAGAACTACGGTACCTATTAATGTACCTTTTAAAAACCTTTGCGGGACTGTAAGTACCACAAAAGGCCAGATTATATAAAATTGTTCTTCCACGGCCAGTGACCAGAAAGGGGAAAGAACATCCGACCAGTCGTGCAATTTTTCGATCAGAAAATTGGAAATATATAGCACATAGTACAGCGGATAATCGTATAACCGACTGGGAACCTGCGGTATAAAATCAATATACTGAATGCACCAGATAACGAGCAGCGTCAGATAATAGAGCGGAAAAATGCGCAGGATCCTGCGAAACATGAAGGTTTTGTAAGTAGCCCCAAGTCCGTGCTCAGCAAGATGGTTCCGGTTAGCAAGAAGAATGCGGGTGATCAGAAAACCGCTCAGAACAAAGAACAAAGTAACGCCAACCGGGCCATTTGCGATAACGTTAATTCCCTCGCCTTCTGGGAACCAGTGAAACAAAACCACGAGGGCAACCGCAAATGCCCGTAACCCGTCAAGTTGAGAAATATACTCCTGCTGCTTCTGCATGTGTCCATTATAACACACCAAAGAACGTGATTAATTAGTAAAAAGTTAGCTTAAAATTTTCACTGGCTTGTGATCCTCGTCCAGCGCTACAAACGTAAAAATGCCCGTAACTGCTTTCTCCCGGCCCTCTTCGTACATTTTCTCTACAAAAATATCGACGCGTACCTTCATGCTGGTATTACCTACGGTTTCCACCCTTCCGACCAGCTCGATGATCGTCCCGGCAGGAATAGGGTGCGTGAAATCAATGCGGTCAGAAGAGACAGTCACACATCTGAGCCTGGAAAAACGGGTGGCCGCAATAAATGCCACTTCGTCCATCATCGACAAAGCAGTACCTCCGAAAAGGGTATCGTAGTGATTGGTATTATTTGGAAAAACCGTCTTAAAAACGCGCGTTTCCGAAGCAGTAATTTTTTCTTCTAAGTTCAAGGTGTTGGTGGTTATTTGGGGTGTACGGGGTGGCTTAACTTGGTTCAGTGTTGTTCGGAATAGTTTGGGGTGGTTTGAGGTGGTTTGAAGTTGTTCGGTAGTTTGGTTCGAGATTGTTCGGAGTTGTTTGATGTGTCTCGGTGGTTCGAGGCGGTTTGGACGTGTATTAATATTGATATCTTAAACAGCCTCGTAATATCCCGAACCACTCTGAACGATTTCCAATTACCCCGAACAATCCTGAACAATTCCGAACCACTCTGAACGATTTCCATTTACCCCGAACAGTCCCAAACTATTCCGAACCACTCTGAACAATTTCCAATTACCCCGAACAATCCCAAACTATTCCGAACCACTCTGAACAATTTCCAACTACTTGACGCCTTCCCGCAGCAAGTTAGCCGCTGATATCATGTTTCGCAAAGCGGCTTCCGTTTCGGGCCACTTTCTGGTTTTGAGGCCGCAGTCCGGATTTACCCACAGATTGCGTGCCGGTATCACTTTTAATGCTTTTTCAAGCAGTAATACCATTTCATCGACGGTCGGGACGCGGGGGGAGTGGATGTCATACACGCCAGGCCCGATTTCGTTAGGGTAACTGAAGCTGGCAAAGGCATCCAGCAGCTCCATTTGCGAGCGGGAAGTTTCAATCGTAATCACATCCGCATCCATGGCCGCAATAGAATCGATAATATCATTAAACTCCGAATAACACATATGCGTGTGGATCTGAGTCTGATCGGCCACGCCGGCCGCACTCAGCCTGAATGCATCTACCGCCCATTTCAGGTAAGCAGACCAATTTGTTTTTCGCAAAGGCAGCCCCTCACGGATCGCCGGCTCGTCGATCTGTATTACCCTGATACCCGCTTTTTCAAGATCAACCACTTCGTCACGGATCGCCAGTCCGATCTGGAATGCAGTATCTTTCCTCGGCTGATCGTCGCGTACGAAAGACCACTGCAAAATGGTAACCGGGCCAGTCAGCATTCCTTTTACCAGTTTTTGAGAATTCGCCTGCGCAAATGCCGACCACTTCACGGTCATCGGCTCCGGTCTTTCCACATCACCATAAATCACCGGCGGCTTCACGCAGCGGCTTCCGTAACTCTGTACCCAGCCATTTTGGGTAAAAGCGAACCCGGAAAGGCGCTCGCCGAAATACTCGACCATATCATTCCGTTCAAATTCTCCGTGAACAAGCACATCAATGCCCAATTCTTCCTGCCAGCGCAGTGAGCTCACGATTTCCTCCCGAATGCGGACTTCGTATTGTTCCAATGTTAATTCGTTCTTTTTCAGGTTGGCACGAAGCAGGCGGACTTCGTCGGTTTGAGGAAATGATCCGATTGTAGTGGAAGGGAACAATGGGAGTTTCAGTTTTTCTAACTGGATCTGCTGTCTTATTTCGAAGTTATTTTGCCTGTTGAGATCAGCTTCCTTCACTGCTGTCAGCCGGGTCTTCACGTGCGGCTTGTGAATGAGCGGCGACTCCCTCCTGCTTTCTATTGCATTCTGGTTTTCGATAAAAGCATCGTCCAAAAGCAAGTCAGTACCCGCTAATCGGCATATTTCCACCACTTCTGCCAGTTTTTGTTTGGCAAATGACATCCAGTTTTTAATCTCCGGCGTCAATATAATTTCGTCCTGTTCGAAGTCAAGGTCACAGGGACTATGCAGTAAAGATGATGATGGCGCGATCATCAGCCGATCTTCTCCAAGTACATGGATGGCCTGGGAAATGAAGTCCAGCGATTTACGATAGTTGTTTTTCCAGATATTCCGTCCATCGACTACGCCCAGCGAAAGTTGGCGGGTTGAATGGGCAAAGTCTTCATGCTTCAACAATGCAGAAAGCGAGCTTTCGCCCCTGGTCAGGTCAATATGCAGCGCATCGACGGGCAGCTTGGCAGCGGTAGGCAGGTTATCTTCCAGTGCGCCGAAATAAGTCGCGACGAGGATCTTCAATTTCGGCACCGACTTCCTGATCGTCGCATAAGCAATTTCATATGCATGTTTTTGCTTCTCGGTCAAATCCAGTACCAATGCAGGTTCGTCTAGCTGTACCCATTGTGCGCCGCGGGAGTATAGTTCTTTTAATATAGATGTGTATACCGGCAGCAGGTTTTCCAGTAGATCAATTTTTTCAAAACCTTCCTCTTTTTCTTTTCCCAGCAAAAGATAAGTAACCGGCCCGAGCAGCACAGGCTTGGTTAAAATGCCTTTTTGCAATGCATCTTCAAATTCCAGGAATACCTTTTCCGAATATATCCTAAACTGCTGATTTTTAACAAATTCAGGAACCAGATAGTGATAATTGGTATCAAACCATTTTGTCATTTCCATCGCATTCAGATCCAGTCCGCCACGCTGGTAGCCACGCGCCATTGCGTAATAGAGATCAAGTTCCTTGTTGGATTTTCCATCTATTAACTGGTGATATCGTTCCGGAATTGCGCCCACTGTGAGCGACATGTCGAGTACCTGATCGTAGAGGGAGAAATCATTGGAAGGGATCAGCCCGATTCCGGCTGCTCTTTGAGTCTCCCAGTTTTCGTGGCGGATTTTGCGGGCTACTTTCTGCAGCTCTTCCCGGTCAATTTTGCCTGACCAGAACTTTTCGCTGGCTCTTTTCAGCTCGCGGCGGCTCCCGATGCGCGGGTAGCCCAGATTGTGTGACAACATAATACTAGTGTTAAAGAGTTAGTAAAAACCCTTTGAAAACACCCCCCATCCTGCTCCTGAGATCAGTACGTAACATAGGCGAAGGTAAACCCGGACTGGCTGACAGCGATTGCGCCGGATCATTTTCGATAATATGCATGGTAAATCAATGCCTGACCAGCCTCCGATCGTGAGAGAATAGCCATTGAGAGTAGCGGCAAGTCTCCTGGCTTATATCAATTTTCGCCGCCCTTCTCGTCGAAATGTTCTGGCTGTTAAGCTTTCTCATTTACAACAATGGGACACCTGGGCAAAAACCTGTTTCGGAAAAACCCGGAGCTGATATTTACAGTAGCACGACTGCCCGTGATTTGCACACGGTTCCTTTTTAGTTTGCTGGTATTGGATGAGGGTTCCAAAAGCAAAACCGCTACCCCGATTGACGGGCGTTCACAAAGAACAGCCCAAATTTAAATTGAAAATCCAGGCGTCGGAGAAACCGGGCTGATTTAAGTGAAATGGAGGAATATTCAATTTAGCGGCGGATATTTTATCTTTTTCAGCTGAAAATAATGGGCTTCAAAAGTGATTCTTGGCAGCCCATTATCATCGCTTTTCAATCTCACTCCCAGCCTCTTCATCCAATATGAACTCCGCATTGAAGTGATTTTGTAATACCGTAGCAGGAAATGCGGTTGTTACCGGGAATGCAAGTGCGCGGGCGATTACCGGTGCTTTGGCAGCTCCGGAGCCGATCAATATGGCCGTTTTTGATTCCAGAATGTGCCTGACACCGACCGTAATCCCTTTTGTAAGCGGCGTGGCTTTTTTGAAATATTTCTGCCCTACTTCCGCAGTCAGCGGGTCGAGCTCCGAAATGTGGGCGTAGGTGTCCCAGGGTGTACCAGGCTCATTCAAAGCCAGATGCCCGTTCATACCGATTCCAAGCACGATCAGGTCCAGGCCGCCCAGGGTTTCAACGATTTTATTAACCCGCACGCATTCTGCTTCGGGATCGATTGCCTTTCCGTCGAAAAAAACGATTTGATTTTCACGAAAGCCGATCGGCTTTAAAAAATCCCTGTCGAGCAGGTCGCGGCAGCTACCGTCATCATCGGCGCCAAGCCCGATCCATTCGTCCAGACCAATATAAATGCATTGCGAAAAGTCGACCGTTCCTTTCTGATTCGCAGCCGCCAGCGCCCGGAACATACCCAGCGGCGTACTTCCGGAAGGTAGACAAATTACCGCGTTCGGTTTTTTTGCAAGAAGCGTGATCACACGGTCGGCAGCCGCAAGGCTCATGGAATTGTAGTCGGGATAAATGCTGATTTTGGGCACCATTGAGTTCTAATCTTGATTTTTAAAGCATTCCAATCTAAACATTCTTTTCAAGGTGGTGAACATTTATCTTTAAAAAACACTAAAAACTAACCTGCCGAACCTAACTTTACCTTTCAATCGACAATTCATTTTTTACTACTTCTAAAAATAAAATGGAATACCGTATAGAAAAAGATACGATGGGCGAAGTGCAGGTACCTGCCCATGTATATTGGGGTGCCCAAACGCAACGCTCTATCCAGAACTTCCCGATCGCGCAGGATATCAATAAAATGCCGAAAGAAATTATCAAAGCATTTGCTTACCTGAAAAAAGCCGCGGCGATCACCAATTACGAAGCCGGCATTCTTCCAAAAGAAAAAAGTGACCTGATCGGACAGGTTTGTGACGAGATCCTGACAGAGCAACTCGACGACCAGTTTCCGCTAGTGGTATGGCAAACAGGCTCAGGTACCCAGTCTAACATGAACTGTAATGAAGTCATCGCCTACCGTGGTCATGTATTGCAGGGCGGCGACCTGGCTGATAAATCTAAATTTTTACACCCTAATGATGATGTAAACAAGTCGCAATCGTCCAATGACACCTACCCGACCGCCATGCACATTGCGGCGTACAAAATACTGGTTGACGTGACGATTCCGGGCATTATCAAGCTGCGCGATACTTTGAAAGCGAAATCGGAAGCTTTCAGGAATGTGGTCAAAATCGGCCGTACCCACTTTATGGATGCGACCCCGCTTACCCTCGGCCAGGAGTTTTCAGGATATGCTTCCCAGCTGGACCATGGCCTGCGCGCGATCTATAATACGCTTGCGCACCTTTCTGAACTTGCGCTGGGCGGAACAGCGGTTGGTACCGGTATCAATACGCCCGAGGGATATTCGGAAGACGTAGCCCGACATATTGCTACATTAACCGGCCTGCCTTTCGTGACAGCCGAAAATAAATTTGAAGCACTCGCCGCACACGATGCGATCGTGGAAGCGCACGGTGCATTGAAAACGGTGGCAGTAAGCCTGATGAAGATCGGGAACGATATCCGCATGCTTTCCTCCGGCCCCCGGTCCGGAATTGGTGAAATCCATATCCCTGACAACGAACCCGGCAGCTCGATCATGCCGGGAAAAGTGAATCCGACACAGTGCGAGGCTATGACGATGGTGGCAGCCCAGGTAATGGGAAATGACGTAGCGATTGGTATCGGCGGCTCAAATGGTCATTTTGAACTGAATGTTTTCAAACCTTTGATGGCGTACAACTTCCTGCATTCGGCAAGATTGATCGGCGATGTTTGTGTTTCATTTAATGATAACTGCGCAGTGGGCATCGAGCCGCTGCATGAAAATATCAAAAAGCATGTGAATAATTCGCTCATGCTGGTGACTGCATTGAATACTAAAATTGGTTACTACAAAGCTGCCGAAATCGCACAAACTGCTCACAAAAACGGCTCTACCCTGAAAGAAACGGCTGTTTCACTTGGTTACCTCACCCCGGAGGAATTCGATGCCTGGGTGAAGCCCGAGGATATGGTAGGAGATAACAAGTAAATTCATTCTTTTTCTGTTCAAATGCTCCGCTTTACCGACCGGAGCATTTGTTTTTTTCTAATGGAAATGAATATCAAAACCGAGCTGCTGGCTGACGAAAAACTGTCGAAAAGAAAGGCGACGCTGATTGCCGATCACGCGTGCACTTCCGAAGAAGCATTTGATGAACTTTTCAACTGCTTTATTTCAGACGATCAGCGTCTAACCCAGCGTGCGGCGCATAGCCTTAGCATTGCTGCGAGGCAATGTCCCTGGCTGATCGAACCCTACATTGGCACATTGGTAAAACAGCTGGCCCGCAGCGACGTGCACGACGCCATACTTCGCAATAGTGCGCGCATCCTGGAAGATGTTCCGATTCCGGAAGAGTACCACGGCGAGCTGATCGATATTGCTTTTAAATATGTTCTCGACAAACAAACTGCCATTGCGATCCGTGCGTTTTCGTTGACTATCCTGTATAATCTTTCGCTGATTTATCCGGAAATCAAAAATGAGCTCAGATATACCATTGAGGAGCGGATGGATTACGAAGGCCCGGCATTCATTTCCAGAGGCCGGAAAATTCTGGCACGCATTTAACTTAAAAAATCCCGGGAAATCATTTTACCTTGCTTTTTCAAACTTCCAAAAAGACAATGATCATTTATTGCCACTCCTTACTGGACAATGCATTAAGGGACAAACTTGCTGAAACTTTGTCGCAGCACGTTATCAATTACCGTACAGAAGACACAAGCGAAGAAGAAGCACGCGCCAACTTTGCACAGGCCGACTATATTCTCGGCAATCCACCCGGAGGCTGGTTCAGTAATGCACCGGAAAATCTGAAATTCTGGCAGCTCGACTCCGCCGGTTTCGATCAGTATGCATCGATTCCTTTGCGTGACAACGTAAAAGTGGCCAATATGGGCGACTGGTTCGCGCGTCCCTGCGCCGAAACCATCGTGGGAGGCGTACTTGCGCTTTACCGCGGCCTGGATACACTTACTTTATTGAAGCAAAAATCGGAATGGGTGGGTAGCAAACTGCGGACAGACCTGAAACTGTTATATATGCAAAATACGATCGTGCTCGGCGCCGGAACGATCGGCCAGGCGGTGAATGCGATTTTGAAAGGACTAGGCTGTGCCACGCACATGATGGCGCGTACTTCGCCCGACGCAGATTTGCACAGCCGCGAAGAATTACTGGAAGCATTGCCGCACGCAGATCTGGTTATCAACACCTTACCAGGCACCGCTACCCATTTTGCGAATGCAGAGTTTTTTACCAAAATGAAAAAAGGCAGTGTGTACGCAAGTGTAGGAAGAGGAAGTACTACGGATGAAAATGCGCTTCTGGAAGTTTTGAATTCGGGAAAGCTGGACGGTGCAGTACTGGACGTGACCGAAACAGAACCGCTCCCGGCAGACAGTCCACTATGGAAACTGGACAATGTGATATTGACCCAGCATACCGGCGGCGGTCACAGAAACGAGCATATGGGCAAAGTAGATTTGTTCCTTAATAATATTCTGGCTGTTGAAAATCACAGCAGCCCGGCGAATGAAGTCAACCTCTTGAAAGGTTATTGATGTATTTATAAAAATGAAAATGACAACCCCGGATTTAGATTTAGTAGCATCGATCAAAGACAAGTATTTCCAGCAATTTGGAGACGACCACGCGATCCAGGTATTCCGCTCTCCCGGGCGCATTAACCTGATCGGCGAACATACTGATTATAACAATGGTTTTGTGCTGCCCGCGAGTGTTGATAAGGCAGTCTATTTTGTGATCTCACCCAGGGAGGATAATCTGGTGAAGCTGTATGCTGCTGACCTGGATGAAACCTATTCCTTTTCGCTGGACGATCTCACCAAACCCGCTAAATCCTGGCCACATTACCAGATCGGGATTGTGGAGCAGATCCAGAAACGTGGCTTGGAGATTTCCGGGTTTCAGGCTGCTTTTGGTGGAAATGTGCCGGTTGGCGCCGGACTATCTTCTTCCGCTGCGCTGGAATGCTGCCTATTGTATGCGTTGGACGAAATTTTCGGACTCGGACTTGGCCGGTTGGATATTGTTAAAATGTCGCAAAAGGCTGAAAATGAATATGTAGGCGTACAATGCGGCATTATGGACCAGTTTGCTTCTGCTTTTGGCGTGAGCGAATCGGTAATGCGCCTCGATTGCCGCACGCTGGACCTGGAATATTTTCCATTTCCAATGGACGAATATATGATCGTGCTTTGCGACACAAGCGTGAAGCATTCACTGGCCAGCTCGGAATACAATACCCGCCGGCTGGAATGTGAAAAGGGAGTTGAGATATTAAAAAAATATGATCCTGCTATTCAGAGTCTGCGCGACGCTTCGCCTGAGTTGGTGGAAGCACATCGCGACGAATTGGGCGACGTGGTTTACCGCCGCTGCAAATTTATAACCGAGGAAATTCAGCGTGTGCTCGACGCCTGCGAGTTGCTCGTGGAAGGTAATTTACCTGCTTTTGGCAGCAAAATGTACGAAACCCACGATGGCCTGCAACATGAATATGAGGTGAGCTGTCCCGAGCTGGACTTTCTGGTTTTGCAGACCAGAAATAATCCTGATGTGATCGGTGCGCGGATGATGGGAGGCGGTTTTGGCGGATGTACCATCAATCTGGTAAAGAAAACAACCGTCGATGCCTTTGAAGAAGAAATGAAAGTTGCCTATCAAAAACAATACAATATAGATCTTCCCTGCTACCGCGTGAAAATCACTGATGGTACCGGCGAAATCGTTTAAATAAAATAACTGAATTTCCGGCTGCAAACGCTTAACCTTTGAATATGAAAAAGATACCACTTTTACTCACGGCTCTGATCGGTCTCACGCTTTTCGGATGCTCTCAAACAAAGAATGAAGAAAAAATGATCAGCACAATTTCCAAAGAAACATTCGGCGAACTTCCCGACGGCCAGAAAGCAGACCTGTACACCCTCACCAATGGTAACGGAATGACCGTCAACATTACCAATTACGGCGGCATCATCACCAAACTTACTGCGCCTGATAAAAAGGGAGAATGGACTGACGTGGTTCTGGGCTTTGACTCGTTGCAGCCTTATGTAAATGGTCACCCGTTTTTCGGTGCACTGGTAGGTCGCTACGGTAACCGGATCGCGAAAGGTAAGTTCAAGCTGAACGGACAGGAATATTCACTGCCGATCAATAATGGCCCCAATGCATTGCACGGCGGTATCAAAGGGTTTGATAAAGTGATCTGGAAGGCAACCGAAATCAAGGAAGATTCGGTAGTAGGATTGCAACTGGAATATGTCAGCAAAGACATGGAGGAAGGCTACCCGGGAACATTAACCGTGAAAGTAATCTACACGCTTGATAACGACAATGCATTGACTATCAACTACAATGCGACAACGGACAAAGCCACAGTGGTGAATCTCACAAATCACTCCTACTTCAACCTGACGGGTTTGAAAAGAGATATTCTGGATCATGAAGTTTCAATTTTATCCGACAGCATTGTGCCGGTTGATGCGACGCTTATTCCTACCGGCAAACTGAGAGCTGTGGAGGGAACGCCATTTGATTTCAGAAAACCTACCAAAATCAATGCGGGTATTAATAAGATTGACGACGAGCAGATCAAGAACGGCGGCGGTTATGATCACTGCTGGGTTATCAAAAGGACCGAACCGGGCCTGATGCTTTTCGCGACTGTGAAAGATCCTGAAAGCGGCAGGTTTATGGAAGTTTTCACGACCGAGCCCGCTGTTCAATTCTATACTGGTAATTTTCTGGACGGTAGTCTGAAAGGCAAAAACGCCACTTTTTCAAAGCGTTTCGGGCTTTGCCTCGAAACCGAGCATTATCCGGATTCACCGAATCAGCCACAGTTCCCATCGACTGTTTTGAATCCGGGAGATACTTACGAAACGACAACGAAATACCGCTTTTCAGCGAAATAAGGTATATTTCAAAAGTAATGTTACAAGCACCGCGCAGCCAGTTCCGGCAAAGCGCGGTGCTTATTTTTTGTCCAGTTCCGGATCTTTTTTGGTAATTTTGAAACATACACCACTATGCACGCTATGCCGAAAGTCATCGAATACTTTGGGATTATATTCTATTTTTATTCCAATGAGCACTTACCAATCCATGTCCATGTCTCTTACGGTGAGTTTGAAAGTATTTTCGAGATTTTCTTTGAGGATGGACATATTAGTAAAATAGCAGTTCGTAAATCAGTCGGAAAAACATCTCTGCCAGCTCAACAACTGCGTGATGCAAATCGGATTGTAGAAATGTACGCAAGTGATATTGTTAATAAATGGACTGACTTTTTTGTTCTCAAAAAGAAAATTAAAAGTACCAAAATCACGAAGCGACTATGACGCTAACATTAAAAGTGACCGACGCTAACTATTTATCAGACTACAAAATTCTTGTAAAATTTTCCGACGAGACAGAACAAATTGTCGACTTTGAGGATTTCCTGATAAAGAATACGCATCCTCAGTACGATAAATACCGTCAACCTTCGCAGTTCAGGAAATTTAAGATTGAGCGCGGGAATGTAGTCTGGGGTAAGGACTGGGACCTGATTTTTCCGGTAGACCAACTTTATTCGGGCAAGATCGATTCAATATTATAAACATCGTTTTCAAAATCGCCAATGCTAACCAGAACAGTCAAAATCAGCAATGTTACCAACTTATCCGACGCACGCTATTGTGCGGGAATGGGTGTGGAAATGCTGGGTTTTTCCATTGACGAGGATTCTCCGAACTACATTTCACCAAAGAAATTCGAGGATATATGTTCCTGGCTGGCTGGTGTTACTTTAGTTGCAGAAACCGCCGATTCGAGCGCAGAATCTATTTTAGCAAAACTTCAAAATTACCCTGTTCATGCGGTTCAAGTCGAGCAACCTGCATTGCTTGGTTATCTGAAAAGCGAACTGACATTACCCCTGATCCTGCGCATCAGCGTGGATTTGTACGAGGCTGACGAAATTCAGTCGCTACTCGACCGGTACGGAGACGCAGCCTCGAATTTCCTCCTGGAAAGTGACCAGAATGCCGAATTATCACCAAACTGGCTCGAAACGCTAAGCAACCTGGCTACGGAACATCCGCTCCTCATCGGGTTCGGCCTGAACAGCGACCTGGCATTGCATAACCTTCCCGAAAACGTCGGCATTGCGTTGCGCGGCAGCGAAGAGATCCGGCCAGGCTACAAGGATTTCGGCAGCATGATGGACATTCTGGAAGCATTAGAGGAACAATAAGCTTACTTCTGGTTCAGATTTTTAGCTTTCACTGAAAATATCCGCTTAACACGCCGTTTTACCGATAATAATTTTCCGGTTTACAGTATCTTGTATTACCTACTACCTTTGAATACAAATAAACGCTAAACTAATCATGGAAAAGAAATTGCATCGAATACCAGAACAGGCAGTTTTTGGTGGAGTAGCTTCCGGAATCGCCCAATATCTTCAAATAGATGTTGTTATAGTCCGCGTGCTATTCGTCGTGATGCTGCTATTACCCATTCCCCCAAGCTTCGGATGGACAGGTATTCTATATATCATTCTCTGGGCAGTGCTCCCAACCGGACCTGCGGTGGATGTTTATCCGGTGACCGGCGACCCATCCAAGCCGTCGGAACCATTTTTCGACAAGAAAAGGTCTGATCAGACAGTGATGATCCTGGGTGGTGTACTCGTCGTTTTCGGCGCGGTGATGTTACTTGACGATTTCCCGATCTGGTACGAATTTAAGCGTTATTTCTGGCCGATCATATTTATAGCAATCGGTGCATTTCTGATCCTGCGTCAGCGCGATAAGGACCAGGAAAACAATACGACTGTATACCCGACCACACCGCCTCCGGCAGATCCGATTACACCGGTGACACCCGAACCGGACCCGCAGCCTTACACTCCGTTCACTCCGGTAGCAGCTACCCCTGAAACGCACTTTCCGGAAGATCCTGAAAGCCCGAAATCAGATGACGAAGATGACAATCCGGTGATCAAAGTAAATTAGTAACCTCAATATAAATACCAGTAAGTCAACACTTTAATCTAAAATAGCCATGAACTTTCGAAACATTTTCTGGGGCGTTATCCTGATTATTACAGGCTCGCTGTTCCTTATTGAAGAATTAACCGCATTCGATTTTGGCCGCTTCTTCTGGCCAATCATCCTGATTACGACCGGCGGTTTGCTGCTGCTTCGCAATTTTCTGCATACTGATACTTCCAACAGATCAAACATCTAATCTATGAAAACCAACAGAGGCATTGTGTGGGGTGGCGTGCTGATCATTTTCGGGATGATCTGGCTGCTCCGAAACCTCAATCTTCTCAATATTAACTGGGATGAGGTACTTCCCTACTGGCCTGCATTGCTGATTTTTGCAGGTGCACTGTTACTGGTCGGAGGACGTGAACGTGGCTCGGCCGTCGGAGGTTTAGTTGCTTTGCTTATTACCCTGGCAGTTTTTGGCGGCATTGTCAACAAAACGCACCGTGCCTTTGATAACCGGAACAACTGGAATTTTGGCTGGGACGATTACGATCGTGACGATGACCACGACCAGGATCTGGGCTACCACGACGACAACGGTCACGATTCCGATGAGGAAAAAGACAGAGATTACCAGCGCGGGCACAGATCGGGCGATAACCGGCAAATCAATGGCACCTATAAGTACGAAATGGAGGATTTTATTCAAAAAGGGAATTTCAACCTCGAAGGTGGCGCAGGTTCGTTCAGGCTGGAAGGAAATACGGCCAAGCTTTTTGAAGCAAATACTAAAAGCACAATTGTTGGGTTTCTATCAAATACTTCTGTCAACAGGCTTGATAAATCTGCAACTGTAAATCTCAAAATGGAAGAAGGAAATGTCAAGATCAAAAATGGAGAGATTTCCAACCAGGCAAATATACAGTTGAATGAAAAACCAATCTGGAACATTGACCTGGGAATAGGCGCCGGAAAAGGGAATTTTGATTTCAGCAATTATAAGGTTGAGAAGCTGAAAGTGAGTACCGGCGTCGCAGATATGGATATCAAAATGGGTGATAAACTAGCTTCTTCCCAGATCGACATTGAGGCAGGTGTGGCTTCGGTAACGATTGATATTCCCAGATCTGTCGGCTGTGAGTTGCGGATCGACGGGGCTTTGAATGCCAAAAATATCGAGGGACTGGATAAAGTGGGTAGCGGATTATACCGCTCTCAAGGCTACGAAGGCTCAGAGAAAAAGATCATCATCGATTTCGAAGGCGGCTTGACCAGCATCAATATCAACAGATACTAATCTTCTCCCGGGCTACCCCGGTTGGTTCAAATGAATATCTTTGCAGTTTTCGCAAGGGTATTCATTTTTTTATGTCTGGTAAAATCAATAAAACGCTGGTATTGCTGTTGCTGCAAACCAGCCTTTTCGCTCAGAAACAGGAACTTCCCAAAGTGGAACAAAGTATGATCGCGCAGGGACTCGTCAATATCCGACAGGTAGACCCGGGCATATTGGTGGAGCTGAAATATTCTACGACTGATAATTTTCTAAAGAAAGACATTTACGGCGACCTGGACCGCGCCTATCTGCAACCCGAAATGGCGAAACGGCTGGCAAAAGCAAATGCCATGCTCGCGAAGGAGAAGCCCGGCTACAAGCTGCTGGTTTACGACGCCGCCCGACCTAACTCCGCGCAATATGCACTCTGGGACGCGCTGGACGATCTGAAAATCCCGGCAGGCAAAAAAACCATGTACGTCGCCGATCCGAAAATAGGCTCCAATCACAATTTCGGCTGCGCGATTGACCTGACAGTGGCTGATGAAAACGGGAAACCGCTGGATATGGGAACGAAATTCGATTTTTTCGGCCCGCTGGCGTACCCCAGATCGGAACAGGAAATGCTGAAAAAAGGAAAGCTGACGACCAAACAAATTGAAAATCGTCAGCTACTCAGGAAAGTAATGGTTCAGGCCGGATTCCGTGTGAATACAACCGAATGGTGGCATTTTGACGGCATGTCGAAGAGCCAGGCCAGGGCTAAATACGGGATGATCAAATAGATCAGTCGGCTCTTAACGTGCTGCCGCCTGACAGTTTTTTGTCGATGGCCGGATTACCCCGGTAACGCACAGCACTCGCGCCGTTTGCATCCACTTTCAGCAATTTCGAAACGCTAACCTGCGCCTGGCTCGCGCCGGAAAGGTTGATATCTGACTCTTCAACCGGCAGGTCAAATGCAATTAACTGTGAGGCTCCCGACAATTCGCCGTCCAGAAACTTAGCATTTCCCGAGAGTTTGAGTCGCGACGCACCCGTCAGGTCGAAATCCATTTCTCTGGCTGATCCGTCAAATTCACAACGCGACGCCCCGGAGAGTTCAACGTGGATCGAAGGAAGGTTTTCGAAACCAAGCAGCTTGGCATTTACTGCACCCGAGAAATTCACTTCCTCTACATCGGGCATCACGATGTCAATATCCATGCGTTTACGGTTATTGCGCCAGTCATCGTAGCGCGCAACCAGCTTTCCTTCGTGAACAAAAACGTCCAGATCGTCGAGATCATTCAGCTCTCCCGTGGCGGAAACAGAGAATTTAGCCCCGGAAACAACCCTTACTTGAAATGCGTCGCCCATTTCCAGCTCATCGAAATTTTGGAGATCGTAGGTTTCCGTATGCGTTCCGCGCGGTGGAATATGATCGTCGGATTCAACGTAAACACACGATTGCAGACATACAAACGAGAACAGAACTGAGGAAATAACTTTTTTCATGGCTAATAAATAATAAGTATGGATGTGTAATAAACGCTAGGAACTATTAAATGCCCCTTTTTTACCAAGACAACTCCCCCCCCGAGTCCCCCTATGCCAGAAATATTTTTTCCTCAAATGGGGGTAAAAGCAAGCAAGATTGTCATAAAAAAAAGGGATTTAAACTTGACCGCGACCGCTCAGACATATCATCAGCCGCTAATCGAAAGAGATTTTCTATTTTTGACCGAAAATCAAAAACAGAAATCCGTGCAACCTTCCGACCCAGATATAGTTGCTGCGATCAGGCGGGGCGACGAACAGGCGTTTGAAACGACTTTTCGTCAATATTACCCGCGACTTTGCAACTATGCCGCCTCGATGCTGAAAGATGCTGAAGAAGCCGAAGAGGTTGTGCAAACCGTTTTTCTAACGATCTGGGAGAAAAGACAGGATCTGGAAATTACGCTTTCTTTGAAGTCTTATTTGTACCGCGCCGTTCATAATCACTGTCTTAACCGTTTCAAACATGCTTCCGTGCGTGAAGTGCACCGGGAACATACGCTGCATTTCTCGAGTGAATCGTATGAATCGGTCACGGAGGTTATCCATGCGAATGAACTGGAAGAGCGGATCGAGAAGGCGGTGAGCATATTGCCCGAACAGTGTCAGAAAGCATTCAGGATGAGCCGCTTTGAAGAATTGAAGTACCAGGAAATAGCGGATCAGCTGGGGATCTCCATCAAAACCGTTGAAAACCAGATCGGCAAGGCGCTCAAAATCCTGCGTGTCGAGCTGGCTGATTATCTGCCTTCCATGCTCTGGCCTGTCTACTTATTTGTTGAACAATTAATCGCGTCTTTGTCATGAGCCAGTTTCACGAACACATATCGGAAGAACTGCTGGCACGTTACCTGGCAGAAACCGCAACCGAGGAAGAGAAAAATATTGTCGACAATTGGCGGGCTGTTTCCCTTGAAAATGAACAGGAACTAGCCACCTACCGCTTTATCTGGATGCATACCGCATCAATTCCGAGAAAAGTGGAAGTCAATACTGACCAGGCCTGGAATAAGGTTAAGAAGAAAATGGATCAGGGCCCCGCAGCTGTTCCGCTCCTGTCTTCCGAGCCTCGCCGGATTGATTTTGACCAAAGACCAGTTAAGAAAAAACTCCCCGTAACGATCTGGGCAGCAGCGGTTGTAGCCTTGCTGGTAATGGCATTTGGATGGTTTTTCATGCAACAAGAACAATCCAATTCGCTGACAGTCGCGACGACCAACAATACCAAAGAACAGCTTTTACCTGACGGGACAAAGGTTTTCCTGAACTATAATTCGGCGATCACTTATCCGGAAAATTTTAACGGAGATCTCAGAACCGTTTCCTTAATGGGGGAGGCATTTTTTGATGTGACGCCCGACAAAGAACACCCTTTTGTGATCGATGCAAACGGCACCGAAATTCGGGTTTTGGGCACTTCATTCAATGTAAAAGCGTATGAGAAAGCGCCGGTTCGCGTGGATGTGGCGACGGGAAAAGTGCAGGTAAGCAAAGCTTCGAAAAAGGTGGAACTGATGAAAGGTCAGAGCGCCGAAATTTCTTCGGACACCATTAAAAGCTTGAAAGCAAATATGAACGTAATGGGTTACCGCACGCAAGTCTTCGATTTCACGGCTACTGAGCTGAATGAAGTAATATCTACGATTCGCGACGGTTACCATGTTGATGTGCGGCTGACCAACGAGCAAATAGCCCAATGCAGACTGACCATTAGGTTTGAAAAAGAGCCGCTTGACGCGACGCTGGCCGTTATTGCGGAAACCCTCAACCTGGATCTGAGAAAAGAAGGTAAAGTATATTGGCTCGACGGAGATGGTTGTCAGTAAGATTTATAGCCCTCGGCCGATAACCAGGATCCGCATCACCCAACTACTGTTTCTGCTGGTCGCGCTAGCATTCATCAGTGCCGCACCTGCGGAGGATATCCTGGACAAACGCATTTCCATCCGGGTCAACAACCAGCCGCTCGACGAAACGTTGCAGCAGATCGGGGAGCTGGGAAATTTTAGTTTTTCTTACAGTCCGGATATGATCGATATCAAGGCACGGGTTTCCATAAATGCTTCGGATGAGCGCGTGAGAGACATTTTAAACGCGCTTTTTAAAAATAAGGTAACCTTCAAAGAGCGCCGGAAATATATCATTCTTCAAAAAAAAGAAGAACCGGAAAAGACTGAGGAACCGGAAGAATTCAATCTGAACGGTTACATTATCGACAATCGGACTGGCAATAAGCTGGCCAATGCAAGTATCTATGAGTCCGCAACACTGGCCTCAGCGGTGAGTAATCAATATGGTTATTATAAAATCCGGCTTCCGGCCTCAACCGGGACAATCCGCCTGGAAGTTCGAAAGGAAGAATATGTGGGTAAAAGCATTTCCATTACCAGCAAGCAGGATACTTATTTGCAGATTAACCTGAACCCGGATACGCTCCGCCCGATTTCGCCCATATCTCAAACATTCACCAGTGTTCCGGAAGATTCTCTCTATCATCGGATAGAGATCCCAAAAACGCAGGTAGCGTACTCAAAAGAGGCCATTTCAGATACTTTGCCGATCCGCGATTCCGACAACCATGTAATCGGAAGAGAATATGAACGGTTTGTTAAAACATACCAAAAAGTCCAGAACAGCTTTGTCAGCGCATTCGCCTCCGCAAAGCAGGCCGTCCATACCCGAAATATTACCGATACACTCTACCGACCTTTTCAGGCGTCGGTTTTACCTTTTCTTGGGACTAATCATGGGCTAAGCGGAAATATTATCAACGACTATTCCATTAATTTTCTCGCGGGCTACTCATTAGGAGTCGACAAATTCGAGATTGGTACTTTCGTCAACGTCGTCCGGGGAAACGTAAAGGGGTTTCAGCTGGCCGGAATAAGTAATATTGTCGGAAAAAATGTGAGTGGTTTTCAATATTCGAATTTCCTCAACCTGACTCTGGGAAATTTCGAAGGGTTCCAGGGTAACAATGTGATCAATTACACAGGTGGCAACTTTTCAGGCTTTCAGTTGGCGGGCGTCGGTAATGTCGTAGTCGGGACTTTAAAAGGATACCAATTTTCGCTGGGCTACAATTATGCCAACACGGTTCGCTCCGGTCATCAGATCGGGACAGTCAACTATGCCGATTCTTCTGCAACAGTACCTTTCGGGTTATTCAGTTACGTGCGCCGGAACGGCTACCGGAGGTATGAATTTGGAACTGATGAGTTCAGCTATTTCAATACTGCATTCAAAACAGGCATGAGCCGATTTTATAACATTTTCACGTTGAGCTTTAATGGAATGGCCCCTAACAAGCCGCTGGGAAGCCTGGGTTACGGTTTCGGGACAGCTCAACCGTTGGGAAAAGGCTGGGCGGCAAATGCAGATCTGACAGCAAGTGTCGTATTTTTTAAAGATCAGAAAATAGAAGAGATCAATGCAGGCCTGTTCAGGTTTTCAATATCGATAGAAAAGAAGCTTGGAAACAAATTTGCATTATTCGCAGGCCCGTCCGTCAGCCTCCTACTTTCGACAGATCAGGATATTCTGAAAATAACCGACCGAAAGGGGTTGCAGCCGATCTGGCTGGGAGCAGACCCCGGGTCAGGCCAGCAGGTTTACCACTGGCTGGGCTTCCAGGCGGGTATCCGTTTTTGCAATTAAAATCCGATCCTCTTTCGTCCATTCTGCACCGGACTTCCCTCGAAATAAGCTCTTAATTCTTCCAACTCACGTTCAAAACCGCCTGAAAGAATCGGGAAACGGCACCATGACCTTGGATCCAGATTAAGATCATCGAGATGGAAAGAAGGCGCATACCGTTCACGTTTCCACTGGTTGCGGCTCCATAACCTGAAAAATCTTTCAGTCCAGGCCAGTATTTGTTCATCCCCATACAAACCTTTATAGCGAACATGCAGGTTTCTGTAAGATTCCAGAGGCGACTTTTTATCCCGGATCGCAAGTCTTTCCAGCTCATTTAAAAATTCATAAGGCATCAGATCCGCCTCGTCTGTCTGGGTTTGGGCCAGCGGCCGGAGTTCCGCGGTAGGTTGCAGGCTGTTCACTTTTCTAAGTCCCTCAATGCGGATATGCTTTCCCTTCACTTCGCAACCCACTGTTTCCAGCCATCTTAACCATTGACGCAGATAAAATTTGTCGATACCAGCCAGCGGACTGATACTGCCCGCGGTATCCCCATCCATCGTCGCATAACCAACCGCAGCTTCCGAGCGGTTGGATGTAGAAAGTAACAGGTGATTGGACAAATTAGTCAGTAACCATACACCAGGGGCGCGCACCCTCGCCTGTATATTTTGCAGCGCAATATCATCCTGCTCCCAGGTCAGCTCCCTGTCTATTTGCCCCTCTATCAGTCCTTTATAGGTTTCAACCAGGCCATTGATATTGATATTATAAAATGTGGAACCAATGGATTCCGCGAGTGTTTGGGCCGATTCCAGGGTATCAGCCGAGCTGTTTTCTGTTCCCTGGTAAATGTTATGAATCAATGCCTTCGCCAAATCTTCTTCTGTTTCGGCCGACTGTATCTTTTTAATGTAAGACAGCTTTTCCTTCAACCGATCCATACCAATACTTTCATCGGCCAGCCGGATCATCAACCCGCAAAGTGCAGTACAAGCGCAAGAATCCGCACCTCCTGAAAGCGAGATCGTGAATCCGCTGGAGCGGCTTTTTCTCAGGTAATCAAACAATGCCAGACAAACCGCCCGGGCAAACTCTTCTTCCTTCAACGCGCCACCTTTTTCAAACGGCTCAATTTCAGGAACTTGCGGCAATACGGGTTCAATATCCGGAAAGTCGTACCGGGCCGGGACCCGCCAGGTCTTATCTTTTATTGCAGTTGCTATTTTGCTTTGAACCTGGCTTAGCCGGGTAATATCGGTGTCAATCACTGCAGTAGTGATCAGGAAATCTTCATAACTGAAACGCTGACTTGACGCCAGCAGCTCTCCGTTCGAAGCGATCATCGCATCACCATCGTAAATAGCGCGGCCCGCCTCGTTACCCAGCAAATTAGTATAGATATAACTACATGAAAAGGATCTGGAAGCGTCTACGACCAGTTTTTCACGCGTTAAAAATTTGTTGAATGCAAAATGGCTTGCGCTGGGGTTCAGTATAATATCAACCCCGCGCTCATAATGCCGGCGCGCCGGGCGGTTGGACACCCAGCCATCTTCACAAATCTCAAATGCAATTTTCACCCCATTCGAGCCGCCCTGGATCGGGCCGGTGGCAAGGTCAAAGATCACATCGCCGATCGGGTAAAACATCTGGTTCACCTCAATACTTTCAACCTGGCCGGGCTGCCACGGGCGAAACCACCTGGCTTCGTAGTGAATGCCGTTATTTGCAAGGTTTTGTTTACAATAAAAACCGGCGATCTGTTTATTGGAAATCAAACAGGCTGCATTATAAATGCTATTATTATGACGCACCGGAAGCCCTACCGCCAAGATCATCCCGGAAGTTTCCTGAACGATTTCAAGCAGGCATTTTTCAGCCTGTACCAGCAGATCGGGGGCAAAAAAATAGTCGTCGCAATTGTAGCCGGTGATACACAGTTCGGGCAAACAAAGCAGACTGACCTGCTGTTTTCTGGCTTCGCGGATAGCCTGAATAATGTTGCGTGTATTGGACTCCCACGCCATGGGCGTTTGATTGACTGTTCCGGAAGCTACTTTGATGAGTGGCATGAAAACTTATTCTGTTGAAGGACTTTTTTGACTTTCCAAAAACTACATGCCGGCAACTTAATAAAATTTGCCTTTTCGTACCGGTAAAGTTTTTCCCTTATTTTTGTCAACATACAAATTAATCAACTGATTCCCCTTGCAATTCCCCTCCTTCATCGCCAAACGCATCCGTCACAACGAAGCAGGGTCGTTTTCTGCAACAGTTTCCAGGATCGGCGTCGCCAGTATTGCGATCGGGATTTCCGTGGGAATTATTGCTTTCGCAGTGCTACTGGGCTTCAAGCAAACCATTCAGCAAAAGATTTTCCTTTTCGGCGCGCATATTAATATCAACTCTTATTCACAGGGGAATTCCTACGAGGAAGGCCCGATGCCAGTTCTAAATCCGGTTTCCATTGCATTACCACAAATTCCGGAAATAAAAAGATGGCAGACCGTCGCGCATAAATCGGGCATTCTGAAAACGCCGGAAGAAATTAAGGGCGTGATTTTAAAAGGTGTGGGCAAAGATTACGACTGGCAAACGTTCAGAAGCAGCTTGAAACAGGGCAGACTGATCAGTCACACAGATTCATCTTCCATCAAGTACGGTTACTCTTCAGAAATCCTGATCAGTCGCAAAATTGCAGCCGAGCTCCGGTTGAAAATCGGCGACGATGTGATCATGTATTCTCTGCAAAACCCGCCCCGTCCGCGCAAGCTGACGATCTGTGGTATTTACGATACGCAAATGGAGGAGTTTGATAATAATCTCATCATCGGCGACTTAGGTTTGGTGCAAAGACTCAACGGCTGGGGAAAAGATTCGGTGGGTACCTATGAGATTTACCTCAAAGATTTCCGTGACCTCGACAGGATCGCAAATCAGCTGAGAACTACCCTTCCGCCCGGCATATTCCTTCAAAAAGTGACCAGTACCTATCCGCAGATTTTCGACTGGCTGATCCTCCTCGACCGCAATACAGCCGTTTTCCTGACCTTAATCTTGTTTGTTGCCTGCTTCAATATGATCTCGATCCTGCTGGTGATGATCATGGAACGGACCCCTTTGATCGGTCTTTTAAAAACATTGGGAAGCCCAAACAGCCAGATCAGACGCGTGTTTTTCCGGGTGGGATTGTATATGGTGAGGCGCGGATTAATTATCGGAAACATAACCGGCCTACTGCTGTGCTGGCTGCAATACCAGTTTAAACTGATCCCGCTGGATCCGGTGAATTACTATATGGACACAGTACCCATCGTTTTTGACTGGCCTATTTTCCTGTCTGTCAATATAGCTACGGTAGTGATTTCCGGGTTAATCCTACTGATTCCTACACTGATCATTACCAAAATACAGCCCATTAAAGCATTATTATTCAAGAAGTAACAATTACGGGAGCAACTTGGAAAGCAAGCGAAAATCTGTTGTGAAATCTGTAACGGATATTATTTTGACCCTATTAAAATCCTTTGCCAGCGGATTCAAAATGTAATTTCTTTCTGAGGGAACGATGGCGGAAGGAACTGAAAACGTGATAACAGAAGAGTCGCTCAGTACCTGCTCCCCTATCCATTGCGAATAAGTAATGTCATCAGGCCAGGATTCTTTCAAGAGTTTTTCGTCGGTATGAAAGATTAAATCGCTTTCGTCAGGCAGTTCAATGCGTAGCAGCGCGATTCGCTGCATATTTTCCTGGTGGTTAGCATGGACAAATTTTTCCAGCAGAGCGAGTGAAATATGGGAACTCGTGTAAATGCAAGCCTTCCCAACCGGGTTCCACCTTCCGCCGAAAAGTTTGGCGCCGGTACCTGTCAGATCATCGATATACTGCCGCGCTGCCAGCCGGTATACCATCATATGTAAACTCCATGTTCGATCCTGCCCAGCTCATTGGCGATCAGCTTCACGCCCCAGAACGATTTCAGGGTCGAGAAATCCTGCATTTCGCCCAGTACCATACGCGGTTTTCGGAGCCAATCTTCTAATGCTTTGGGAGAAGTGAATACCTGCAAACCCAGATTTGCCATATTCTGAAGCTGATAGAGATGCTCGGCATACAGCCCTTCAAAAGGCTTGTTATCCTTCATATATCGTTGCAAAGTTCTGTCACTGATATGCAGAATATCCGCCCATTCCAGCTGCGTAAACGAAAGGCTCTGAGACAGTTGCTGAAACTGCCCGATACTAAATCCCTGAATCGTACGGTTCGCCAGGTACAATACCTCCGGCTCGGCCGCTATCCGCAGAGGCGCATCGTCGTCCAGCCTGTCATATGAGATTTTTTTCATGACACGAATATTGTCACACCAAGATACGACTTTTTTCGTGTTACCAAATAACCTTCTGCAAATATTCAGCTCCTTTCAACAGGGTTTCGTCATTTTTTGCGAAACAGAACCTCAACGTTTTGAATTGAACAGGTTGGCTATAAAATGCGGAAACCGGAATGGAAGCGATTTTAAATTCTCTGGTCAATCGCTCAGCAAGGGATACGTCGTTTTCGTCAGACAAACTCTGATAGGAGAGATTTTGAAAAAAGGTACCTTCCGCCGGTTTCGCGGTAAAACCAATACCCTCCACAGCCTGCAAAAACAGGTCTCTTTTCTGTTGATAAAAATCTGATAATTTTAAATAATGCCCGGGTTCCAGAAGATATTCCGCCACTGCAAACTGGAATGGGGTTACCACACTAAAAACGAGGAATTGATGGATTTTCCGGAATTCAGTAGTCAATGCAGCCGGCGCCAGGCAATAGCCCAATTTCCAGCCGGTCGTGTGAAATGTTTTACCAAATGAACCACAAAGGAAAGTGCGCGACGCAAGAGCTGGAATGGATGCCGCAGAAATGTGAGAGCTGCCATCGAAAATAATATGCTCGTAAACTTCATCGCTGATCACGTGCAGATCATACTTTTCCGCCAGTTCCGCCAAAGTCTGCAAATCACGTTGCGACCACACATTTCCCGTCGGGTTATGCGGCGTATTGATCAAAATAGCGACCGTTTTTTCACTGATCTTCGATGCTACGGCTTTCCAGTCGATGGAATCATACTGCGGATCCAGCGTGACGAATATCGGAATACCCCCACAAAGCTCGATTGCGGGGACATAACTATCATAAGCAGGCTCGAAAACGATCACCTCGTCTCCGGGATTCACAATCGTCGTAATGGCCACATACAAGGCCTCAGTAGCGCCACTGGTGATTGTAATTTCAGTTTCCGGGTGATATTCCCTGCCCGTAGATTCGTATGTTTTCTTCGAAATAGCTTCCCGTAAAGGCATTACCCCTGCCATCGGCGCATATTGATTTTTCCCCGACCGAATGTATTTATCAACCAATCGCTGCAAATCCGGCGAACAGTCAAATTCAGGGAAACCTTGCGACAGGTTGAGCGCCTGGTACTCCTCAGCCAGCTTTGACATTCTGGTAAAGATCGTCGTTCCTATATTCGGCAATTTGGATTTCAGCCGGGATGTAAAATGCATATTGAAAATTTTGCGATGGGTATTCCCCGAAATAACCTGACCTACTTATCCAGATCAATGAAAGAAGAAGTAAAATGCTTTTGCAGCAGGGGCCATTTGGTTAGTTCTTCTGCGATGAATTCGGGATAAATACGATTGACTGCCAGCTCACTCACATTGATCCATTTGAAAAGCAGCTCATCCTGCCCCTCGGCACCAAGAAAATCGGACTGGTCTTCCAGCGCGTGAATTTCCATTAGATAGTAAAATCCGAGCTCGTGGTATTTTTTTCCATTATAAACGAAGAAATTCTCAGATATCCACAGTAGTTCGCCTACCGACACTTCCAGCCCGGTTTCTTCCTGCATTTCCCTGGCCAGCGTATCTTTTGAAAATTCAAATATCTCGGCCCGTCCACCCGGCAGGCTCCAGAACTTATCGGAAGGTGTCTTGTGTAAAAGTACCTTTCCATTCAAAACCGCAACTCCGGCGACGCGATAATTGAAAAGGGCATCACCGACGGGAAGACTGATCATATTCTTTTGATTAATACAAAAGCAAATTTACGAATGCCCGGAAGACTGACGGATAATCAGCGAAGTTTTAAGGGAACGGATTTCGTATTCGGAGGTTTTTTGCGGATGTTCAATCAGCCGGATTAGTAGTTCGACCGCCTGCTGCCCCATATCTGTGGCAGGCTGCACCACGGCCGTCAGGGGTGGATTAAGTAAGTCGGCAACACCGATATTGGTAAAACCTACGATCGCGATCTGTTCAGGTATCCTGATCTTTTTTTGTTGCAAAACTGCCATACAACCCGTAGTAAGTTTGTCGCTGGCCGTGAAAATAGCGTCAGGAGGCTCAGGAAGACTCAGCATTTCCTGAATAGCCGCTTCATTTTCACTCACTACCTTTCCTCCGTAATGGCAGTATTTTACATAAGATTCATCCACAGGCAAACCATGATCCTCCAAAGCCTTTTTATATCCTGCCAAACGTTCGGTAGTGTTCGACAAATATATAGGGCTGGTCAGATGCGCGATGCGTTTCCTGCCCGACTGGATTAAATGCTTCGTCGCTTCATAGGCTCCTGCAAAATTGTCGGCGACCACCTTATGCGTTTCAATTTCCTTGGGTACCCTGTCCAGAAACACAATGGGCAAACCTCTCTCCATCAAATCCTGAAAATGGAACAGATCAGTGGTTAAACTTGCCAGCGATACAAGCAGGCCGTCTACTTTTCGTGAAACAAGATAGTTAGTATTCGCAACTTCCCGCTCGTACGAATCGTGGCTTTGAAATATGACCACATGATAACCAAGATTATACGCAATAGACTCAATCCCATTGATTAGCTGGGAGAAAAAGTGGTTTGCGATTTCAGGAATGATGACGCCGATCGACTTGCTTTTGCTATCCTTCAAACTCAATGCGATCGGATTGGGCCGGTAATTCATTCGTTCCGCATATTCCATTACCAGCCTCTTGGTTTCGGGATTGATCTCGTAACTGTTACGCAGCGCGCGCGAAACGGTTGAAGTAGACAAATTCAGCGCTTTTGCAATATCCTTGATTGTAATTGCTTCCAAAAGAAAATTGGTTTATTCCAACTTACAACCCGACCACAGATGATATATCTCCGATCCGGTCAAAGTCAAATCACTAATGAATTATAAACAGAGGGTAAGTTCAGGAATTTATCCCGGCAACTGGCAACGTTCCCGATAACGATTGCACAAAAAAAGACAATTCAGTATTTGATATTTCTAATTATTCGCTCTAAACTCGTTCAGGTGTAGTCATAGTAGAACAGACGTTAAATTTAGTCCTTACCCCGAAAAAGACAAATCATATTTTCACAACCAGGCTGCCGCTATGTTTGAGGCAGTCTTGTACAACACTGTCCATACCATGAATTATCTTTTTCGCGAAAAGCTCCGGCAACTCAGAAATCACCCCGGTGTGACCGTGCCTGAGGACTCGGTTTTTCAGTTACCCGAAAAAGTACTTCAATTCGGTACAGGCGCATTTCTGCGGGGACTTGCCGACTTTTATATAGACAAAGCTAATAGGCAGGGTGTTTTTAATGGCAGAATAGTGGTCGTAAAATCTACCGACAAAGGTGATTTAAAAGCATTTGAAAGACAAAATAACCTATACACGCTTTGCACACGCGGAATTATCGGCGGAAGGGTTGAAGAAGAGAATATCATTTCATCTGCAATCAGCAGGGTTATTAATGCCAAATCCCAATGGTCACTCGTGCTGGACCTGGCGCGCAATCCTGCGATCGGTATGATCATATCGAATACGACCGAAACCGGCATTCAGCTGGTTCAGGATGATATTTATCAGTGGCCGCCAGTCTCGTTTCCGGGCAAATTACTGGCATTTTTGTACGCCCGGTACGTTGCTTTTTCAGGTGCCGCCGACGCAGGAGTAGTTATTATCCCGACCGAGCTGATCCCTGAAAATGGTAAAAAACTGGAAGCGATCGTCCTCGAACTGGCTCACAGAAATGGGTTGGAAGCAGCCTTTATCGACTGGATTGAACAACATAACCAGTTTTGCAATTCACTGGTAGACAGGATCGTACCCGGAAAACCGGAAGAATCCGTTCATAAAGAACTGGAAGAAGAGCTCGGTTACAAAGACGAACTGCTCATTACGGCTGAGCCTTACCACTTATGGGCGATTGAAGGAGGTGACGAGATCCGTGCGAAAATTCCGTTTTATGGAATAGACAAAGGATTGGTGATCGAACCCGATATCGAACTGTACCGTGAGTTGAAACTTCGTTTATTGAATGGAGCGCACACGCTGGGAAGTGGGCTGGCATATTTGTGCGGATTCAGTACAGTCGTAGAAGCCATGTCAAACCCGAGTTTCGCTACTTTCATTTCAAATTTGATGCTGACCGAAATCGCCCGGGCTATACCGTATCCTGTTCCGGACGGGCTCGCAGCAGAGTTCAGCCGGCAGGTACTGGAGCGTTTCAAAAATCCGCATATTCAGCATCAATGGTTAAACATCAGTCAAAATTATTCCGCTAAGATTCAATCCCGGGTGGCCTCTACATTCCTGAACTACGAAAAACAACAAGCTCATTTCCCGGAATACGCAACCTTTGGCTACGCCGCCTATATTTATTATATGAAGCCTGCACGGAAAGATGGCGACAAATATTATGGGCTGGCAAATGGGGATTATTACCTGATCCAGGACGAAAAAGCTGCTTTCTTTTACCAAAAATGGCAAATGTCATCAATGGAAGAAACGGTTAAAGCGATTTTGAAAGACGTTACTATCTGGGGTAAAGATCTTAGCAAAGAAGAATCGCTTGTAACGGGAATTGCCGGACATTTGCTTTCTTTGAAACAAAATGGCGCGATGGAAACACTTGAAATGTTTCTGGCAGAAACGGAATATGCCTGATAAAATTAATGCTATGAAAAGATCGATTCTACTTTTTATTTGTTTTCTGCTGATCAATGTCTCAGCCTCTGCACAGTCCTCAGATGAAAAAGCGATTGCTTCGCAGGTGGAAAAATTGCGGGTCGCATTGGTGGATGGCAAAGAAGAAGCTTTGGCGAAACTGACCTCCCCTTCCCTATCCTACGGCCACTCCAATGGTTTGGTAGAAGATAAAAAAGCATTCTTGATTGCGCTGACCAGCGGCGAATCCAACTTTACCAAAATTGACCTGAGCGACCAAACTATCTACATATCAGGTGATGTAGCAATGGTGCGGCACAAGCTGAAAGGCGAAACGCACAACAAAGGAAAAGACCCCGCCCCGATCAGTCTCGGTGTTCTGCTGGTATGGCAAAAGTAAAAGGCGAGTGGCTGCTGCTGGGCAGGCATGCGTTCAAACTTCCATAAAGTGTTATAATAGGCAGCATATCCGGTGCACGTGAATGCGCCGGATAAGCTGTAATCAGGTTACCCTATTTCAGATTCTGCTCAGCGAAACAACGCATTGCATCCCGCATGAAAATTGCAAATTCCGGATTTGGCTTTTCGTCAATTAGCGTGTAGCGTTCATCGTCTGCATACAGCTGACCCAGGCCTGCATAAGCTTCTGCTTGTTGATCTGGTGATCCGGAGGTTCCCCAAAATCGCCTGATCAAAGCATAATGCTTCGCTATTTCGGTTTGTACCAGGGGCCCTTCCGGGTTTTCCCTGCTCAATACTGCAAGTCGCTCTGCTACCCGCCTGGATTCCGACATTAGTTCAGCGATTTCAGCCTTACTGAGTTTACCGAGTTCTTTTTCCGCATTTTCAACAGTTTCGGATCCCCACTTTTCTGCGGCTTCTTTCCGGTAGGCTTCTGCCTTTTCGCGAGGCAAGCCAGCATATAACTCTTCGTGATTCATCATAGCTCCTTTTTTTAGTTTAACGATTGTTTTTTCAACCGTAACAAGCAAAGTAGCGATCCGTTCTTTTCTGGCCTTCAATGCAGATTTGTGACTTTCAAGCGCTTGGATTAAGTCGAAATCAGGATCATTGAGAATTTGCAGGATCTCCTGCAGTGCAAAATCCAACTCTTTATAGAACAGGATTTGCTGCAACCGCAGAAGCTCTTTTTCCCCATACATCCTGTACCTGGCCTCGGTACGCACAGACGGCTTCAAAAGCCCCATCCGGTCATACAAATGCAGCGTGCGCACACTGACACCAGCAAGACGGGCGAGTTTTTTGACTGAATAAAGGATCATCTTACCTGTTTAAATGATTGACATCACAAACATAAGGTATGACGTAAGGTTAGAGTCAAGAAAAATTTTCAATTTTTCTTCAATGCGTAGGACGGTCCGGCGCAGGAGCAGATGCGTGGTATTTTTTTTGAATGATCGCCGCATACTTGTCCAGCAGCTCCATTACTTTTTCGTGCGACTTGGAGCGAACTACCAGCCCTACGTGATAAGGCTCTTCCATTCTCCACACAATTTCAGGATCATCGAAAACCGCCATGTTCGGCCGCTCCTGCCGGGCCAGGGATATGATAATGCCCGAATATTCCTTTCTTACCGGCGGCAGCTTGTAGTTGTCACCATTCGCCTCCGCGGTCTCCATTTTTGCCCATTCTTTCCAGAGGTTAATGCCGGAAGATGCGTCTACCATTTCGGACAAATTAGCGCCGCCCACGCGGGAAGAAGTTTCAAGAAAATAATACTTACCGTCGTCGTAGCAGCGGATTACTTCCGTATGCGACGCGCTGTGTTTGAGTCCGAACGCTTTCAAAAGGTCGATAGCGAGCGTTTCCAGCGCATGTTCCTCGGAAGAATCGAATGGAACGGTTACCGATCGGAAGATGCCGCCTCCGTGCGCTACATCGAAAGGAGGTGCGAGGTATTTGCTGTTCCAGGAAAATATAACCCTGCCATTATAGGAAATCGAGTCCACATGATAAACATCCCCCGGCTTGAACTGTTCTACCAGGTATGCATGCCTTTTATCCCCGAGATCGTGGATCGTTTGCCAAAGCTCGTCCGCATTTTCCAGTTTTTTGATTCCTGTCGCAGAGGCTTCGGAACGTGGCTTGATCATCCAGGGACCGGGATATTTTTCGATAAAGCGATTGATGTCATCGTCATTGAACAGCGAAGAAAATGCCGGTACCAATATACCCGACTCGGCAGCTTTGGTGCGCATTGCGAGCTTGTCCCTGAAATACCTGCCGGTAGTTTGTCCCATGCCGGGTATCCTGAAATACTCCCGGATATGCGCTGCTTTTTCTACATCAAAGTCGTCCAGTGCAACGACCCTGTCGATCGGCCTGGTCCGCATGACATAAGCCAGGCCGGTAATGATCTCGGACATATTATAAGTCCCGTCGGGTCCTTCCTCGATATAGAAAAACTCATCGACCGCCTCTCTTGCCCAGGGTTTATTTTCCAGCTTTTTGGCAGTGATCAGAAATACTTTGTTACCGGCTTCTTTACAGGCTTTGAGAAAATCGTTGCCTTTGAAATAGGTCGAAATACAAAGAAATGTCAGCGTCCGGGCCATATAAAACTTTTTTTGATAGGAAGTAGTATTGGTAAATCTAGCAAAAAGAAGCAATCAGGCAAGTAAAGCCATGGTTAAATTTCATGTTGTTTTGGTCAGATGGCGAACCGGCTACTACTACTGACGGAGTGACAAAGTCGACAAAAATTGCCTTAGTAAACGGATCCCGTAAGCAGTACCGGCGCGTCCCGGCGCAAACTCCGTGTCGCCGAAAGCGGTACCTGCAATATCCAGGTGTGCCCAGGCTGGGTGTTCCTCTGTAAAAACTTCCAGAAACTTAGCGGCGACAATAGCTCCCGCCAGTGGCTTACCGTGGTAATTTTTTACATCAGCAATATCGGAATTGATCTCTTCTTTGTATTCATCCCAAACCGGCAGCCGCCATACGCGCTCGCCCGTCGTATCGCCCGATCCGGCCAGGTCTGCTGCCAGCTGATCATTCGGAGTAAATAATCCCGCAGCCTCATAGCCCAGCGTCTGGATAACACTTCCGGTAAGTGTGGCGAGGTCGATCAGTATATCTGGGTTAAAATTCCGCACCGCATAACTTATCCCGTCGGCCAGAATGAGCCTGCCTTCGGCGTCGGTATCGATTACTTCAATGGTCTTGCCCGAATACGAACCGATGACGTCACCGGGCTTCACGGCCGCACCATCCACACAATTTTCGGTAGAGGGAATTACGCCGATAATGCGGACCGGTAATTTCAGCTGCGCCGCCAGCTCCACTATTCCCAAAACAGCGCCTGCGCCGCCCATATCGCTTTTCATCAGGTGCATATTGGCCGAGGCTTTAATGGAAATCCCACCGGTATCGAATGTGACGCCCTTCCCTACCAATGCAACGGTACGCTGATAATTCTCAGGCGTATATTCAGAAATGATCATGACCGGCGGCACGGCGCTGCCCTTATTTACAGCCAGCAATGCGTGCATTCCCAGCTTTTCCAGTTTCGTTTTATCCAAAACGCTTACCTTATAACCATGTTCCGCGCCCGACTTCACAGCCCATTCTGCCAGTATTTCGGGCGTTTTGTAGTTGCCCGGTGCGTTCATCAAATCCATAATCCGCATTTGCACAACTGCAGTTTTTTGGCCGGTTGAAATACTTTCACTCACAGCCGCCCCTTCCCCTGTCAGGATACGCAGGGTACCGTTCCGGAAAAAGTCGCTAAGGGGTTTTGGATTCGATTTATAGAGTTGCAGATTATATCCACCAAGAATAATGCCATTAACAGCATTTTCGACCCACTCCGCACTTTTGCCCCGGGCGTCGACAACAATTTCATCCGGCCAACGGTCTTTTCTTTTGAAAAAAAGTGACCGGAATAGCTTGATAATACCAGGCAGTTTCGGCTCCTTCCCAAGCCCCAGCCAGAGTTCTCTGGAAGAAAACCACCACACTTCGCCTTTCTCAGCCTTGAACATCGCCTGATTTTCCGGCTCAGCCCCTTGCTCATACGTTCGTATAGTAAGTACCTCCTCGTCTGCGTGGAATATCTGTTCTATTTGCATAGTCTATGTTTATGTAGATTGTTAAGCTGAGCGCGGTCGAAGCATATGCCCCGGCTGCGCCCTGCATGACATTCAATCATTCAATCATTCATCAATCCAATCCCCCTCTTCGCGTCGGCTTTCTCGGCTCAGGCCATGAGCCTGGTACACCTTTCGAGTCCAGCGGCATCACGATCTTGTCGCGGGAAGTTTTGGCAGGATCTTCGCTGGCCTGATACGCCATAATCGCCGCCAGGATCGCATTGCTTCTCACATCGTCGAATACGATCTTGTCGTAAGTATCGAGGTTAGTATGCCAGGTATAATTGCCATAAGACCAGCCCAGCGAGCTCAGCGAGAATGCAGGCGCGCCAGCCGCTACGAAAGAAGCGAAGTCGGAGCCGCCTGTGCCGGGAGCACCGGGAAAACGGGTATCAATAGGTGCCTTGATATTTTCGGGTACCTTCGAAAGCCAGCGACCCAGGTAATCGTATGAATTCACGAAACCTTGTCCCTGTAAGCTTACCACGCGGCCAGTCCCATTATCCTGGTTAAATACCGCCTGGATATTCTGAACGATTTCAGGATGGTCTTCCACAAAAGCGCGTGAACCATTCAAACCCTGCTCCTCGCTGCCCCAGTGGCCCACCAGGATCGTGCGTTTCGGATTTGGATATACTTTTTTCAGAATACGCATTGCCTCCATCATCACGATCGTACCCGTTCCATTGTCCGTTGCGCCGGTACCGCCGTCCCACGAATCGAAATGGGCAGAAAGGATCACATATTCATTCGGCTTTTCAGTGCCTTTGATCTCACCGATCGTATTGAAAGTCTGCGCTACGCCGGTTTCCTTAGCATCAGCCCGAACACTGATTTTCGGCGTGTGTCCCGACTCCGCCAGACGGTAGAGCAATCCGTAGTCTTCCAATTCAATATCAATAGTGGGCACCTTTTTGGTATAAGCGCCGAATATCTTATTTGCGCCAAAACCTTTTGACCAATAGCTCATTACCACACCGGCGGCCCCTGCTTTTTCGAGCGCAGCGGGTAAAGTGCGGCCGTTATAGCCCGTTTTTCTTAACCGGCTGGCCCACGCCTCGGTTTGTGCGTCGCGGTCCTTTTTCATTTTTTCAAATGATTCCTTCGTCGCAAACTCCTCCCAATTGTAATCCGGGCGACCGGTGGGCTGGTTCATGCTGATCATGACGAATTTGCCTTTCGCCGAAGGCAACCATTTCTGAAATGCAACAGAATCCGTTAAGTCGGGCAGGATGATTACGTCAGCAGTTACCGTTTTTCCACCGGTACCGGGACTCCACGCCAGCTGCATTCCCTGCAGGGATTTTACGCGCGGCGCTACCATATCAATATGCGAAATGCCTCGTTCCCAGCCGCGCCATTCTCCCCACTTCTCATTTTTAGCGGTGATATTCCAGCCCTTATATTTTTCCACAGCCCATTCGTGCGCCTGCTGCATCTGAGGGGAACCCACCAACCGGGGGCCGATCACGTCCATCAGCTCGTGCGCCAGCTTTTCAAGCTGCGAATTGTCTGTTGCTTCTTTTACTATGTTCTCAACAACGGGATCTTTTTGACCAAAACTTATAACTGCCTGAGACAAAAAGAGCAGGGTAATGAATAGGGAAACTTTTTTCATGGAATTAACGATTTAACAGTGTTTCTTTAAACTAATGTATAAAATACCACCGAGGCTTTGATAATCGTCTTGAAAAATTATAAATCGACATTCTGATTCTGTTATTCGGCCAGAACCCACACATTTCCCGGAAATGCTCAAAAAAATTACGGCATTCATATTTTTTGCAAACTACTTTGTCGGGATACTTGCGGTCGCACTTTCCATAGAAACGCTGGCCCAGCTGCATTTGCCGCTCAACTCCATACCATACTATCTGCTGATTTTCAGTGCAACGGTATTCTATTATACGATCGCCTATTCCAGCCCGCCGGGCAGTGATGTTTCGCCCAATCCGCGCACGGAATGGTACCGTACGCACCATCGGTTTATCAGGGTCAGTCAGTATTTTTTTTTCGCAGTCTGCCTGAGCATCGGATGCTGGCTTCTGGTGACTCGCTTTTCTGAGTTGATTAATCTGCCGGTATATTGGTGGCTGATGATGCTGGGAATATGCACGGCGGCAGTTTTGTATTACGGATTACTTCCCAAGTCTGTCATCTCATTCAATCTTCGGAATACGGGCTGGTTAAAAGCATTTGTGATCGGATTTGTATGGGCGGGGTTCGTGAATATTTTCCCGGTTGCTATGCTGAAAATCGAGCATGGAATCGATGTTCAGGAGCCCGCGTTTATGCTTTGGTTATTTGTAAAAAACTGGATGGTAATGTCTGCCAATGCGATCATGTTTGATATGAAGGATTATGAGGACGATGCCAATATCCAGCTCAAAACCTTTGCAGTCGCAATGGGTTTGCGGAATACGATCCTATATGTGCTCGTGCCGTTGCTTTCGGTCGGCCTGCTTTCCTTCCTGACACTCGCCTATTTCGCCGACCTCAGTCCGGTAACGGTGTTTTTCAATTTTATTCCGTTCATTTCCTACCTGATCGTAGCCTTCACGCTCCGCAAACCCAAAAGTGTCCTTTTTTATCTGATCGTGATCGATGGATTACTTTTGGTAAAAGCGGTTTGCGGCATTTCGGGAAGCTTTTTTACCAGCTCTATACACTAGCAGGACATGAAAAACAACTACGACCGCGTTGCGTGGTTTTATGATTTTCTGGGAGGTATTGTTTTTCAAGGGGCATTAATGCGGTCGCAACGGTCACTCGTCAGCTTTATTCAGGCACCCGCGCGCGTGCTGATCGTGGGCGGCGGGACTGGAAGGATATTGGAGGAAATCACCAAAATACATGCAAGCGGACTGACGATCATATATATTGAAATATCGGAGAAAATGTTGGAAAAGGCTCAAGAACGGAATTACGGCCTAAACCAGGTTTCATTTTTGTTGATGCCGGTAGATTACTTCCATACCGAAGAGGAATTTGACGTAATCCTGACACCCTTTCTTTTTGATAATTTCAGCCAGGAAAGAGCTGAGAACATATTTCGGATCCTTGATAAAGTACTGATTTCGAAAGGCATGTGGCTATTTGCCGATTTCAGGATTGAGGACAATAAGGCGACCAATTGGCGCAAATGGCTGTTGAAAGCGATGTATGCATTCTTCAATATCTTCCTGCAAATCGAAGCTAAAAACCTGCCAAATACTGCATCGTTATTCAAAAATGCAGGTTACCGGAAAATTTTCCAGGAATTTCATTTCAACCGTTTTATCCATTCCCTTGTTTTTAAAAAACCTTAAATCAGCGCGGCGCGGCGCCTTCCGAAAATGTAGCGCTCGTTGAAAACGATAATAGAAACCAGGATCAGCGAATAGCCGATAATCTGAACGGAATTGATCTGCTCGTGGAAGTAAAACAGTGCAATCGCAAAATTCATCAGCGGGTTGATGTAAAGTAATATCCCCATTGTCGAAGAAGTCACGCCCTGCAATGCATACAAATTCATATAAAGCGGGATGATTGTGAAGAGCGCTGCGATGACGAAAATTAAAGCGTAAAACGTCCACTCCGTCGGGACACCTTCGCTGTAAACCGGATAGAATGGTAGCAGGATCAGCGCAGAAAATAGAATCTGCACGGTAAGTACCAGAAATTTATCCAGGCCGATATTCTTCCGCTGGCTCACCAGATAAAATGCATAAGAAGCCGCTACGATCATGCTGTAAGCAATATCAGCTATACTATTAAAAGACAACAACATACAGCTAAAAACACTTATCGCAACTGCCGCCCATTGCCATTTACTGAGTTTTTCGTGTAATACAAAATAGGCGATCACGGTGGTCATAATCGGGCAGACCAGATAGGCAAAAGAGGCGGCTTTAATACTGATATGGTTCATCACATAAATAAAGAAGAACCAGTTGGCAGTGAGCAATACACCGCCCGATAATGTTAGCAAAATGGACCTGTTCCGTTGTTTTGCAGGCATTACTTTCAACAACTTAATATTTTCCCTCAATACTTTTTTCCTGAAAACCAGACTGATTACCGACATGATCACTGCGCAGAGAAAGACCCTGTAAAACAAAATATCGAGAGATGCGTAGGAAGACAACGGTTTAAGTGCCAGACTAAAAAATCCCCAGATCATGAAGGAAATGAATGCGGCGAGGTAGTATTTGGAAAATTTCATGCAATTGGAAGTCACCTTGATAGCTATCCAACAGCAAAAAATGAACGCGGGTTTCTTGCAGAACAAAATTTATAGGCTGTTTCCGGGAAGACTGAGTGACTTGCTTTGGCTCGGCTCAGGCTAAAAAACGCGTTTGCTGGAACCTAAGGCCGTACATTTACCTTGGTTAATAAAGGTATTTACAAAAACTAATATGAATTTTTCCGATATCAGACTGATCGCTACCGACATGGACGGTACGCTTTTAAACTCCAAACACGAAGTACACGAGTCTTTCTACCCCGTTTTTGACAAAATAAAAGAACATGGAATCGTATTCGTCGCGGCAAGTGGCCGGCAGTATTTTAATCTTGCCAAGACACTCGACCGGATCAAAGACCAGGTGATATTTGCCGCAGAAAATGGCAGCTACGTGGTTTTCCAGGATGAAGAAATCCATATTCAGCCCGTGGACCAGGATATTGTGCGTGAACTGATCACAATTGGCCGGACGATTCCAAACAGCTATCCAATTATTTGCGGCAAAAAGAAAGCTTACGTGGAAAGTGACGAGCCGGAGTTTATCAATCACCTGAAGCTCTATTTTGAAAAGTATGAGGTAGTGGAGGACTTACTTAAAATCAAGGATGATAAGTTCCTGAAATTCACACTTTGCGACCTGGCGGGTTCCGAAGTGAACAGTTATCCGCATTATAAAAAGTTTGAAGACGAATTACAGGTAAAAGTCTCCGGCCCGATCTGGCTGGATATTTCGCACAAAAAGGCTAACAAAGGCCGTGCAATGGAGGTCTTACAGCAAAAATTCAATGTAACGCCGGAGCAGACGATGGTTTTCGGCGATTATTTGAATGACCTGGAAATGCTCGAAAAGGCGCATTATTCTTATGCCATGGCAAATGCACACCCGGATATCAAAAAAATAGCCCGTTTCATCGCAAAAAGCAACGATGAAAACGGGGTAGTTGAGGTTTTGTCTGAATTAACAGATTAATTGCCTTCGGTGTATTTTTTAAAGATCGAAGTCGCCGTGTGACCGCCGAAACCAAACGTATTGTTCAGCGCGTAGTTGATGGTCTGATTTACTGACTCACCGAGGATAATATTCATTCCTTCCGGCACATTCTCATCCAGGTTTTCAGTATTGATCGTTCCCGGAATAATATCGTGTTTGACAGCAAGTGCACAAACGATACTTTCAACCGCGCCGGCAGCACCCAATAAGTGACCTGTCATTGATTTCGTCGCACTGATCGCAACGGCATGATCGCCAAAAACGGACTTGATTGCATTTAACTCGCTCATATCTCCCAAGCCGGTCGAAGTCGCGTGGGCGTTTACGTAATCGATCTGGTCAGGTGTGATACCTGCTTCTTTCAATGCTTTCCGCATGCCCAGCGCTGCACCCATTCCATCGGGAGGGGTACCTGTGAGGTGGTACGCATCCGCCGCCATTCCGCCGCCGACGATCTCTGCATAGATTTGCGCGCCTCTTGCTACCGCAAAATCGTAATCTTCCAGTATCAGTGCTGCTGCACCTTCCCCCATCACAAAGCCGTCGCGATCTTTATCAAATGGCCGGGAAGCTTTTTCGGGTTCGTCATTTCTTTTCGAAAGTGCCTGCGCCGCTCCAAAGCCACCGAGGGCAGAGTAGATAATAGCAGCCTCAGAACCGCCCGCCACCATTATTTTCGCCTTGTCCATTCTGATCGTATCAAATGCTGCGATCAAAGCAGTGTTGGACGAAGCGCAGGCCGAGACTGTACAGTAGTTCGGGCCGTGCAGTTTGTGACGGATCGAGATCACACCTGCCGCAATGTCGACGATCATTTTGGGAATAAAGAAAGGACTGAAACGGGGCACACCATCGGAGGCGTGAAATTCCAGCAACTGGTCTTCAAAAGTGCCCATCCCGCCATTTCCCGTCGCCCAGATCACACCGGCCTCATAACGGTCGGTAATGTCCATCGCCTCGAAATCCAGTCCGGCGTCTTTGATCGCCATATCCGAAGCCACAATGGCATATTGGGTATGCAGATCGTATTTTTTGAGTTCTTTCTTGTCGATAAATTCTTCCGGATTGAAATTGTGGACCTCACATCCGAATTGCGTCTTAAATTTGGATACATCTTTTTTTGTAATGGTAGCAGCACCGCTCTTACCATTCACGATATTTTCCCAGAATTCATCCACCGAATTCCCAAGGGGAGAAATCACTCCCAGTCCTGTAACAACTACTCTTTTCATAAAAATCTTTAACGGTTTCTCAGACTCCGGAATCTGTTACTCAAACTCCTCAGTCACTGGATCTTGAAACATCGTACCTACCCACTTTTGCACCTGCGGACCAATAATCAGTATCGCAGGAATAACGACAAAGTAGGCCATGCCCCAAGATTTCAGCCAAATCACCAAAAAATTGGCAACAAATCCAATATTTATAGAAATCAAAGTAAAGGAAATTATACCCGTCGTAATGACCCCCATGATCAATGCAAATGCGATTTTCTGTCTCATTTTTCCGATGAATTTCAGTGAATCATGTAGCCCTGATTTATCACGCCAGTTCAAGTCCGGGATTCATGGCCCGAAGCGCGTCGGAGGGTGAATTCAAAAACAGCTCGAACAATTGTGCGGTCCGTCCTACCCTTATTTCCTGTGTATCGCTTTCAAAAGCTTCCAGCAAGTCGTCGGCAACCTGTTTGGGAGGGATACCGTTCACCCCGCCTATTTCCTGGGAAAAATCGGTATTGACGAGTGGAGGCAACAGTTCGAATACTTTGATCGAGGTACTTTTACCAAGCGAAATCCGCAGTGACTGAGTGTACGAATGCAAAGCAGCCTTGCTGGCGCCATAGGTCGGAATAATGTGGTTGGGGACCAATGCTGCGATACTCGATACATTCACGATCGCCGCTTCACCCACTGACTTTAATTGCGGCAAGAGTGCGTCGGTCAGCCGGATAATGGATAAATAATTGGTCAGCATTTCGTCTTCCGCTATTTGACCCGCATCCTTTCCTTCGGCCAATTCATAATATGCTGCCCTACCTGCATTATTGATTAAAACATTCAGCTGCGGAAAGTCGTTTTTGAGCCTGGCCACGAGGGCGTTGACATCTGGCGCACTGGTCACATCGGATACCACCGCAGTAACGTTTTCAAGTTTGGCCGCCGCATTTTCCAGCCGACCTTTGTCGCGGCCAGTGATTATTACATGATTGCCGCGTTCTGAAAAAGCTTTGGCGATTTCAAATCCAATCCCGGCGCTTCCGCCTGTGATCAAAATAGTGTTTCCGGTAGTTTTCATTTTTCTGTTTTGTTTATAGATAAAAATAAATTAATATACCGATCGGTATATTTTTAAGTAAAATTTTTATGCCAAATCATCTATCATCTTTTGCACCGACTTCATGATCGCCTTCCGGTAAGTCAGCTTACCAGTTACCTTTCCAATCATAATCCCGCCTTCGATCAATGCAACGATTGCAATTGCAGTCTCTTCCGGATCAATGTGGCCGCTGAACTCATTATTGGCAATTCCTTTTTTTATCAGCCCTGCAATGGCGTTTTTCCAGTTGGTGATAGCATCTGAGGCCTTTTCGCGCAGCATCGGGTGGGTATCGTCGGCCTCGGTAGAGGTATTCAGGATCGGGCAGCCGCCGGCGGGAAAAGGATGGTGGAGAAAATTTTCATAAATGTCAACGTAAACGAGCAGTTTCTCCCTGGCGGTAGCTTTTTTGTTCATCTCAGCATTTACTGCAGCAAACATACATTTCAGATTATGGTCAAATGCAGCTAATGCTACCTCATCCTTATTTTCGAAATTTCCATAAATGCTGCCTTTCGTAAGCCCGGTTGCACTGATCATATCATTGAGGGAGGTTCCGGCATATCCCTTTACATTGAATATGGGTGCCGTTTTTTCGATGATAAATTGCCGTGTCCGTTCTGCTTTGCTCATTTCATTTCTGATTGACAATGCAAAAATATACCGATTGGTATATTTTTGCAAGCTTTTATAAATATTTATTTTAATACAAAAAGCCTGACCAACAATGATCAGGCTTAATTCTATCTCCCATAGCTAATTCCTTACCGGGCAGCAACACGCCAGATCGTACCGCCTGAATCATCGTTTACCAGCAAAGAACCGTCATCCATCACCGTTACGCCAGCCGGCCTGCCGTATACTTTCTTTTCGCTTTCTACAAATCCGGTTAAAAAATCCTCTGGCTTCCCGGCCGGCTTTCCATCTTTAAAAGGAACGAAAACCACCTTGTAACCAGCCAACGTCGACCGGTTCCAGGAACCGTGCTGGCCAACGAAAGCTCCATGATGGTATTTGGCTGGAAATTTGGTTTTGTCGTAAAAAGCCAGTCCCAATGAAGCGGTATGTGAACCTACCGGCACGTCGGGCACAATCGTTTTTGCCACCAGTTCCGGGTTTTCACCTTTCCTTCTCGGGTCTTCGTTTGGGCCAAAATAGGCATAAGGCCAGCCATAAAATCCGCCTTCCTTCACGCTGGTGATGTAATCCGGTACCAGCTCATCGCCCAGCTTATCTCTTTCATTCACAGCAGTCCAAAGCGTATTGGTACCAGGTGCCCAGTCCATTCCGACCGGATTTCTCAAACCGCTGGCATAAATTCTTTCACCGGTCCCATCAGGGTTGACTTCCAGAATATTCGCCCTGCGCTTTTCCTCCTCAATTCCATGGTCAGCTACGTTACTTGCGGAACCTACCGAAATGTAAATTTTGGAACCATCGGCATTGGCAATCAAATTCCTGGTCCAGTGGTTATTGTAGCCGCCAGCCGGCAGCTCAACGATCTTCTGCCCTTTGCCCGTAATCCTGGTTTCTCCCAATTTGTAAGGATACCGATACAATCCATCCGTATTGGCTACATAGAAATAATTGTTTAATACCAGCATCCCGAGCGGCCGTTTCAGCTTTTCCATGAAAATTTCGCGCATTTCCGGCTTACCGTCCTTATTCACATCGCGCAGCAAAGTGATCCTGTCTGCACTTTTTTGTGTCCCCGATTCGGCTACGAATATATCCCCATTGGGTGCAATGTAGCTCCACCTCGGACTTTCCAGTTTGTCGGCAAACTTGGTTACCGTGAATCCGGCAGGCGCTGTGGGCATTTTTCCTTCCGGCCAACCTGCCTCCTCGGGCCTGTGTTCAACGGATTTAGTTTCAAATGGAGCCGGTAAGTTGAGGTTGTCGGTCAGGGTGGCAACAGAATCCGGACCTTCCTGCCGGGCAGCTTCTTTTTCTTTTTCACTTACCTTGCTGTTACAGCCGGCAATGGAAAATCCGGTCAGCAAGCAAAACAGGGCGAATTGGTTGGTCTTCATATCTAATCGTTTTATAGCAAAAAAGCAGGTCAAAGTTTTTAAACCTTAACCTGCTTTTGCAATAATAATGCCAGTGGACCGATGGCTGATGCATTTATACTAATCCTCGTTCTTTCAGTACTGCCTGCTCGTCGCCCGTGATGTATGCGAAGATTTTCAGCTCGTCTTTTCTGTTTTGCAAAAAATAAATGACACTAAACTCGATCGAATCTTCATTCCCCTCTTTTTTATAAAACGACTCCCACCGCACATCGACGAGATAATGCATCTCGTTCAGTTCTGTGATATCGATTTGCCTGATCTCCATTTTAGTAATGCCTATCGACCGGTAAAAATCATATCCTTTGGGAACTGCTTCGAGAAACTGAGTATCATTTTTTCCACCCGTAATACCGACCGGGCTTGCTTCTACGAAAAAATCCGCAAACACTCTTGCTGTTTCTTCCGCCACCGACTCACCAGCCAAGCCTTCTTCAAAACGCTTTTCATACTCCTCGAAAAACGCCTGAATTTGGTCATTTATATCTTCCATGATTCCTTTCAGCTTTGTTGATTGCCAGGGAAAGAGAAAGAATTATGCCACATTAAATTGGGGTCAGAATGATACCGGCACTTCCACTATCGACTTTTCCCAGCCCATAAACATCTTCCCCGCTTTTTCGGATGTTTTTTCAAATACAATTGAGAAGTTTTCGATTGGTGCGTCTGCGGCTTTAACCGGAACTGTTACGCGGGCCACATCATTGGCTTCCTTATACTTATAAGCGCCCCAGTAATCCACGTCCGAGCTCAGGATCAGCGTCCACTCTTTTGCATTTGGAATAGCGAATAAGGAATATGTACCTGCTTTCACTTTCTTATCACCAAAAGTCGCATCCTGGTAGAATCTGATTTCGGTAGCTTCATCCGCACCTACCCGCCATACTTTACCATAAGGTTCCTGCTTGCCAAATATTTCCCGGCCTTTCAGGAATGGGCGGCTGTATGAAACTTTCACAAGTGCTTTATCACCGTCTTTACGGTCGTGTGCAAATCCGTCAGGAAAGTAGGCGATATCGCGCGGACTCTTATCCAAACCTTTGAATTTCTGGGCTTGCGAAGTGAATGCGATACAAATGAGCAACAGGGACAGGAAAATGTTCTTTTTCATAAAATGGATTTTTTAATTAAAATTTTGGCTTTAAAGTAATACAAAAAAGCGGAACGAGATCCGCTTTCCGTGTTGTAATATTGTAAATATCAGGTGAGCATTTTGCCTTTCAAAACCGGCCGGCTGTCTTTCGTATTTCCTAAAATCGCGAGGCTTCTTTTAAACTCTATTTGCAAATTATCCCCTTCAAACTTGCAGCGTACCGTTTCGTAATGCGCAGTTTCGATAAACCGCCAGGTCATTTCAAAGGTACTGTCATCGATCCAGGCTCCGTTGCAGGCGATTTTCGTCAATTTTTCACCCGGAACCGGAGTCAATACCAGTTTCAATGGCATCGTCGACAAATCGGTTAACCCTATTTTCCAGTTCCCTAACCCGTTCACTACCAGATGTTCGCCTCTGTCATCGTTCATCCTGAAAAGACACCAGCCTTTATCAAAGTCAAACGATACCCTCTTGATTTTTAAACTGTTGTCCGCTATTGAGAAGCTCTTTTCTTTCAGTTTCGCAGCCAGTTCAGCGGTTGGTTTTCCCGACGTAAGCGGCAGTGCAAGCGTGCCCAGCTTTTTCTGTAACTGCGCCTGCTCTTCTTTGTCCGAAGGCACGCCGGTTCCCTTTACCGACTTCAATATATGATTCCATACATGATCTAGTATCGCCTGCATATTCCCGGTTTCGCTTGTAATTGCCACTACCATATCTTCTTTGGGAAGCACAATGCAATACTGTCCATAAGCTCCGTCGCCGCGGTAGGCGCCATTTCTGCAACGCCAGAACTGGTAACCGTAACCTTGCAGCCAGTCGTTTTCCTCCTGAGGCCGGGAGCCGCCCTTGGATTGGATATGCGAGCGGGTAGCTTCCTCCACCCACGCCGCAGGAATAAGCTGCTTGCCATTCCATTCCCCTTTTTGCAGATATAACTGACCAAACTTGGCAATGTCCTCCGTTTTGACCCTTAATCCCCAACCGCCTGTATTAATTCCGTTCGGGTCGACCTCCCAATCCATTCCCTCAATGACCAGTGGATCAAACAATCTTGGTTTGAGATATTGCAAAAGTGTCTGACCGGTAATTTTCTGAATGATTGCGGAAAGCATGTAGGTAGCGCCGCTATTATAGACGAAAAATGTCCCCGGCTCGTGTTCCACGGGCAGCGCCAGAAAAGATTTCACCCAGTTTTTATTATCACCTCCCCGAACCGACCCGGTTGTATCCTTATCATGTCCGGTTGACATCGTGAGCAGATCTTTCACCCGCATGGCAGCCAGATTCGCACTGATAGTGGCCGGTTTTTCATCAGGAAAAAATGAAATTACTTTATCCTCCACTTTCAATTTCCCTTCCGCAACTGCCAGGCCGATCGCCGTAGAGGTGAAGCTTTTGCTCAGTGAATACAAGGTGTGACGTAGCTCAGGGTTGTAGGGTGCCCACCAGCCTTCCGCCACTACTTTTCCCTGCCGCAAGACCATCAAACTGTGCAAATTAAGCTTTTCGGCTTCCACCGCATTTACAAAATCCAGGATTCCCTTGGCAGAAACGCCCTGCGCTTCGGGAGAACTCCTGGTGAGCTGACCATAAGAAGGTACTGCCGCCCAGGAAGAGGCAGGTATTGCGCTTAAAACTCCCAATTGAAGCGCGCCAAATCCTAATTGCTGTAAAAACTCCCGGCGATTGTAAGACATTGTGATAAGGAGATAAATGTTCGTAATGTGCTGTATCAGGCTATCGTCAGACGTTTTGACCAATATGTTTCCAGGTAATGGTATCTTTGCGCTCTTTTAAATAACCGATTAACCGGCTGAAAACATATGTCTTTCGAATCTCTTGGCTTGTCTGAACCATTACTAAAAACCATCGCTGAACAGAATTATACTCAACCTTACCCTATTCAGGAGGCTGCAATTCCTGCCATACTGAAAGGAAATGATGTTTTGGGCATTGCGAAAACGGGTTCAGGTAAGACAGCGAGTTTTGTTTTGCCTATTCTTGAATTATTTCAAAAAATGCCAGCCGCTCCAAACCGGCATATATCCGCATTGATTTTAGTACCAACAAGGGAGCTCGCCGTGCAGGTAGGCGTTGTTTTCCAGACTTTTGGAGAAAGGCTTCCCCGAAAAGTGAAGACGCTGGCTGTTTACGGCGGTGTTTCTATCAATCCGCAAATGATCGGCTTACAAGGTGTCGAAATTCTCGTTGCGACTCCCGGCAGGCTACTTGATCTGCTTTCTTACAAAGCCCTCAATATCTCGCAAACACAGATTCTGGTTTTGGATGAAGCCGACAAAATGCTGAACCTGGGGTTTGCGGACGAAATGAAGGATATCTTGTTTCTATTGCCTAAAAAGCGGCAGAGCATTCTGTTTTCAGCGACATTAGGTGATGAAATTGATCAGATCAACAAAACGCAGTTGAAAGATCCGGTCCGCATTGAGATCGAAGAGGAAGAGCAGCATATAGATCAAATCAAACAGACAGCCTATTTCGTCGATCCCGACCGACGCGGGCCTTTACTGCGGTATCTGATCAAAACGCAGGAAATGCAGCAGGTTTTGGTGTTCGTTTCTGCCACGCGGACAGCTGACAATCTTGTGGAAAAACTAAACAAGAACGGAATTCAGGCGATGGCCATGCACAGTAAGAAAAGCCAGGGTGCAAGAACGGAGGCTTTGAACAAATTCAAATCGGGAAAACTGATGGTATTGGTGGCGACTGATCTGGTGGCGCGTGGTATCGACATTCAATTTCTGCCTTATGTGATCAATTTCGAGCTGCCACGCTCACCGAAGGATTACGTGCACCGGATCGGGAGAACCGGGCGGGCCGAAGCTTCGGGACAGGCCATTTCACTGATCTGCCCCGAAGACGTGCACCATTTCAAGATCATCCAGAAAAAAATGGGTAAGAAAGTCGAAATGTTCGAATCCTACGATCTGGAACTAATGGGTTACTAGTTCTTGGTTTTTTTGGCCAACTCCACAATATCCTGCTTGCTACCCGACCAGAATGCGATTTTCTGGCGGTTAAATGTATAAGTTACCGCCACAGAATCGCCGAAGCTGATAATAGCTGGATAAGAATATTCATCCTCCTTTTTGCCGGTTGCAATATCGATCTTATCTGTCCAGTTTTTACCATTATCATAAGACAAGATCAGCGAAAGCGGCGAGCGGGAACCCCAGTTTTCGTTGTCGGGATTGTAGGCAAGTACCAAAGTTCCGTCAGTCAGTTTTGCAACGTCAATGCCGCTGTTTGGATTAGGCAGATCTGTTTTTTTGATCTCGGACCACGTTTTACCAAAATCCTTCGAATCACTGCGTGCAATCACGCCGCCGGTTGTACGCACAAGCATATGGATATTACCCGGAGTAGATTCCCAAAGTGTAGGCTGAATAGCGCCTTTTCCTTTGATTTGCGCGGTATCGATCTTGAAATAAGGACTTTCTTTCCAGGTTTTGCCTTTGTCGGTACTTCTGTCTACAAAAACCTCCCAGCGATTCACTTCATTAGAAGAGCCAGCCAGCCAGTCGCCATTTGAAAGTTCAATCAATTTATTTTTAACGGGGCCTCTTCCACCTTTATCGCCAGTTACCAGCTCATAAGCTTCCGACCAGGTATTCCCATTGTCGGTAGAAGTTTTCACCCATGTTTCCCAATGCGCGATCTCTTTGCCCACTTTGAAATACAGGGTCACTTTTCCATCTGCTGTTTTTTGCAAAACGGGGTTCCAGTGTGCGTCTTCGCGAATTTTAGCAACTTCTACCGGCGTACTCCATTTGCCCGGCCTTCCTTTTGATACCCAGATACCGACATCCGGATTTTTCTCCTCGGTACCGCCAAACCAGGCGATCAGAAATTCGCCGTCGTCCAGGCGGACTAATGTAGATGCGTGACATTGCGGGAAGGGGCGGTCGTCACCAAATACGAATTCTTTGCTGGATGATAGCGAATCGGCCACTTCTTCCTTTGCCGTTTCCGACTTTTTCGAGTTGCAGGATGCCAGCAATACGGTCGCGGCCAATAGCGACGCAGCCAGGCCGGCAGAAAGATTTTTTGTAATGCGCATGATATGATTAAAGGATACGATGTTTGGAAAATACCTTTTTTCCAAACAAATGGGCTATTTACTTCAACAATTTCTTCAAATCGTCCATCACCATTCCGGGCGCTTGTTCTTCGTATAAAATCCGGAAAACCGCGTGAGTAATGGGCAGATTAACATGATATAATTTATTGATTTCATAGATACTTTTGGTAGCGTAATAACCTTCCGCGATCATCTTCATTTCCAGCTGCGCCGCCTTCACACTATATCCGCGGCCGATCATATTACCGAATAGCCGGTTCCGGCTAAACTGCGAGTAGGCGGTCACCAATAAGTCGCCGAGGTAAGCGGAAGAGCTCAGGTTTCGTTCGCGTTTGTCGAGGGCAGTTACGAGGTTACCTATCTCCTGCATGGCATTTGATACAAGCACCGCCTGGAAATTATCCCCGTAACCCAATCCGTGTGTGATGCCGCAGGCAAGCGCGATAATGTTTTTCATAATCGCTGCATATTCCACCCCGTACAGATCGTCGAGCGGATTGGCGGCTACGTATCGACAGGTCATTAATTTCGCAAAATCTTCCGCTGCCGGGCATTCGGTGGAGGCGATGGACAGGTAGGATTGTTTTTCGAGCGCCACTTCCTCGGCGTGACAGGGACCTGCGATCACGCAGGTGTCTTTGAGTTCAATACCAAACCTTTCCGAAGCCCAGTCGGTGATCAGGATATTCTGACCGGGGATCATTCCCTTGATCGCTGATACGATCCTTTTGCCCTCTAAGTGTTTGAGGGACAAATCCTGCAAAGCTTCCTCTATGAATGCAGCCGGGATCGCCAAAATCACATAATCTGCTCCTTTGACTGCATCGGTCGTTTTTTCAAACACCTTGATTTTTTTGGGCTGCAATACCACGTCGCTGAGGTAGCTCGGATTGTGGTGGTATTTCCTGATATGCTCAATATCGTTCTGATTGCGCAGCCACCACCGGATCTGGACATTATTTTGTTCGCATAATATCTTGATCAGCGCAGTCGCCCAGCTGCCACCGCCTATCACGGCTATTTTTGTTCCATTTAAAAAACTCATGCAATAGATGTTCTAAACCAATTCGACCCAAAAGCTAACAATCCGGGCTGGTTTCAAAAATGAGAAGTTTTTGACAGAAACTACAAAATTGAGGCTATTGTTTTGCAGGTGTTATCTGGTAGTAGTTGCAGAATCGTTGGAAGGTCTTAAACGCAAGATAAGCTAATTAGCTCATTGCTAACTGCTTACCTACAACCTCAGTGTTTAGGCATAAAAAATCCTTGCAGCAAAGCCGCAAGGATTTTCCTTTTTAACCTAAACTAAATCGAACTTATTACTTTTTTACAACGTATCAGTTTGCGTTTTCATTTGATTTTTTTTCGTCTTTTTTCACCTCTTCCTTCTTTTTTTCTACCAGGTCGCCATTGTTGAGATTTTTAGACACTGCAATGTAAGGTCCGGAGATAATTTTGTCGCCGGGTTTCAAGCCCGAAAGGATCTCGATATTTTCAAAATCGCTGATACCCGTTTTCACTTCTTTCGACTCCGCCTTTCCATTTACATCGACAAATACAACTTCTTTAATAACAACCTCTTTCTTGGGTTTTTTATCGTCTTCTTCCGAACCTCCATTGTCTTGAGCCGGGCCTGAAGGTGCTCCGGCAGGAGGGGTATTGCTACGGGTTGTTACCGCTGCGATCGGGACTGAAATCACACCGTTTTTACGATCGGTGATGATATCGACGGAAGCCGTCATACCCGGTTTGAACGGATAGGACTTTTTGGTCCGCGACGACATCAGGTCGCTGAAAGATTCGTTCAATATTTTCACCTTCACTTCAAATTCGGTCACTGCATCTGCCGAAGTACTGGATACTGATGAGCTGGAAGCCGTCGAAGAGGCCAGGCCGGCAGCTGTATTCGCTATTTCCTTCACGATCCCCCTGAACTTGCGTCCAGATGAACTATACGCATCCACATCGATTTCAGCTGTATCACCCAGCGAAACCCGCACAATATCATTTTCATTCACATTCACTCTCACTTCCATATTGGCAAGGTTGGCAATGCGCATCATCTCGGTACCGGCCATTTGGGAGGTACCTACCACTCGCTCGCCAGCTTCTACATTCAAAAGCGAAATAATGCCGCTTACCGGTGCAAAAATGCTGGTTTTGCGAAGGTTTTCTGCTGCGTCGCGCATACTGGCTTCTGCACTTTTAATATTGTAGAGCGCAGCGGATACATTCGCCTTTGCGGATTCAAGGTCTTGCAGAGCAACGCCATAGGTGGAGGAGAATTGCTCAAAGTCCGCCGCGGATATTACCTTGTCATTGAAAAGTTTTTTGTTCCGGTCGAAATTGGCTTTGGCCTGCACCAGCCTGGCTTCTGCCTGCGCTACCATGGCTTTTGTCTGCTCGTAGTTGGCCTTGCTGGAATTCACCGCAGCCTGTGCACGCGCCATTAAGGATTCGTAGTTGTCGGGACGGATTTTTAAAAGTAACTGACCCTTCGAAACCGAATCGCCCTCTGCGACATTCAAACTGATAATTTCACCCGAAACATCGGGACTCAGTTTCACTTCCACTTCCGGCTGTACCTTACCCGAAGCTGTCACCCGCTCGATAATATCCGTTTTCCCCACAGTCGCGTATTCAACTTCCGTGGTTTTCGGCTTGCCTATGTAACCCGCCTGCTTGGCCCCAAACAAACCAGCGACGAGAAGTAATACAAGACCTGCTGTGATCCACCAGATTCGTTTTGAAGATTTACGTGCCATATGATTGGGGTTACATTAATGATTGTTTGTTGTAATGAATGAGGGTTTTTATGATCAAAAATCCGAAAGCGGGCGGTTCATGTAGAAATCAAGGATTTTAGTCCTGAAAACATAGTCGTATTTAGTTTGCACCAGATTACCGTTCGCCCGGTCAAGATTGGCCTTGGCAATATTATACTCAACCGAATTGATCGCGCCCACGTCGAAACGCACCTGCGAAACCCTGAACGTTTCCTGCAATGCCCTCACCTGATTGGCGGTTGCCGAGTACCGTTTCGCGGCATTGGTCATATCGATATAAGCTTGCTCCACATTCTTGCGGATGGTCAGCTGTACCTGCTGCGCCTGGTATTCATAGGTTTTCTGCTGGATTTTCGCATTCGCAATATTGTATTTGACTCTGAAATTGGTAAAAATCGGAATGTTCAGATTCAGATTGATAGCTGAGTTTCTGTTAAAGTTCAGCTGATCGAGATAACCAAACGTGCGCAGGGCACCATTTTGCGTAGTCACTTTCTGTACGATCGGCAGCTGCTGGTCGTTCAAAACAATATAGTTGGTAGGCGATACAACCTCGGTAACTGTTTCCCCCGAGCCATCGGAAACAAATCTCTCTTTTGGCGCCACACTCGAAAACGCAGTATTAATTCCTCCACTCAATGTGAGCGAAGGCATTCCCGCGCCTCTGGCAAGATCTACATTGGTTTTGGCCGCTTCGATGCGCATATTAGCGGCCTTCATTTGCGGCAGGTTGTTCAATGCCGTTTCGTAAATCTCCTGGATCGTAGCGTCATAAGCTTGCAGGGACGGATCTTTCACTTCTATTTTTACTACATGAATATCCTCACTGCCGGGCATATTCATGTATTGTTTCAGGTTCAGCTTTGCGGTTTCCAGGTTATTTTGCGCATTTACGAGCGTGAGTTCGTCATTTGCCAGCTGTGCTTTCAGATCGAGTAAATTGCTTTCCGCCAGGGTACCCGCTTCTACCAGCTTGGCAGTGCGCTCTACCTGTAATTGAGAAGCATTCACCTGTAACTGCGCCACATCGATCAGCTCCTGGTTGGTGATCACCTGCAAATAGGATAGCGCCACATTGAGCATAATGTCGTTTCTCGCCGCATCAAGATCTTTCGCGCTCGCCTGGTAGTTGGCGTCGTTGAATTTAATATTGTTTTTGATCTGAAAACCGTTGAAAAGTGTAATCTGCCCGCCCAGCTGGAAATTATTGGAACTGATATTCCGCTGAACGAATTGGTTGGTAAAAGGGTCAATATTTCTACCAAAACTGAATCCCTGGCCAGCACTGAAACTGATACTCGGCCACCGCTGCCATTTAGACTGCTGATAAATGTTATTGTTGGATTGGACGGTAAGTTCGGATTGTTTGACCTGCGGATTCGTTTCGAGGGCTATCCTGATGCAATCTTCCAGTGAAAAAGTGTTAGCCGGCTGATTTACATCCTTTTGTGCAAGGGTAGCTTCTACTGGAAGAATCGCACAAATAATGGAGAAGAATAGTGCGGATTTTAGTAACGAATTTAACATGGGCCGTCCAGAGTTAGTTGATCAATATTAATGTTTAGCCTAAAAAACAACCATCCATTTTGTACGGACGGTTGCATATCAGGGTAAAAGGGTAATTCTGAAAGAGTATCAAAATCAGTGAAAAAATAAATATCCAAGCCATATTCCCGCCAAAACGCCCACGAAATCGGCGATCAAACCAGCCACGATCGCATATCTCGTATTCTTGATCCCGACTGAGCCAAAGTAAAGCGCTACGATGTATAAAGTAGTATCGGCTGAGCCTTGAAAAATACAGACAAGCCTGCCTACGAACGAATCAGGGCCGAATTCCTTCATCGCGTCGATCATCAATGCACGCGCGCCGCTTCCGCTCAGCGGTTTCATTAATGCGACGGGCAATGCATCCGTGAAATCCGTATTCATGCCTGTCAGAGCAAACAGGTATTTCAAACCGTCGATCAGGTAATCCATTGCGCCGCAGGCACGGAATGCGCTGATCGCCACCAGGAGTCCTACCAGGTAAGGAATAATCATTACAGTCGTACTAAATCCAGCTTTCGCCCCGTCAATAAACGATTCGAATACGTTGATTTTTTTATACAAAGCAATGCCAAGAAACCCGGCTATCACGGCCAGCAAAACGGAATTGCCCACAAAAATGGAGATCGTTTCGATTTGCTCTTTCGGCAAACCGGAGAGGTACCATAGCAGTAACGCGAGAAAAGCGGTAATACTGCCCAGCCAGAGCATAATCGTCCTGTTGAAAAGGTTGATCCGCTGCCAGCTTGCAGTGATAATCATCGCAACAACGGTGGTAATGTAAGTTCCTACCACACAGGGAATAAATATATCGGAAGGACTTTCCGCACCCAGAATTGCCCGCTGCGCAATAATAGACAGCGGGATAATCTGCAAGCCGGACGTATGCAAAACCAGAAACATGATCTGCGCATTGGACGCAGTATCCTTGCTCGGATTCAGGTCCTGCAAACTTTGCATTGCACGTAAACCAAATGGCGTGGCGGCATTATCCAAACCTAAAAAATTCGCAGAGAAGTTCATGATCATCTGTCCGTGGGCAGGGTGGTCTTTGGGAACTTCGGGAAAAAGCTTGTTGAAAAACGGCCCGATAATTCGTGCGAGCCGGTTGATAATTCCGGCTTTTTCACCCACATTCAGTATTCCAAGAAAAAAGGTCATTACGCCGGTCAGCGGAAGTGCGATATCCATCACAGCCACTTCGGCCATTTTAAGCATACCTTCGGTTACTTCCTTGAATGTCTGCACATCCCCGGTCAGCACGAATTTCAGAAAGGCGATTGCAAAGGCGATGACAAAAAAACCAACAAAAATATAGTTTAACGCCATAGTTTGAATCGGGAAAAGGAGGCAGGATTGATCATGATTTGTTTACAATGCATGAAGTAAAATATTGCATTTAATGCAAATAACAAAAGTATATTGCAAAGCAGGAACTCATCTCAAACCAAACCTGATTTCCAAATGAAGTATTGTTACCTGTTTGTCCTGGTAATACTGTTCGCATGCAAAGGGCAAAATGATGCAGATGGCACAGAAGCTCAATCTATTAAAGTGATAAATGATACGATTGCGCTGGAACGAAGAGAAGTGGAAACCGGCCCGGTGGCGAGTTTCAGCGAGAAAGTAAAAGATCCGCTCAATGACTGGCGGTTTTCAGTCGAAGTCTATGAAACCAGGTCTACCTTCGATTATTTGGTAAAATTGAAATACAAGGAACTCGAAGCAGAAGATAAATTGAAAATACCAAACTTCGGCATTGAACCGAAAGTGGAGATCCGGAAAGGCAAGGAAGAACAATCCTGCATTATTGGTTTTCTGGATAAAAAAGGGGAGTTTAAGGAATATAAACTCGTAAAGATTGAAAACGGGCAATTGAAGATCTCAACAATCAGGCATTATGCGCGGACGAGGTACAAGGTGAAGAAATAGGGAGGAGCGTCAGTTGCAAGATGTTTTTTAAACTCTTTTATTCCAATACTACACGGACACTTTTTGATTCTAGGTTCTTATAAATCAGCACGATCTGATACACGCCGCGCGGCAAATCAGATACGTTGAGCCGTAGCATTCCGTCAGTGGTTACATTGACAGATTTCAGCTCCCTTGACCCTGCTTCGCTGATTACTTTGATATGTTCGGGAATTTCGACAGCATCCCGCTCACCCAATGCAATATCGATATAATTACTTGCCGGATTGGGGTGAATGCTCGGAGTGGGCGTTGGCTTAATGCAATTATCGACACAAATCGTAATCCCCTTCTGCACCGACCCAAAACAATTACTGGCAAGCACAGTAATACCGTAGCAGCTATTGACATAAGAATTAAAATAAGCTGAGCCTCCATTGTAATTCAAAATCGTATTGGCCGGATCGCTGCTCACCCACGCGCCGAATGCAGTACCCGGTTCGGCAGTTTCCGCATGTAAAGAAACGCCCGACCCATTACACATAAAATCCGGCGAGCCGCCTCCGTTGGCCGTGACCAGTAAAGATGCCGGCAGTGGTGCGCTGCGTTTGACATTGATCGTATTACTGTAAGCCGAAGTAACTCCGCATACAGCGGAAGTAGCCGATACCTTAACAGTCCCGCTAGACATTCCGGTTATCTGTGCCGTATTGGTATTTCCGGAATTAGCAGTAATTCCTCCGGTTGTAACCCAATTGTAGGAGCTGGCGTGATTTGCAGAGGCGGTAATCGTCGTGGGATTGCAGAGCAGGATATCTCCCGAGTTGATGACTGGTTTGGTCGGGAGCGGTCTGGTGATAGCAAGTTGCGAGACTGTTTCAAGGTTAAGCACATCTCCCCGGGAGGCTACCACTTTAATAGTGCCGCCAGTATTTTTGGTGGGCGTCAATGTAATGGAGGAGCCACTTCCACTTTTCCCCCAACCTGCCGGATACGACCAGGCATAATTTGTCGCATTCGCAGCAGGAGTTACAGAAACCGTAATAGGAGCAGTACCGCAGCTGAACTGGTAACTGCCTGTATAGGCGACGCCATTGATTTTGATATTGCCCGGAGTTCCCAGGTATTTTATTGGGATCGTTTTTGTCGCTGTTAGACCAACCGGGCAATTGTCGCAACCGTTTGTGCCGCTTGCTGGCTTGGCAGTAGTTACTTTGATTGTTCCATTGCCATTCACATTGTTCCATTTTACATCAATAGCATAACTACCGTCACCTTCAAAGGTTGTTGCATTACTTTGAACGATGATTCCGTTTGTCACCTGCCATTTATACTTGCAGTTGTCTCCCGTATTGCATTCTCCGAAGCTGGAAATTTTGGCCGAATAATGATATTGGGTTTGGTCTGGGACAGCGCTATTACAGCCGGTAGGATCACAGGTAATCTGGATCGTTTGAGCATGAACAGTTGAAGCAAAAATCAGAATGCCGCAGTACAGGATTTTAACAAAGGATAAAGTTTTCATGAATAGTTTATTAAAAGTGATACGAAATATTTAGCAAGTGAATCGAATCGATTGTAATTGCCCATAGCTCATCCTTTGAGATAGTATCTCTATTATGGGCGATCAGACTTTGGCGTTGGTATTTTAACTCACCTGACAGTTCTGCCGAAAGGGAAAGGCGATTGAGTAATCTATACCTTACTCCCACGAATGGATGTGCAGAAAAATCATGTTTTCTAGCAGAATAGGCTAGGCCAGGATTGTGTCTTTCATAGTTGTATGCGAAACCAAGATCCACCCCAGAATACAATTGGTGCCGTTCTGAATTGAAATGAATTTCATAACCTATCCGCTGTCGGCCATAGCCATATTTGACAGTCGTAACACGAATTGTATCCAGGCGAGGACCATCTATGACGCCGATGTACTGGGCTGACTTTGTCTTTCCAAATTCAACATTGTCAATAGCCAGCCTGAATGCTCCCTTTTGGTTAGGCGAGTATCTGGCCATGAATCCCACGTTTCCATTTAAAAGGTGAGGGACTAAATGGAGTGTTAGATCCCATTTAAAGGGCAGTTTCGCATTTACTGCTTTCTCAGGCGGCTTCGTCGCCTGCTGACAGAAAGCGTTCATTCCCAGCCAGCAGGTAGCCAGCAACGGAAGGAGAAATGTCTTTTCCATAGATTAATTTGCATTTAGTTGATAATGCAAATCAAACACTAATTGATCAATCGATATCCTGCAAAAACCCAGCTTTTCAACCTACAAAAACCCAGAAAATTCAATAATTCGCACGGAGCTTGCTGACGTAGTTCTCGGAGATTCCCAGGTAGGATGCGATGTACTTTTGGGGTACCCGGGAAGTTAATTCTTTGGAAACGGCGTGGAAGGCTTCCAGCTTTTGTGCAGCTGAAAGCGCGCGCATGTCGCGCAGCAATGCAAGATGTTTTAGCCAGGATCTTTCTGCTATAATCCTTCCTAAACAGCAGATTTGAGGATAATCGAGATACAGCTGATACAGATCTGCGCGGTGAATGTAAATCAGCGTAGTGGGCTCCAAAGTTTCAATGCATTCGCAGGCAGGCACCTGGTTTACAAAGCTATCCGCGGCGTGGAAGAACTCATTTTCTTTAGCAAACCACTCCGTGTTATCATCGAACGTCCCTTGTTGATTGCTCGTCAGCAGGTAACCTCTGACCAGGCCAATTTTTACAAACCAGAGCTTGTCGCAGATTTCACCCTCCGATAAAAGCAGCTTGCCTTTCTTGACATTCGCAAATTTCAACTTTTGTAAAAACTGATCGCAAACCTGATTATCGATAGGCAGAATGCCCGAGAGGGTTGATAGAAATTCAGAATACATATTTTATAGTGTGAGGTAAGGTCCTAATGATGCAAGATGAAAATTTTGCGCCGCTTTTCTATACTACAAACCTGACTTTTGTGTACGGATAGGAACAAAAAAAGCCCGACTTTCGCCGGGCTTCATGCACCATTTGTAGTATTTGTAAATCAGGCCTTAAACACCTCATCCATCTTCTCACGGATCGTCAATAAACGTTTCCGGTCACCACCGGAAACCTCTGCGGAAGCCCAGCCGGAGTAGCCAATTTTGGTCAAAGCTTTATTCACTTCCGCCCAGTTGCAGTCGCCTTCCATGAATTCAACATCGAAACCTTTCCAGAGACCCAGGTCATTTTGCTTTTTGAAACTGAACTCTTTCAGGTCGAGCTTCAATATACGTTTGTCCAGCGCTTCGATCCAGGAAACTGGATAGCCATAGCGCAGTACATTTCCAACATCAAAATACCAGCCTACCATCGGGTGCTTGAATTCATCCACATAACGAGCCGCTTCAAGGGGACTGATCAGAAACTGGTTCCAAACATTTTCAAATGCGATTTTCACTCCCGTCTTCTCAGCAACCGGCAACAGCTTTCTGATTTCAGCCTGCGACCGCTCGTAAGCCTCTCCGTAGGTGGTAGTGGCATTCACTACGCCCGGGACAACGAGTACCGTAGTACCTCCAAAGGCTTTCGTATCGTGCAAAGCCTTTTCAATCGACTTGACACATTGCTCGCGCTTTTTGGGATCCGGGTCAGAAAGCGGCAATTTCCAATGCATGGAATTGACCGTTCCCGGCAATTCAAGCCCCGTTTTATCGCGGGCTTCCAGGACTTCCTTCATCGTGATCTTGTCGTCGGGAGAGTCGAGCTCTACACCGTCGTAGCCGAGGTCTTTTAATAATTTAAATTTGTCCATTACCGACAAATCTTCTTTGACCATCCCCCATTTCAGGCTTTTCTTGATCATGGGTTTAGCCAAAGGTGCAGTCTGCAATGCCGCTCCGGACACCACAGATGAAGTAACGGCCATAGCTGATGTAGCCATGGCCGCACTTTTTATAAATTCTCTACGCTGCATGGAGATCAGGAGAATGCAGTGATACCTGGTTTTGCAACTTCGACAACCGGAGGTTTCATATCGAAGCTGTAAGTATCAGGGCCCAGCTTTTCAGATGAGTTCATCGCTTCGTCCCAGGTAATACGCTTGCCTGTGTAGGAAGCCATTCTTCCCATGATCGCGATCAATGTGCTGTGTGCCATGAACTCGCCGTCGTTGATCAGCTTGCCGCTTCTGATAGAAGCAAATAGTTCGTTGTGCTCAGTCTGGTACATATCGTTTTGCGCACCTTCATATTTCCAGGGATTGGCTCCTGTAATCTCGTGTACGTTACGCGCACAGTTCACCATGGCCTTACCTTTCGTTCCGATCGTTTCAACGAGGTAGCTGTTTTCGCAGTTAGCCTGTTGTCTCGAATGGTGGAATCCTTTTACTCCGTTGTCGTAATCGTAAACTACCGAAAAGTGGTCGAAGATGTTACCGAACAAAGAGTCAGTCCGCACCTGGCGACCGCCTGTTCCTACCGCTGAAACCGGCAGCTTCCCGCCCATTGCCCACGACATCATATCAATACTGTGAACAGCCTGTTCTACAATATGGTCACCTGCAAGCCAGGTATAGTAAGTCCAGTTACGTAATACATATTCCGCGTCTGTCCAGCCCTGTACGCGTGGGAAAGACCACAATGTACCAGTATCGTAAGTATTGTAAATAGCAGAGATATCACCCACCGCTCCGTCGAGGATTTTCCCAAAGCTGGCCCGCTTTGGCTCGTGGTAACGCCAGCAGAAGCCCGACATCAATGAAACATTTTTCTGTTTTGCCAGCTTGGCAGCATCCAATACTTTACGAACACCCGGTGCGTCTACTGCCACAGGTTTTTCGCAAAATACGTGCTTACCTGCATTGATAGCCGCTGTCAAATGCTCAGGACGAAAGTGAGGAGGAGTGGCCAAAAGCACTACGTCAACACCTGATTCCAGAACCTTTTTATATGCATCGAAACCGATAAATTTGTTACCTTCTTCTACTTTTACTTTCGGACCGTGTATTTTGGTCAGGTTAGCAAGCGAAGAGTCCATTTTGTCTTTGAAAATATCTCCGACAGCGTGAAGAACTACATTCGGATCTGCTTTCAAAGCCTGATTGGCAGCGCCCGATCCACGTCCGCCGCAACCTATCAAACCGATTTTCAGCGTCTCAGCGTTAACACCGCCGAAAGCGCGGTTAGGATTTAAAATGGTAATAGCGGGTAGTGTGCTACCTGCCAGTGCCATGCTCGCCATTTTCAGGACATCTCTTCGAGAAGTACTCATTGTTATTAGGGATTAGGTGATAGAATTACCGAAAATTTGACTTTAAGATTATACTGCCACAGATTCAACGTATATCAAGGCAATAAAGATAAACAAATCTGCTATTTTTCTGCTAATGTAAAACCAAAATTTCAAATTGCGTGTTCGACCACACACAAAAGTTTAAATATGTAAATCAACGTTATTGTATACTTTTATACGCCCCAATCTCTATCTCTTAATATGGTTCAGGAAAATTTGCTCCTCATTATTTCCCTCCTTTTTGTAGTTGCAATGCTTACGATGGTAAGCGAAAAAATTGGCGTTTCTTACCCGATATTTCTTGTAATAGCCGGTCTTTTAATCAGTTTCATTCCCGGAATGCCGGTTCTGACACTCGCGCCGGACCTGGTTTTCCTGATTTTCCTCCCTCCACTTCTTTACAGTGCAGCCTGGAATACATCCTGGAAGGATTTCTGGGAAGCAAAAAGACCTATCAGCCTGCTTGCATTCGGACTGGTATTTTTTACCGCGACGGCAGTTGCTTATGTCTCTCACGCAATGATCCCCGGGTTCACGCTCGCGATGGGTTTTGTACTGGGCGGCATTATTTCACCTCCTGATGCCGTTGCCGCTACCTCGGTGCTGCAAGGTTTGAAAGTACCCAAAAGAGTTGTTACAATACTCGAAGGCGAAAGTCTGGTTAATGACGCATCGTCTTTGATCGTTTTTCGTGTTGCACTTGCCACGGTCGCCAGCGGCCAGTTTGTATTCTGGAAGGCAGGAGTAGATTTTTTGATGGTTGCAGCGATGGGTATTCTTATCGGGCTGGCGATTGCACACATTTTATATGTGGTACACCGCTTCTTTCCGACTACTCCGAGCATCGATACTGCCCTCACATTCATTTCCCCTTACCTGATGTACATTGCCGCTGAACATTTCCACTATTCGGGGGTGCTGGCGGTAGTGAGCGGCGGGTTATTCCTCAGCTTCCGGTCACACGAACTTTTCACGTACCAGTCCCGGATGCAGACCAACTACGTTTGGGAGACTGTCATATTTCTTTTGAACGGGATCGTATTCATTATGATCGGGTTAGAGTTGCCTGAGGTAATGCTGGGACTCGGCGCTTACACGGTAAGTGAAGTTATTTCCTATGCGGTTATCATCAGTCTGGTGACGATCGTGATCCGGATCATCTGGGTATTTCCGAGTACCTATATTCCAAGACTTTTGTTTAAATCCATCCGCGAAAAAGAAAGAAGGCCTGGCTGGCAGCCTGTATTCATTGTGGCGTGGAGCGGGATGCGCGGCGTAGTTTCACTCGCCTCCGCATTAGCAGTTCCCTTGACCGTCAACGGAGCAGCATTTCCACATCGCGACCTGTTTCTGTTCATCACATTCGTAGTAATCCTTTTCACACTTGTTTTGCAGGGATTAAGCCTTCCTTTTATTATTAAATGGCTTAAAATCGAAGATGATGGCGAGAATATGGAAGAGCAGAATGCAATGATGAATTCCCGGCTGGCGACAGTCAGCCTGGACTATATGAAGTCCAACTATGACGGTGAAATCGCCGATTTTGAACCATTCAGATTATTAAAAGAACGGTACGAAAAAATCATCGAAATGGCCGATGCTAAATTCTTGCATACCAGTGACGACTCCGCTAAAACAACGGTCAGAAAGTACCGCACCATGCTTTTGGAGATTATTGAAGTCAAAAGAGGTGAAATAACAAAACTGCGCAGGGAGCGGGCCTGCGCAGATGAGTTGATCAGAGGAAAAGAAAGAGAGCTCGACCTGGAAGAAGCCAGACTTCGGAAATCACCCTAGTCCCACGCCACTTCAACCACACTGTCTTTTAGGTCAATAGTAGTAAAACGTTCTCCATTCTGTCGTTTCAGAGATACCTTTCCATTCTGGATCTTCGCGATCTGCTGAGAAAGTACGTCTTTGTCATTCTTTTTCCGGTAAATAGCTACAACAGAATCCGCACTGCTCACCTCTACATCAATCGAGCGGCCTTTTGCCTTTACCATTTTACCATGATCCGGCAGATAAGGTGCTTTGGCGAGCGCAAGTGCACGGGAAGCCTGAGGCACGCCGTAGCCAACAAAATTGTTTCCGTAAGGATATAAATGGGATGATTTTTCGATCAGCGAGATCAGGTCCTTGTTGGTAAGCTTCGGATTAGCCTGCAATAAACAAGCAGCAAAACCGGTGATAACCGGCGCTGAAAGCGACGTTCCGTACAAAGAGAAACAAGATACATTTGGTTTTACATAAGGCAGAAATTCGGGGCCGACGCTGCTGTACCCGATTCTGTTCCACAGCTTTTCATTTGTAGCGCCCACGGATAATACCCCTTTTGCATCAGCCGGGGCAGATACAATCCCCCAGCTTTTATCGTCGCCTTCATTTCCGGCAGAAACGATCAGCATAATCCCTTTTTTGTCAGAAGCAATCTGTGCGGCGCGGGTAATTGCGCTCGTTTTTCCGTCCATCTGAGAAGGAGTATAGTTTTCTTTCGGATCTGAGAAACCTTTGGCGTAGCCAAGCGATGTATTGATCAATCGTACACCCAGACTGTCCATCCATTCCATCGCAGCGATCCAGTTATCTTCTTCGCCCCGGTATTCACGCATCGAATAGTCGGTGCGCGCGAGGTAAAATTTTGCATTGGTCGCCATCCCATACTGCACTTCATCCTGAAAATCAATGCCGGCAATAGCTGCCATTACCTCGGTACCATGCATATCTGAAAATGATTCCGCGGTGCTGAACAGCAGCTCTCCCTGGCGGCCGGGTTTGACATAGTCACGAATTCCAAGTATCCTTTTATTGGAGAAAATCTTTGCAAGAGCGAGCGAAGAATCTGCGCCATAAAACCCTGCATCGATCACACCGATCGTCACATCCTTGGCAGTATATCCTTCTTTTAAAAATAAATTGGCCTGAACCTGAGACATAACAGGTGCCATTTGCGATTTTTCAATCGGCTGTGTTTTAGCCACATAAAAACCCGGGTCGATCGGGATCACTTCCTTTACAAAATCCAATTCACGGACCCGCATGGCCTGCTCGCTCGTCAGCACTGCCGACACCGCATTCAACCACTTTGACTTGTTGATAATATTGACAGACTGCGCTTTCAGAGCCTGCTCATATTCCAGGCTGATCGGCAAATCGGTTTCATCGGAAATGGTAAGACCTAATTGCTGGCGACATTCCAGGGTTTGCAGGGAAACTGCGGGAGAAGATGCTAAGTCTTTGTTTTTGAGATATATCCAATATTTCGGAGCTGCCTGCAGTGCAGCGGGGATCAGGAACAGGGCGATCAATAGCAATCTTTTCATGGACTTAAATTTGTTAGGCACTTTCGTTTATTTGGTATATCAAAATCTGCATTCGGGCACAAAGCAACATTTTACAAATGCCGGCACCCGGACAGCTGCAATTTTAGAACAAGATAAACGTAATTTTGCAAATTAAATTACAGTTACAAAAAATACCAGGTATGCGCTATTCACGTATTGACAAGGCCCTTTTTATAGATAACAGACGCAAGCTGACCGCACTCATGAAACCAAGGTCTCTGGCTATTCTGAATTCAAATGATATCATGCCGACCAATGCGGATGGCACCATGGGATTTAAGCAAAACACGGATTTATTCTATTTGACCGGCGCTGACCAGGAGGAAACTATATTACTTATTTTCCCTGATCATCCTGACCCTAAGTTGCGGGAAGTGCTTTTTTTACGTGAAACCAACGAGCTGATCGCAGTGTGGGAAGGCGAAAAGCTGACTAAGGAGCAGGCGCGTGAAGTGACGGGCATTCAATCCATTTACTGGACGCACCAGTTTGAACTCGTTTTTGGCAATATCATTTTCGAAGCTGAAAATGTTTACCTCAATACCAACGAACATACCCGGAACGATTCTCAGGTGCAAAGCAGAGAAGCGCGTTTTGTACGTGATTTCAGAGATAGGTACCCGGTGCATACCTTGCTGCGACTGGCACCGCTCATGCACCAGCTGCGCGCAATCAAGCATCCGGTTGAAATCGAACTGCTAAAAAAAGCGTGTGAGATCACAAAATCAGGATTCGAGCGTGTTTTGAAATTTGTAAAACCGGGCGTGCATGAATTTGAGATCGAAGCCGAGCTCATCCACGAATTTGTCCGCAACCGTTCCAAAGGTTTTTCTTATCAACCCATTATTGCCTCCGGGGCCAATGCCTGCGTTTTACACTATATTCAAAATGATCAACCCTGCAAAGACGGTGACATCATCCTGCTCGACGTAGCAGCCGAATATGCCAATTACGGCGCCGATCTGAGTCGCAGTATTCCTGTGAACGGACGATTTACGAAAAGGCAAAGGGAAGTTTACGATGCGGTGCTGCGTGTCTTCAAATCCGCAAAGCAAATGCTGGTAACCGGCATCATCTGGGACGAATACCACAAGGAAGTAGGCAAGATCATGGAAAGTGAGCTGATTGGTTTGAAGTTGCTTTCAAAAACGGATATTGAAAAGCAGGATCCCGACTCGCCGGCCTACAAAAAATACTTTCCCCACGGCACCTCGCATTTCCTGGGACTGGATATTCACGACGTCGGAAACAAATACCGTCCCTTTGAACCTGGAATGGTATTCACCTGCGAGCCGGGCATTTACATTCGGGAAGAAGGTTTAGGAATTCGCCTGGAAAACAATATCCTGATCACCGAAACGGGCAATATTGACCTGATGGCGGACATCCCGCTTGAAGCGGAGGAGATTGAGGCAATTATGAATAGCTGATGTGATCATGTTTTTGGTAAATTTGTTTGCTGTGAGGGATAACATGGTTCGAAAGTGTTACTCCAATTAAAAATTATCACTATGGAAAGAACGCTCAATTTCAATATACCATTGTCATTCAATCAGTTGGTTGACCTGGTGAAGCAATTACCGGAGGTTGAAAAGAAGAAACTCGTATCCGTTTTACAAAATGAAGGGATGTCCGAAGCAACTTCAAAATCAGAGATATTGGATCATTTGAAAGATGATCTGATAGCTTTAAAATCGGGAAAGCTGGCAACCCGTCCGTTAAAAGAAGTTTTAAATGAGCTTTGAGGTAGTCGCCTCGGAAAATTTTATCCGAGAACTGAAAAAACTGTCGAAGAAGTATGCTTCATTAAGAGAAGAAATCGAAGCACTGGGAAACAGTTTGTCAATTAATCCTGAACAGGGAAAGGCACTCGGAAAGAATTGCTACAAGATCCGCCTTTCGATTAAAAGCAAGGGTAAAGGGAAAAGCGGCGGTGCTAGAATCATTACCTGCATTTTTCTATTGCAGGAAGTTGCGGTGCTCCTTTCAATATATGATAAGTCAGAAAAAGAAAATATTGAGACAAAGGAGCTTGAAAGACTGATAAATAGCATTGGCCAAATTGACTAACAACTAACAATAGTTTGATTAGCCGGGAGATTCAACTTCTTCCCGGCTTTTTATATTTATAAATGATAATCCCAAATGCAGCTTCTTCAGGAAGATATTTTCAAGCTATTGTTATCCTTTTTCCTCGGCGCTATTATAGGTACTGAGCGGGAATACCGGAGTAAGTCAGCCGGGCTGCGTACGATGATCCTGATTGCGGTCGGCTCAACGCTTTTTACAATATTGTCGATCAAAATCAGTGCGGATGCGGGCAGGATTGCGGCCAATATCCTAACAGGTATCGGCTTCATCGGGGCAGGTATCATTTTCAGGGAAAATAACCGGGTCGTCGGTATTACTACTGCCGCGATCGTGTGGGTTACGGCGGCAATAGGAATGGGGATCGGGGCTGGGTTTTATGAGATCACCGTCCTTTGTTTTGCGATCTCCGGTATGTCGCTTGTGATGCTGGCTCCGCTTCAAAAATTTATCCGAAAAAGAAGTCAGATCCGGAATTACAGGCTGGTTTGCCCGTTTCACCGAAAATCGCTCAAAATGTATGAAGACCTTTTTGATGAACTGAACCTTAAAATACTCCGTGGAGAGCAAAGCCGCGCAGGTGATAATATTACCGGTAGCTGGACATTGCAGGGAGCAGAAAAACAACACGATGAACTTACCCGGCGATTACTAAATGATACCGAGATTAAAGAATTTGACTTTTGAGTTTCCCGTCCTGAGTAAGGCTGACATTAGTTTTTGATTAAAATTAGATTTGAAAACCCCTAAAATAAGCTTTATAGCAGCACAAGTGCGTTATAATAGTTGTTGTGGAAACTTTATAAAGGGAATTACAGATTATTAATGAACAACCCGAAAAACCTGACTGATTTCGTCTTGTGACAGGCAAATCAGATTGATATTGAAAATATGTCCGACTTCATTAAACATAAACTTTGGGAAATCATCGGCCGGAACACTTCTGCTGCGGAATCTGAATGGTTGCAGCAGAAAAGCAACTCCGCGCCGCTGGAACTGATGACCGAATTTGTGGCGGCTCCCAGGTTTTTGTCAAAAAAAATTATACAGCCCTCCGAAGAGGAAAAGTGGGCGCTGAATACCGAGGTGCCCGGATTTTCGGTCGAAAACTGGTCGCTTGTGCGACTAAGCCGCGTTTGGCTCATCACGCAGCTGGATCCTTCCGGCAAGGAAGAATATGTCAAAAATGTGGAAACGCTTTTTGATACTGCGGAAATGAACGAGCTTGTGGCGCTCTATTCTGCATTGCCGCTACTCTCCTACCCGGAACAATGGCTTTTCAGGGCTACCGACGCGGTACGTTCCAATATGGGTTTCGTTTTTGACGCAATTGCGCTGCATAATCCTTATCCTGAAAAACATTTCAGCGAGCTCGCCTGGAATCAGATGGTATTGAAGACAATTTTCAATGATAAGCCGATTCATTTGATAGACGGCCTGCAGAACCGTGCGAATGAAAGACTGGCGATAACATTGTCGGATTTCGCGCATGAACGCTGGGCCGCTGGCAGAAGCGTTCCGCCGCAGGTCTGGCGCCTGGTCGGAAAGTTTATGACGCCAACTATTCTCGCAGATATGCAATATTTGTTTAATTCTGAGCATGACGGAGACCGGAAAGCAGCAGCGCTGGCTTGTTCGGAATCTCCACTTGGTAATGCCAAATATCTTCTGGCAAAATATACTGATCTTGAAAAATCGGTAAAATCCGGCGCATTGACCTGGGCCGAACTTGAAAATTAAAACTATGTGCTTAAACCCAAACGAAACCGCGCCAAACCCTTCCCACTTTGAAGAAAGTGAAGAAACCGCCGCTGCGCACCGCGATATAGCCTGGAACGATTACCGAGACCTGATCAAGGGAATGCGATTTTTCGATCCGCATATTCACATGGTTTCGCGCACTACCGACGATTACCAGGCAATGCACCAGGCGGGCATTGTGGCGCTGATCGAGCCTGCTTTTTGGGTGGGCCAGCCGCGTACCGGACTTTCCAGCTTCAAAGATTATTACAGCAGTCTGGTAGGCTGGGAAAGGTTCCGCTCTTCGCAGTTTGGTATCAAACATTATTGCACGATGGGCCTCAACTCCCGGGAAGCCAATAATGAGCCGCTGGCTGAGCAGGTAATGGAAATTTTACCATTATATATATACAAAGAAGGAGTTGTGGGTGTGGGTGAAATTGGTTTTGACGACCAGACACCCGCCGAGGAGAAATATTACAGACTACAACTGGAATTGGCCAAAGAAGCAAAGCTACCGGTCCAGATCCATACACCGCACCGGGACAAAAAGAAAGGTACAGAGCGCAGTATGGCGATCGCGATTGAACATGGTATCGACCCTTCGTGGGTGATTGTGGACCATAATAATGAAGAAACCGTGAAGAGTGTGCTGGACAAAGGCTTCTGGGCAGCGTTTACGATTTATCCGTTTACAAAAATGGGTAATGAAAGAATGGTGAAGGTAGTGGAACAATATGGGCCTGAACGCATTATGATTAATTCGGCTGCCGACTGGGGTATTTCAGATCCGCTGGCAATTCCTAAAACGGCTGCATTGATGAAGATGAAAGGAATTTCCGATGAAACGATCCGGCTGGTAACTTACCAGAATGCGATAGATGCATTTGGCAAAAGCGGCCAGATCGATGTGACCGATTTTGAAGGAGGTTATGAAATTGACCAGAGCGCGAAATTCCACGGAAACAGCATTTTGAGGGGCGGACAGCAGCCAGCTCCTGTTAAAGACTCCCTAGTGATCCGTTAAAGTGAGCACCATCAAACCTTATCTTCAGCTAACCCGCCCTGCCAATCTCGTGACAGCCATCGCCGATATACTGGCCGGTCTGGCGATCGCACAATTTACATTTTCCGACTTTTCACCAGCCTGGCTGGTCATTTCCACGCTCGGACTTTACGGTGGAGGTGTGGTGATGAATGATGTTTTCGACGCAAAACTGGATAGTATCGAGCGGCCCGAGAGACCTATTCCAAGCGGGAAGGTACCTTTAAGATCTGCAGCTTTACTGGGTATTTCGCTGCTGTTTCTGGGTATTCTGGCGGCGGCATTATTTAGTTTCCAAAGTGGCATGATCGCGATCATCGTGGCGATGCTCACGATACTATATAATCGTATTGCCAAACACCACGGATTTTTTGGTCCGCTCGTGATGGGTATGTGCCGCGGCGGTAATCTGATATTGGGCATGAGCGTTTTGCCCGAATCCTTTGAAAAATACGCCTGGATCGCTTTGCTGCCTATTGCCTACATTTTTGCGATCACAATGATCAGTCAGGATGAAGTGCACGGCGGCAAAAAACGCACTTTATACATTGCTGCATTGCTTTACACGATTGTACTGGCTGCACAGCTGACCATTTCGAGCCGGGAAGGAACTCATTTATTTACGCTTCCATTTGTTTTGCTGCACGCCTGGCTGATCGGCCGGCCGCTGTGGAATGCCATGCAAAATCCAATCGGCCCGCTGATTGGGAAAGCAGTTAAAGCCGGGGTAATATCCCTGATCGTAATGAATGCCTCCTGGTGCGTTGCCTTCGGGTTACTGCCGCTGGGAATCGCGGTTCTGGCACTGTTACCATTGTCAATGCTGCTGGCGAAGGTTTTCGCCGTAACTTAGTATTAAAAATAACCCTATTCTGCATTTCATGCCGTTTTCGATGCAAACCATACAACAGCAATTCAAAATAGAATACAATTATGCTGTGTTCTTTACGCAGCATTTATTTGACCCTGCCAATACAATACTCAGAGATTTTTTTGACCAATATACCGAGCAGGGCTTTCAGAGGAGGGCGCTGGTAATCGTAGACGAAGGTTTTGCCAAATTCCATCCGTCACTTTCCGGTGAAATCAGCGCGTACTTTGCGCAATCGGTACCGCATATTCAGCTCGCGGCTGAAATCATCACAGTACCCGGCGGCGAGGCTTGTAAAAACGACCCTGCCCTGTTCGAGCGTCTCGTAAGTGCCGTTGACGTACACGGTATCGACCGGCATTCATTTATCATCGCGATTGGCGGTGGCGCTGTGCTGGATCTGGTCGGTTACGCAGCCGCGGTTTCGCACAGAGGTATCAAGCTGATCCGCATTCCAACTACCGTACTGGCCCAAAATGATTCAGGGGTTGGTGTTAAGAACAGTATCAATTTTAAGGGAAAGAAAAATTTCCTTGGCACGTTCGCACCGCCAGTGGCTGTATTTAATGACTTAACATTTTTAAGAACACTCGACGACCGTGACTGGCGCGGCGGATTGGCCGAAGCTATCAAAGTCGCATTGATCAAGGATACTGCATTTTTTGAATGGATCGAGGCGCACGCAGATGCACTGGCGGGCCGCGATGAAGAAGCGATGGCCTACCTGATCCACCGCTGCGCAGAAATGCACACAGACCATATTGCCGGCGGCGATCCGTTTGAATTCGGCTCTTCACGGCCACTGGATTTTGGGCACTGGGCGGCGCACAAACTGGAATATCTGACTGATTTTCAAGTTCGTCACGGAGAAGCAGTTGCTATTGGTATTGCCCTGGACTGTGTGTATGCGGTCAAAATCGGCAAGCTGCCGGAAGATGATCTCACTCGTATTCTGGACGTTCTGACTAAGCTTGGGTTTGACTTATATCACAGCAAGCTGGCAGAAAACGATAAGATCAACCTCCGTAATGGTTTACATGAATTCAGAGAGCACCTGGGCGGCAGGTTGACAATTATGCTGCTGGAAAAAATCGGAAAAGGCGTGGAAGTACACGAGCTCGACGCCGATATTATCGCACAATCTGTTGATTATCTGGAAAGCTCAAAAATCATCCACGCATAATGATCACTCCTTACGGACACCTGACCTATTGCAGTAATATCCACCCCGGCGAAAAATGGGCCGACCACTTTCAGTCGTTGCGTGAAAACCTGCCATTTATAAAACAACAACTTTCACCCGACCAACCTTTTGGCCTTGGATTAAGGGTAGCAAACGAAGCCTCCATTGAGCTGAGTAAACCCGCGGTTTTGGCTGTATTCAAAAGCTGGCTTGCTGAAAACGATATATATGTATTCGTGATCAATGGATTTCCTTACGGCGGGTTTCACAATGTGGTCGTAAAAGACGATGTACACGCGCCGGATTGGACTACGATCGACCGGCTTGAATATACAATCAGATTATTTGAGATACTCGCTCAACTATTGCCCGACGGCATGCACGGAGGAGTTTCGACTCCCCCTCTCTCTTACCGTTTTTGGTGGGAAACCGAAGGCGACAAGGAAAAAGCAACCGAGCGCGCCACTTCGCATATTCTGGAACTGCTTGATAAACTGATCAGTATCGAAAAGGAAACAGGGAAATACCTGCACCTGGATATTGAGCCGGAGCCGGACGGAATACTGGATAATACCAGTGATTTTGTAAAATGGTATAAAGAAACTTTAATCCTCAGAGGCGAAGAATACCTCGGCGCAAAATATGGTTATACGGACCAGCAAGCTACCGACGCAATTTTGCGACACATTCAGCTTTGCTATGACATTTGTCACGCGGCTGTCGGCTACGAAGACCCGCAGGAGATATTGGATTCGCTGAATAAGGTAGGTATCAAAGTCGGCCGCATTCAGGTAAGTTCTGCCTTGAAGGTCAATTTCAATAGTGACGCTGGTATCAAACTGAAAGCGATCGAGACTTTTGACGAGCCGGTGTATCTGCACCAGGTGGTTTCGCGGAATGCCGATCATACAAAAAATCACTATCCTGACCTCAAAGAGGCACTTGCAGCCTGGGATGAAAACCAGCAGGAATGGCGCGTGCATTTTCACGTTCCGCTTTTTGTAAATAATTACGGCGTGCTGGAATCGACTCAGTCCGATATCATCAAAACCCTCAACATCCACCGGGAAAACCAGTTTTCGAGTTATATGGAGGTTGAAACCTACACCTGGGGCGTTTTACCGGAAGATATGCAGAAACCCATCGGCGAGTCTATTGTGCGGGAGCTGGAATGGGTGAAGAAAATTTTAAGTTATGAATAAAACAGTAGTCATAGATATAGTCGGGCTGAGTGTCAATCTGATCGGAGAACATACGCCATTTCTTTCCAAATACGTTAAAAAACGCGCGCTGACACCCATTAAGCCCGTTTTACCCGCCGTAACCACTACTTCCCAGAGTACGTACATTACGGGAAAGTGGCCGGCTGAAAACGGAATTGTAGGTAACGGCTGGTACGATCGCGAAGATTCAGAGATCAAATTCTGGAAACAATCCAACAAGCTGGTAAAAGGTGAAAAAATTTGGGACGCGGCGAAAAAGCTAGACCCAAATTTCACCTGCGCTAAAATGTTCTGGTGGTACAATATGTATTCAACCGCTGACTTTTCCGTAACCCCGCGCCCGCAGTACCATGCCGATGGAGTAAAAGCGCCCGACTGTTACGCATATCCGCCAGAAATGCGCGACGAACTGCAAAAAGAACTTGGTCAGTTCCCGCTATTCAATTTTTGGGGACCGAATGCAAATATTAAATCCACCAAATGGATCGCCGACTCTTCGATGTGGGTGGAGCGGAAGCATAATCCCACACTTACACTCATATACCTCCCGCATTTAGACTATTGCCTCCAAAAGTTCGGCCCTGATTTTTCAAAAATCAGTAAAGAGCTCGGCGAGATCGATACCGTTGTGGAAGAACTGGTTACGTTTTACGAATCGAGGAATGCGAAGGTGATTTTACTTTCTGAATACGGCATTAACCCCGTTAGTAACCCGATTCATATTAACAGAATTCTGCGCAACGAAGGTGTGATTTCTGTGCGGACTGAAAGGTGGTACGAGTTGCTGGATGCGGGTATTTCAAAAGCATTCGCCACTGCGGATCACCAGATTGCGCACGTTTATTTTAATGACGAATCTGTGAAGGAACGCATTACCCAGGTGTTGCGCCAGACGCCCGGCATAGATCTGGTATTGGACCGGGAGCAGCAAAAAGCATATCACATCGATCACGAGCGAGCCGGAGATCTGGTATTGGTCGCAAGGCCCGACAGCTGGTTTACCTATTACTACTGGCTCGATGACGCCAAGGCACCGGATTACGCACATCTGGTAGATATTCACAGAAAGCCGGGCTACGATCCGGTTGAGATGTTTATGGACCCGAAAAATCCATTGATCAAGCTGCGCGCAGGATATAAATTGGCGCGTAAACTGATGGGTTTCAGATATTTAATGGATGTAATTCCACTTGATGCTACATTGGTAAAAGGCTCGCACGGTAGCCCCAATGTTCCGAAAGAATATTTCCCGATCTGCGTGACCGACTCGCCACTTGAAAAAACTGAAATAGAGGCGGTTGATGTGTACGATATAATCTGGAAGCATTTGATTTAAAGCGGTTTTTAAAAACAAAAGCATTCATCGTGACGTTGACTTAACAAACTTCAACGTCACGAACTATGAAACTTCAATTCACCTACGGCTTCTCGCTGGCTTTTCTCATTCTTGCGTGCTCTTCTAAAGACACTGATATACCCGAAGTTCCCGAGATACCTGTCGACGGTATTACCTCAGCCGAAGCATTTCCTTCTCTCAAATTTGATTCTCCCGTCGAACTCGTGCAGGCTCCCGGCGACAGCTCGCACTTTTATGTGATTGAACAGGAGGGCACGATCCGGACTTTTGAGAACACCTCAAATGCTTCCAGCGCACCCGTTTTTCTGGATATCACGAGCAAAGTAACTTCCGGCGGCGAGCGTGGCTTGCTTGGCCTAGCTTTTCACCCGAATTATAAAACGAATGGTTTCGTGTTCGTCAATTATACTGCCGGCAATCCATTGAAAACCGTAATCGCCCGGTACAAAGCGAACCCGACCAACAACCTGGCTGACCCCGCCAGCGAAGTAGTATTATTTACTTTTAACCAGCCTTACAGCAATCACAATGGCGGTTCGATGCAGTTTGGCAAAGATGGTCTGCTCTATATTGCAACTGGTGACGGCGGCAGCGGCGGCGATCCGCAGAATAACGCGCAAAACCTTCAAAGCCTTTTGGGTAAAATATTGCGGGTAGATGTAAATGCCACTACCAAAGGAAATTATGGCATTCCTGCTGATAATCCTTTCGTTTCAAATGCTCAGAACGCGCTTCCTGAAATCTACGCTTACGGACTGCGAAATCCATGGCGGATCAGTTTTGATATGGAAAACACGAGATTGTTTGCCGGCGATGTGGGTCAAAATGAAAGGGAGGAAATTGATATTATCGTCAAAGGCGGTAACTACGGCTGGCGGCTGAAAGAAGGTACCGATTGCTTCAATCCAGCCTCCAACTGTGCAGGCGAAAACCTGATCGAGCCGATCCATGATTATGTACAGGGCAACGGCGACCGCTCTATTACAGGTGGTTATGTGTACCGCGGGAAAGCTATTGCGAGTCTGGCGGGTAAATATATTTACGGCGACTATGTGAGCGGCAAAATCTGGGCACTTGCATTGGAAGGTGATAAGAAAAAGGAAAATACCTTGATTCTTGAAAACCAGGGTTCAATCTCTTCCTTTGGTCAGGATTTAAACGGGGAGGTATACTTTTTGAATCACAGTGACGGAAAAGTAATGAAGCTGGTTAACGGTAAATAAGTTGAAAAACTGGCCTGTCATTTTATCTTTGCCGGAAATTTAAAAATATAGAAATGTCCAAAGTCCTAATAATTGGTGCGGGAGGTGTAGGAAGCGTGGTAGCGCACAAATGTGCAATGAACAGCCAGGTTTTCACTGAGATTTTACTGGCCAGCCGCACAAAAGCGAAATGCGATAAAATTGCCGCCGAGATCCAGGAAATGCACGGCGTAACCATTGAGACTGCGCAGGTTGACGCCGATATCGTCGCCGAAACCGTGCTGTTGATTAAACGCTTTCAGCCCAAGCTATTGATCAATGTAGCTTTGCCCTACCAGGATCTGACGATCATGGAAGCTTGTCTGGCAACCGGCGTACATTACCTGGATACAGCCAATTATGAGCCCAAAGACGTTGCCAAATTTGAATACAGCTGGCAGTGGGCTTATCAGGAAAGATTTAAAGAAGCGGGTTTAATGGCCGTTTTGGGTTGCGGCTTCGATCCGGGTGTGACGCAGGTTTTTACCGCTTATGCCAACAAGCACCACTTTGATGAAATGCATTACCTGGATATTATCGATTGCAACGCAGGCGACCACGGAAAAGCATTTGCTACGAACTTCAATCCGGAGATCAATATCCGGGAAATCACTCAGCCGGGGCGTTACTGGGAAAACGGCGAGTGGGTTGAGATCCCTGCGATGTCTATTCACAAGCCCATCGAATATCCCGGAATCGGGCCGAAAGAAAGCTACGTGCTTTACCATGAAGAACTGGAATCCCTGGTAAAAAACTTTCCTACCCTTAAACGTGCACGTTTCTGGATGACTTTCGGACAAGCTTACATCACGCATTTAAATGTGCTTGAAAATGTAGGAATGACGAGCATTAAGCCGATCAAATTCCAGGGAATGGACATCGTGCCGCTTGAATTTCTGAAAGCAGTATTGCCGGCTCCTGATTCTTTGGGCGAAAATTATTCGGGCCAGACTTCAATTGGCTGCCAGATCAAGGGAATTGAAAACGGCGAAGAAAAAACATATTATGTCTGGAACAACTGCGACCATGCTGAATGCTACCGCGAAGTGCGTGCACAGGCTGTGAGTTATACAACCGGAGTTCCAGCAATGATCGGAGCCATGCTGATGCTGACCAATGAAGAATGGATGAAACCGGGTGTCTATAATGTAGAAGAACTCAACCCCGATCCGTTCATGGACCTGCTTAACCAGCATGGACTGCCGTGGAACGAGCGGATAAATGTGACGCTTCCGCACGAATACTAACAATCGATAAAAAGAGAAACGCGGCCGAAAGCCGCGTTTCTCTTTTTATCAAAATTAGCCTTCCATCGTAATAGTGGCCCTCGTACAAACCCCACCTACCGGCGGATTAAACTTAGAAACACGGACCTTGATATTCGCTACCAGCGGGTAATGCTCCCTTATTTTATCAATTACATTGAAGCCGATGTGTTCCAGTAACTTGGCAGGCTCTTTCATTACTTTCGAGGCGATCTGGTAAATTGTCTCGTAATTCACCGTTTCGCTTAACTTGTCTTCCTGCGCCGCCTTAAAGAAATCGGTAGTGATCGTGATGTCGAGCGCATATTTATTGCCAATCCTTTGTTCCTCGGGATAATATCCGTGGTAAGCAAAAAATTCAAGTCCTTCCAGGCTGATTGTTCCCAAGGTGGATTAGATTTGATCGAAGAATGAGCCGCCGCCTGTCTTCTTAGGCTGATTAGTTTCACGCGGTCTGTTAATTGCCGGAGAGGTATCCCTCGCTCTTTCTGCTGACTTATGCATTTCAGCGAGCGCCTCGTTCGCCTCATCGGCCGCACTCCGCGCAGTTTCCCTCGGTCTGTTATACGCTACTTCTTCTCTAACCGGTTCGGGCTCCTCAATTGCATTCAATTCTTCTTCCTCAAAATCTGCGGCCGGAACCACGTCGTTTTCTTCATCTTCAACCGCTGCAACAGGCTCTGGTTCGGGCTCGCTGGCCACCGCCTCAGGCTCTTGGGTTACCTCAAACACAACATCCGGCTTGTCGTCCTGCATGATCACGCTCACCTCTTCTTCGGTGTGATCCTCTTCCTGATCGACTTCCATTTCAACGGGTTTAGGCGGAGCCTGGTAAATCCCTTTTTGAGGAATAGCAATTTCGGAAATATGTTGTTTGATTTCCTCCATCTTGTTCAAAACAGATTCCTTATCGTATTTCTGTTCAAAACGCTCCACTGTATCTATCGTATTATTAGCCAGCGAAGTCAGCTGTACAACCAGGTTATCCCTGAAGTTTTCAATGGCTTTAAAGTCGCGCTCCTGTCTTTTGACTTCCGATGCAAACTCCTCCTTGAATTCGCGTAATTTATCCTCTGTTTCGCGTATAATCTGGTTGGTTCTTGCCTCGGCCTCCGTTACCAGATCATTAGCCGTCGTTTTCGATTCTTCAATGCGTTTTTCTGCGAGTTCGTTGGCTTCTTTCTCGATAAGCTTACTGGTATCCTCGGCAGCTTTTAATGTGCGGAATAGCGTTGATTCAATGTCTTTAAGCTTACTAAGTTCTTTTTCAGCATATTCAAGCTGCATTTTCAGCAGACTATTTTCGCTGGAAAACCGCTCCCATTCCTGAGACAATGAGTTCAGAAAAGCATCAACTTCGTCCGGGTCGTAACCTCTGAAAATCTTCTCAAAAGTATGCTTGCGTATCTCTATCGCGGATATTTTCATGATGCATTCAAAGTATGTTACTTAGATAAAAACAGTCGTGTAAGTTAAAGATATATGCGTCATTTTTCAAAGTATTTACCAATAATACCATATTATAAGTATGCTATTCTGCTACTTCCCAGACCGAAATCATACGGTCGTCGCTGCATGATATTAATTGATTTTCAAAGGTTGTCCAGAGGAGTTTATTGACCGAAGTTCCATGTCCGGCGTGACGCGCCCGGTCGATGATTTTTTTCAGTCTGAACGTTGCAGCATCCCAGACTTTCACCGACTTATCCATGCTGCAAGTGGCAAAAAATTTCCGGTCGGGACTGAATGCGATGTCGTTGATCGCATACATGTGCGCGGGGATGTCGGTCACGATCCCATAAGCATCATTTACATCCCAGATTTTCAAGTGCGCATCGCGGCCGGTTGTGAACAGGTGATTGTAGTCCGGTGAATACTTAACGGAAAAGACGGAGTTAGCATGTGAAGTGATCGTTTTTTTTAAAGTAAATCCATCCAGATCGAAAATATGAACGTTGGAATCGCTGTCGCCTGCAGCGAATTCATTGGTGACTGGATTAATCGCGATCGAGCGGACACTTTTGGCGGCAACCTTAATATGCTTACGAATTGAAAAGGTAACAAGATCCATCACGACGATCACGCCGTCGCCTAATGCGATCAATGCATTGTTATCTGATATCTTAATATCAAATATCGCCGCAGCGGTAATTTTCGATGTTTTTTCGATCTTATTATTGACCGTATCCAGGACCTGTATCCCCTCATAGTTCTGCCCGATCCACAGCGACTTATCTGCAGGGTTCAGCGCAAGCGCGTATACCGAAGCCCCGGCCCTGGCTACCAGTTTTCCGAGATCCGGCTTATTTAAGTCCCATTGAATTACAAACCCGTCCCCGCCCGCAGAGTAGAATCCGTGAGTAGTATGATCTGAAATAATTGTATAAACACTGTCCCTATGACCGGAAAAAGTATCTATTTTGCGAATGTTCATTGTTATGAGCTTTTAGCTTTTAGCTTTTAGGTATTAGTTGTTGGAATTAACTCCGGGTTTCAAGTAACTCGGAAAGAGCAGAAGCCTGACTTCATGAATTTATTTTAAGAATTAAGCCTTTATTTTGCAATTCAAGCTGTAACCATTTCCATCCAATAACTAATGGAGCTAAACTAAAAGCCAATAGCTAAAAGCTAAATGCCAATAGCTACCAGCTAAAAACCAGCTCCATTCCGATTTAAACAGAATAACTATGCCGCTCGTTCATTCCGAAAGGATCGGGGAAACTTGCACCCTGCTATTATGGAAACTGACCGAAACGGAATCGGAGCTTCGTGAAAACCTTGGCGGCGGGTTCAATGCCGAAGAGTTGAACAACATCTCCCACCCACAGAAAATCCGCGAGTGGCTGGCCAGCAGAATGCTCATTAAAACGCTCGTCGAGCAATTTGGAATTGCTTATGCGGGTTTGCACAAAGACCAGCATGGAAAGGCTTTTCTGGTAAACAACGATTCACACATTTCTATCACGCACACATTTGAATATGTAGCCGTGGCTATCAATCCAGTCGCTGCAGTAGGAATTGATATGGAAAAAAGTGATCCCAAACTGCAGCGCACTGCAAATAAATACCTTTCTGTCAGCGAGTTTGAACACGCTGATAACGAGCTTTCGCGCCTGAGCGTGTACTGGTGTGCCAAAGAGGCGCTTTATAAAATGTACGGCAAAAAAAAGATCAGCTTCAAAGAATCTATTTTCATATTTCCTTTCCCGGCCGAAAACGAAATGGTGAGCGGGAAACTCACAGATGAAGATCTAATTCTCGACTCAAATATCCATGTCAGATGGTTTGACGGGCATTGCCTCGCCATCGCCCTGTGACTTAGTTATCCTCCATATCATCGAGCGTAGATTTCAGGATCTTCTCGATCTCCCTGATCTTGTCCTGCTCACTCGTTTTTTCGTAAGACAAAATCAGATTGCGAAGTACGCGCTGCACGATTTCAAGGTTGGTGCAGGGCTGATAAAATATCTCCTTCGATTTAATATTGAGTTGCGCGATATAATGGTCGATATCCGTTTTTGAAAAAATGATACCCCTGTTGAATACATTGATGTAAAACTGGGTATTGTCATTTTTATAAGTGAGGACGAAAAGATTAGGAAGATTTACCCCGTAAACAGGCAATCCCAATTTTCTTGCGACCAGCAAATAGATCACGCAAAGTGTGATCGGGTTACCACGCCGGCTTTCCAGAACCACATTGATCATCGAATTGGAAGGAGAATGAAAATTTTTGGTGTTAGCCGCAAAATTCATCGTCCCAAAAAACAGACTATTAATTCGTTTGATCTGATCTACCGCATTCATCTCCTCCTGAAACTGTATCCAGATATCGTAATAAAGCTGTTCGATTGTGGCTTTCAGCTTTTCGATAGACAGGTCGGGATAGTGGTAAGTTGCGATGATCCACATTCCTTCCAGGAGATCGAGCGCACCGCCGTTTTTCCAGGCCTGTAACCGTTCAATCATGATGCTGAGCTGCAGCTCGTGGATCAGTTCTTCTATTTTCCGCTGCACAATGGGATTGAAGCTTTCCTCCCACTCATTCTCCAAAAAAGGTATAACATTCCCCCCCAATGACAGAATTTTTTCCTCAACGTGCTGACTCACTTCATGATCTTCATCATCAAGCAAGGATATCAGTGCTTTGATTTCTTTCTTGTTCATTTTCCTCAAAATCTGCATTTTACTACCAACGGATAAATAAAAACATTTTTTTTTTATGGAAGTCAAATTTTCTACTTTTGCCCGGGAAAAAATTACGCCCCCTTACAGTCATTCTTGATAGTTATCATATCCTAAATTCCTTTGTATTGCATAATTTGAGGCATTTGGGCAGGCATTTAGTTCACGATATTCTTTAAAAATTGAGATTTTGGGCATGAAGATTCTTGTTACCGGAGGAGCCGGGTTCATAGGCTCCCACACTGTTGTTGAATTGGACAAAGCAGGGTTTGAACCCGTCATCATAGATAATCTGTACAATTCAAATCGGGATGTTCTCGAAGGTATAAAGCAAATTTCCGGCAAGGATTTTCCTTTTTATGAGATTGACTGTAATGATTCAGAGAAAATACGCGAGCTGTTTGCAAAGGAGCGTTTTGACGGAGTAATCCATTTTGCAGCTTATAAAGCAGTGGGGGAATCGGTAGAAAAGCCGCTTAATTACTACGAAAACAACCTGATATCTTTAATGGTCCTGTTAAGGGCAATGGCGGAATTTAATGTACCAAATTTCGTATTCTCTTCTTCCTGTACAGTTTACGGCCAGCCCGACGCAATTCCGGTTACTGAATCTACCCCACGAAAACCGGCCAATTCGCCTTACGGAAATACCAAGGCAATCGGTGAAGATATTATCCGCGACTTCATATATGCAAAGCCTGGCGTAAAGGCAATATCCCTCCGTTACTTTAATCCGATCGGAGCCCACGAATCTTCACTTATCGGGGAGCTTCCCAACGGCGTGCCAAGTAACCTGGTACCTTTTATTACCCAAACAGCCGCAGGCCTCCGCAAATCCCTCACCGTTTTCGGGAGCGACTACGACACCTCCGATGGTACCTGTATCCGCGATTTCATCCACGTGGTTGATCTTGCAAAAGCGCACGTAAAAGCGCTGGAGCTCCTGAATTCAGAAAGCCCTGATTACTACGATGTTTTCAATGTAGGAACAGGCGAAGGGTATACGGTATTGGAATTGATCAACACTTTCGAGCAGGTAAACGGCCTAAAACTAAACTATACGATCGGGCCGCGCCGTGAGGGGGATATTGAGAAAATTTACGCTCAGTCGGATAAAGTAAATAATGTGATGAAATGGCGTGCCGAGAAAACCATGGCCGAAGCACTTCGCGACGCCTGGAACTGGCAATTAAAAATAACAGCTGAATAAATGAAAAAGATCTTGATCACAGGTGGTGCCGGTTTTATCGGCTCTCACGTTGTACGCCGCTTTGTAACTTCACATCCGGATTATCATATATTCAATCTGGATGCGCTGACATACGCAGGAAACCTTGAAAACCTCCGCGATATTGAGAATGCACCTAATTATACATTTGTAAAAGGAGATATTGTCGACGCCGATTTCATTGAAAAGCTTTTTAGCGAAAATGACTTTTACGGCGTGATACATCTGGCTGCTGAAAGTCACGTAGACAGGTCGATTTCTGACCCGATGTCATTTGTGATGACCAATGTGGTTGGAACTGTAAATCTGCTGAACTCTGCAAAAAAAGCATGGAAGGATGACCTCGCCAACCACCGCTTCTACCACGTATCGACGGATGAAGTCTACGGCGAACTGCATGATCCTGGCACTTTCTTTGTTGAAACAACCAGTTACGACCCGCGGTCGCCTTATTCGGCTTCCAAAGCGTCGTCGGACCATTTTGTGAGGGCTTACCATAACACTTACAAGCTTCCTGTTGTCATTTCGAATTGCTCCAATAATTACGGACCGAACCATTTCCCGGAAAAGCTGATACCGCTGATGATCCACAATATCATTCAGAAAAAACCGCTTCCGGTATATGGAAAAGGGGAAAATATCCGGGACTGGCTTTTTGTAGAAGATCACGCAAGAGCGATCGATGTAATTTTTCATGATGGCCTGAATGGCGAAACCTATAACATCGGCGGGCACAACGAATGGAAAAACATTGATCTTGTACTGCTGCTGTGCGCTATTATGGACAAAAAACTGGGCCGTGAGGCGGGAGAGACAGAAAAGCAGATCACCTACGTTACCGATCGTGCCGGTCACGACCTGCGTTATGCGATCGACGCAACGAAGCTCTCGAACGAGCTGGGTTGGAAACCCTCACTTCAATTTGCCGAAGGTCTGGAGAGAACGGTAGACTGGTATCTTCAGAATGAGGAATGGCTGAATAATGTAACTTCGGGCTCATATCAGAAATATTACAGCGAAATGTATTCGGACAGATAGTCCAAAGGAAGATATTCATCGTTCCACAAAGAATTAAAATTTATGAAAGGCATTATATTGGCCGGCGGTTCCGGAACAAGATTGCATCCATTGACACTGGCGGTGAGCAAACAGCTTATGCCTGTTTACGACAAGCCGATGATTTACTACCCCCTCTCCATCTTAATGCTGGCGGGAATACGGGAAATACTAATCATTTCAACACCGCACGATCTGCCGCATTTCGAAAAGTTGCTGGGCGACGGAAGCAGGCTGGGATGCGAGTTCACCTATGCCGTACAGCCAAGCCCGGACGGACTTGCACAGGCGTTTATTATCGGGGAAGAGTTTATAGGGGATGATAAAGTTGCACTGATATTAGGAGATAACATTTTCTACGGTTCAGGACTATCTCATTTGCTGCAATCCAACAACGATCCTGATGGCGGTGTGATTTTCGCATATCAGGTACATGACCCGGAACGTTATGGCGTTGTGGAATTTGACAAATCAAATAATGTGCTGTCGATCGAGGAAAAACCTGTTACGCCCAAATCAAACTACGCAGTACCGGGTTTATACTTTTACGATAATGATGTCGTAGAGATTGCGAAAACAATACCACCTTCCCCGCGCGGAGAACTTGAAATTACAGACGTTAACCGGGTATACCTTGAACGTGGCAAATTAAAAGTAGGTGTACTCAACAGAGGAACCGCCTGGCTCGATACTGGTACTTTCCAGTCCTTGATGCAGGCCGGGCAGTTTGTCCAGGTTATTGAGGAGCGTCAGGGCTTAAAGGTGGGTTGCATTGAGGAGATCGCTTACAGAATGGGCTTTATTAATGCAGAGCAATTACATGAAATCGCCAAGCCACTCGTTAAAAGTGGATATGGTACCTATCTTGAACGCATTATCGCAAACGGCTGAAAAGCCGGTATTGCTTTTGTCCGGACGATATAAATGAAGTTTTTGGCAGAGGAAATAGAGGAGTATTCCGTGCTGCATACGGAAAATGAGAGTGAATTGCTGAGGTCTTTGAATCGCGAGACCCACGCCAACATTCTCAACCCTCGCATGCTCTCAGGACATTTACAGGGCCGGTTTTTATCCATGATTTCCAGAATGATCAGGCCCGACCGGATATTGGAAATAGGCACTTATACCGGATACTCTGCTTTGTGTCTGTGTGAAGGATTAAGGCCTGCGGGCAAAATCATCACTATTGATATCAACGAAGAGCTCGAAACCTTTACCCGCAATTTCTTTAACAGCACCGCTTTCTCCGCCTCCATCAAATATATCATCGGGAATGCTATGGACATTGTGCCGGAGCTTCAAGAAACCTTTGACCTCGTTTTCATTGATGCGGATAAAATTAACTATTCATCTTATTTTAATCTTTGTCTTGAAAAGGTCAGAAGCGGCGGTTTTATCATCGCCGACAATGTACTTTGGAGCGGCAAAGTAATTCAGCCGGGCGTTAAGATAGACAAAGACACCCAGGCCTTACTGGACTTTAACAAAATGGTCCAGGAAGACAGCCGCGTTTCTAATGTTCTGCTCCCAATCCGGGACGGATTAATGATACTTCAGAAAATTTAAGCACACCAGTAAGCCACTTACCAATTATTTATGGCCAGAACTTTCATTAACAACATCAAGTACCTAACAATCGCGTTGCTTCTGTCGCTAACTGCGACAAATGTAGTTTTTGCCCAGGGCATACCGGAAATTCCAACCAGTGTCTCTTTTGGCGGAATAACCGTCAAATTCGACAGAAATGCGCAAAATCTCATCGAAGAAGATGTTAAGAGCCTGATGGGCAATAAAAAGTTTTGGGAGGAAAAAATGGACCGGGCAATACTTTATTTCCCGATTGTGGAAGGGATATTAATGGACGAAGAGGTACCTATTGATTTCAAATACCTTGCAGTCCAGGAAAGCTCTTTCCGCCCGGATGTCGTATCTACTTCGAATGCAGTCGGCTACTGGCAGTTCAAACCGGAAACCGCCCGCGAGCTGAACCTAAGAGTTGACGATACGATCGACGAGCGAAAAAATATCAGCGCATCCACGCACGCAGCGGCCTGGTACCTTAAAAAGAATAATCAGCAGTTCAACAACTGGGTTACTACGCTTTACTCCTATTATCAGGGTGCCGGCGGTGTAAAGAAGATCATTCCCGCAAGCTGGGCTTATGCCAGAGAAGTGACGCTGACATCGAAGACAGATCGTTATATGCTCCGTTTTTTTGCGCATAAAATTGCGTTGGAAGCAGGCATAGAGCGCTACAAATCTCCGAATACATTTATACTGATGGAATCGGACTTCGGTAAAGGCAAAACGCTTGACGAAGTCGCAGGCTCCCTGGGTATTGCTTCTGCAGAGCTCAAGAATTATAACAGGTGGCTGGTTGATGGTGAAATACCTTCAGACCGTGAATATCTTCTCACTATCCCTGTACCGGTTGCACAGGTGGCTGCTGTTCGGGAGAAATTATCTTTGCCTCCGCAGCAAACCGCAGTTGCTTCTGTATATGAAGACACCGGTTATCCGGTCCTGAAAAGAACCTCTCCACCATCTCAAAACCCTGCTTTTTACGAAATTAATGGGTTGAAAGGCATCGAGGCTTCTGCTGGCTCCAAGCCAAGAGCGCTTGCAAAATCCGGTGGACTAAAAATGCCTAAGTTCATGCGGTACAACGATATGCAGGCTGAGATGCCGCTTATTCCCGGAAAAGTTTACTACCTCGCACGCAAGCATAAAAAAGCGTCGACGCCCTTCCATACAGCCCGGCCGGGAGATACCTGGCACAGCGTATCCCAGCAGTACGGCGTACGTCTGGTAAATCTCTTGAAATACAACCGCACTACCAGCCGCAACTACCCTATTGAAACCGGGCAGGTATTGTTCCTCACCAAGAAACGTCCTAGAAAACAACCGATCGAGATCATTGCGCCGCCGCAGGCAACTCCTCCGGCCAAGAAAGACTCTGTAATTGCGGTTGTAACTGAAAAAGCACCAGCAACGGCAGCCAATACAATTCCCGAAAAACCGTCCGGCCGGAAAAAGTATACACCTGTGCTCGTCGAAAAAACAGACGTACCTGCTCCTACTGAAACCAGAGCAGCTGAGCCGATAACCTCCAAACCTGCACCCGCCGCGACAGCCCCGGCTGTTGCGACCACTGAATCCGTCGATGCCGCGAAAAAACCGGCCATGCAGGAAAATGATGAACGAGTTGTGATCATTACTCAAGACGGTGCAGATGGATCTTTCAAAGCTGCAGAGGAAGAGCGCCCCGTTGCAAAAGCCGGTTCACCTTCCAAAGTGATTACCCCGAATGAAACCCGGAGCACCGCTTCAACCTCCGTATATGCCCGTCAGAAGGCCGCTGCCGAAGAACGCGCCGCGAAGGAAAGCGCTTCCAGAGATGCAGCCCGATCCGGTGCAGAAGCCAGGACGCATACTGTCGTTTCGGGAGATACCTATTTCGGTATCGCAGGCAAATACAACCTTTCATTGCATGAGCTATTGGAACTGAACAATATCAGCAGCAGAACCCGCCTCAGTGCAGGGCAAAAACTGATTGTGAGCAAAACGGGTAAAGAAACGGTTGCTAGCGCAGAGCCCGTGGCAACAAAAGCTGTTCCGGAAAAAATAGCTGTAACCCGCACTGCACCTGCCGAATCTTTCAGGACTCCCGAGGAAATCAAAGAGGAAACGAGACGTTCTGCAAATCCCGAAAGCGAATTTCATATGGTCGAGGGCGGCCAAACATATTACAGCATTTCCAAAGCATATGGCCTTTCTATCAAAGAACTCCTGGAATTGAATAATCTGGACGACTCTGACAGATTAAAATCCGGCCAGAGATTGAGAGTGAAACGCGAAGCAGGTAATGCTGCGGCAGACGATCGCATCAACCAAAATATTGGTGGAGCTGCTCAGACACACACAGTGATGGCCGGCGAGACGCTGTTCCGGATCGCTCAAACTTACCGCACCAACGTTGATGATATTAAGAGATTAAACAATATGTCGGGAAACAGCGTTATGGTGGGACAAAAGCTTAAAATACCCCAGCAATAGCAAAAAGAATATGATTTTAATAGACCACACCTGCATCAGTGACGATATTGAAGACCAGCTCTTTGTCTGTAACCTTGACAAATGCAAAGGTGCCTGCTGTGTAGAAGGAGATTCGGGTGCTCCGCTTGACGAAGAGGAAGTGGCGGTACTAAGCGAAATTTATCCGATGGTCGAACCATATCTTTCTGAAGAAGGTAAAAAAGCAATTGCCGAACAGGGTACTTCTACTAAAGACTGGGATGGAGATCATGTTACTCCGATCATTAACGGCCGAGAATGTGCGTACGCTATTTATGATCAGAGAGGTATATTGAAATGTGGTATTGAGGCTGCTTATCTGGATGGTAAGATCGGTTATAAAAAACCGATTTCCTGTCACTTATATCCGATTAGAGTCACTAAGTACGACGAATTTCATGCGCTTAACTATGATCGCTGGTCTATTTGCAGTCCTGCTTGTGACTTCGGCAAACAATTAGGCGTACCTGTTTACCAATTTTTGAAAGAACCTCTGATCCGCGCATATGGGACTGAATGGTACGGTCAGCTAAGCCGAGAGATCGATGAACGTCAGCAAGCAAGAGCAAATGAAAAAGGGTAATGCTTTTTTCAATGATGTGTATGATGTAGTGCGTCAGGTACCGGCCGGCCGGGCTACTTCCTATGGTGCAATTGCCAAATATCTAGGTAATAAAAGAGGCGCGAGAATAGTGGGCTGGGCAATGGGCAACAGTTACACGCAATCGGACATCCCCGCTCACCGCGTTGTAAATAGCCAGGGCGAACTTACCGCCAGGGCCCTTTTCGAAACACCGACGTCCATGCAGGAAAAACTGGAGCATGAAGGAATTACGGTTATGAACCATAGAATTCAGAACTGGAAAGAACGCTTCTGGGATCCAGAGAAAGAGTTATTATAACAAAAATCCCGGACAGGCCGGGATTTTTGCATTCATGGTGGGTCTTGAATTACTGCAGGGAAATCTCCTTTTCGACATTGCTTTCTATCTGCAATTCCTTCACCAGCTTATTTTTCCTATTCCGCAGCTCGAAAAAGTAAGTTCCGTCACGCATTTCGTCAAGGTTAAATACCCGGCGGTACTTGGAATTGACTTCGTCGAAAATTTCAGAGTAATAGACATTTCCGGCTTTATCTTTTACCACAACCCTGATCCTGTCGTTCGGATCTTTGTTGACTGCTAATCTGACCTTGTTTGTATTGGAGATTTTATACAGACCAGCATCAAAGGATATTGCATTGGCTTCCTTGCCTTCCAGGTTTTTCTTTTTGTCAGTTGTAAATGATGCAAGTGACAAAGTAAGCGCAACAGCGCAGAACAGGTTTGAAACGATTGAAATTTTCATGGCTAATAGCTATTTAAAGTTAGATCCATACATCTGCATGGTTGACCTATAACTAAAAAAGCATGTGCCACTATTTAAAAACACAGTGCCAAGCTCACACTTGGCACCACATATACTACTGATTATCAAATAATTGAAAATAATTTTGTCTGCTAAAATAAAACGTCTCAACCTACCTGCTGCTGTTCGTTACCGAACAGCCAATTTAAAAGCGAACGTTTCGAAAGGTTACAGCAAATCTAGATTTTATTTTTTCCCCTGCTTTCATTTGCAATCTTTTTGATCATCGGAAGCCGGCTCGCAGGGATTGGATGTTTGTAGTCCCAAAAGGCTGAAACACAAACGATTTTCCACTGTCCGTCGATCTTTTCAACCAATCTGACCTCTTTACTATGATGAAAGTTTTTCTCCTGCTTGTCACTATTAAACTGGTCCCAGGTCAGATAGGCCACATCGTCATCAAAAAACTTGAATTTCATATTTTTTCGTTCCACAATAGGGTGGCTGGAAACCGGCTCGGGATTATCCGCAATATATTTGCCTATTTGTTTGTTAATGTCCTCCCACCCGACATTTGAATCGAAGGTACCGTCGTCGTTACTCCACGCCTGGAATGCATAGTCGGTTTGTGCATAATTCGATTTCCAGGCATCATAGTCTCTCGCAAAAAAGGATTTTGTCTCGTTTTCGATTACTTCGGTGATGGCTTTCTTATCCCTTTCCTGATTGGCTTCGCGGGCAGCTTCCTCTTCTTTGGCTTTGTCAGTGCAGGAAATGCACAATAAAAACCCCGATAAAATGAATGACAGCGCTTTCATGTTTTAAAAGTTTAGATTGTTAAAAAATGATTCAACCCAATCTTTCATTTAACATCCATCAGATCACGCTACTCCTACATTATTATCATAAAGTTAATATTATTTTGCAAATAATCAAGAATATGCAGAGATTAAGTAACCGGGAGAAGGCAATAAGACTATTAGCAGAAACCCGCCTTATTTTCCAGATATAAAGGCTTCCCTGCTTTTTCCTTTGTTGTCGTAAAGTAGCCAGAGGCCGACGAAAGTGATCAGTCCATTAATGATGAGCCTTTCGAAGCCAAATTTGTACCCGTTAAACCATTCGGCGGAGTGATCGTTGATAATATATGTCAATATCGGAGCGAGAATACAAACCAACGGCACCCAACGATCTTTCACTGGCCTTTTGAGGAAAGCCCCGAACGCAAAAAGTCCGAGCAGCGGGCCGTATGTATAGCCCGCCAGGTCGAAAACAGCAGTGATGACTTCCTTACTGTTCAATCGGTTGAAAATCAGGATCACCAGATAAAATATGACCGAAAACATGATATGGACCCAGAACTTGATCGAAGACCTCTTTTCCTCCGGTCTTTTTTCTATTTCCATGAAATCGATACAAAAAGCGGTGGTTAATGCCGTCAGGGCCGAATCGGAACTGGCGTAGGTGGCAGCAGTGATACCAAGGAGGAAAGTGATTCCAACCAGTAAACCGAGATGGTTCAGCGCGAGCATCGGATAGAAATCATCTGTTCGCGCAGTCACCGGAATCCCTTGCGCTTCCGCATATACGTAAAGTAATGCACCCAGGGAGAGGAACAGGAAATTAACTATTACCAAAACCACGGTAAACCAGAACATGTTTTTTTGCGCCTCGCCGATGTTCTTGCAGGTAAGGTTTTTCTGCATCAGATCCTGATCCAGACCAGTCATAACAATCGCGATAAATACGCCTGCAAAAAATTGCTTGAAAAAGTTCTTCGGATCGTTGGTATCCCAGTAAAAGATTTGGGAATATTTACTAGAATCTACTGCGGACCAAATATCTCCTATTCCTTTGAGGTTCAGCTCCCTGGAAACCAAAACGATCGTAAGGATAACCGCCGTGATCAGAAAAAAAGTCTGAAGCGTATCCGTCACGATAATCGTTTTCACCCCACCTTTAAAAGTGTAGATCCAGATCAGAAAAATCGTAATCGCGACGGCGACTTCAAATGGAACACCGAGTGGTTTGAAAAGCGCCAGCTGAAGAACCTGGGCAGCAACATACAACCTTACCGCGGAACCGATTGTTCGCGATAAAAGGAAAAAGCCCGAACCGGTTTTGTAAGACCAAAAGCCAAACCGCTGTTCGAGATAAGAATAGATTGAGATCAGATTCAGACGATAATAGAGTGGCATCAGCACGGTACCGATCACCAGATAACCCAAAATATAGCCAATAACCACCTGAAAATAGGAAAACTGAATATTGGCAACTGCGCCGGGAACGGAAATGAATGTTACCCCTGAAAGCGAAGTCCCGATCATCCCAAAAGCTACCAGGTACCAGGGCGACTGGCGGTTTGCCGTAAAAAAAGTATTTGTATCCGCTCCTCTGGAAGTGTAAATCGAGACTGTAATCAGCATTCCGAAATAGACTATCAGGATGATCAGCGAGATGTAGGGATTCATTAAAAAGCGAGATTTGGATGAGTGGAGTGACTTATTAAAAGGCGCGGAACTTCTAATAATCTGCGTTTTTAATTAGATTTGCTAATCAAACAGAAATTTGGTTGTTATGCAAGCGCTGACAGAAACAGACGTAGAAATTCTGGAAGAAACGGTTGTCACCGACATTAAAAAGCTAGTTATTTATAATGACGATGTAAACACTTTCGACTGGGTAATAGATACTTTGGTAGAAGTATGCGGACACACCAGCGAGCAAGCTGAACAATGTACGATCATCATTCACTATAAGGGGAAGTGCTCGGTTAAGGAGGGTGCATTTGATGAACTCACCGGTATGCGGAACGAGATTTGCCGGAGAGGTATTTCAGCTGAAATACATTAACCAGTCAATTCTTGCGACACTAAAGTTCTTCCGGAATAATCATTTCAGAGATTATTCTTTCATCCATCATCCTTTGAATTCTTATGAATTATCCCTCACGCCTGATAGAGGATGCTGTAAATGAAATCTCCCGACTTCCCGGAATTGGCAAAAAGACCGCACTGCGGCTGGCATTACATTTGCTTAAGAGAGAAGAAGAGCAGGCAAGATCCCTCTCGGAGGCAATTGTGAATATGCGTACCAAAACAACTTACTGTGTCAAATGTCATAATATTGCGGATGAAATGTACTGTAATATTTGTGCAAACAGTAAGCGGGATCAGTCTACGATTTGCGTGGTAGTGGATACCCGGGACGTACTTGCAATTGAATCCACAAATCAATACAAAGGCCTCTATCATGTACTCGGAGGCATTATTTCTCCATTGGAAGGTATTGGACCATCTGATCTGTATATAGATTCGCTGATCCAAAGAGTTGAAAAACCGATGAATGATGACCCGGTTCAGGAGATCATCCTGGCGTTGAGCCCCACAATGGAGGGCGATACCACTGCATTTTATTTGCAAAAAAAACTCAGACCGACGGGGGTTAAGATAAGTACCATTGCCCGCGGCGTACCCATTGGCGGAGACCTCGAATATGCCGATGAAATTACGCTGGGCCGAAGTATCATAAGTCGAGTGGCTTATGATTGATTTAATAACAATTTCAATGCATCGTTATGAATAGGACAGACTTTTTGCGAACACTCGCTGGCGGCACGATCGCCGCAGGAGCATTTGCTAACCAGACCTTTGCCGGAGATTCCAACACAATCATTGCAGAAACCGCGCCATTTAAGCAAGCGCCACTTCCTTACGATTTCGGGGCGTTAGAGCCGAGCATCGATAAAACTACAATGGAAATCCATTACGGTAAGCATCATGCAGCGTATGTAAAAAATCTGAACGATGCAGTGAAAGGTACTGAATTTGAGAAAAAATCGCTGGAAGAAATCATTAAATCGGTAGGTAAAGCGCCTGCTGCAATCCGCAATAATGGAGGCGGACATTGGAACCATACTTTTTTCTGGGAAGTAATGGGACCAAAAAAATCAGCTGGTCCCACAGGCGCGGTTGCCGATGCGATCAATGGACAATTTGGCTCCCTGGACAAGTTTAAGGAAGAGTTTGGCAAAGCAGCAAGTACGAGATTCGGCTCTGGCTGGGCCTGGCTTGTCGCGAAAGGCGGAAAACTTTCGGTTGGCTCTACCCCAAATCAGGACAACCCGTTAATGGACGTTTCGGAATTAAAAGGTACCCCTATTTTGGGTTTAGATGTTTGGGAACATGCCTATTACCTGCACTATCAAAACAAAAGACCGGATTATATTAAAGCATTCTGGGATGTTGTTAACTGGGAAAAAGTAGCAGCGAATCTTAAAAAAGCTTAGAAGAACGGAGGAAGGAGGAAAGGGACGAAGGAGGAAGGGATAGCGAAGTTCTTACTTCCTTCCTTTATTCCCCTTAGTCTCTTTCCTTCCTCTATTCCTCTTTCCTGCCCTTGTTTCTCAATTACAATAAGAAGCGATCACCTTGTAGGCTTGCTGATAACCCAGCTCCCCCGCTTTGCTCAGATCCAGGCAGCCTTCATTTACTTCACCGAGACTGTTTTTCAAAATGCCACGCAGGTAATAAGCTTCCGGATAGTCAGAGCGGAGTTTGATCGAGCTGCTGAAGTCCAGCACTGCTCCCATCTGATCGCCGCTTGCGGATCTAACCATCGCGCGGGAAAAGTATGCGCTCGAATACGTAGGATTTAATTCTACGGCAGTTGTGAGGTCTTGCAATGCACTTTTAGTCTCCCCCACTTTGGCCTTATTCAATCCCCTGATATAATATGCTTCCGCACGCTCATTGGTCAGATTGTCTATCTTAATCGTCTGATGGACCTGGTCGCGAAGCTCGTCCAGCTTGTCTCTATTTATTTTACCAGCGTATGCAATCTTCTTAGGATCACCTACATAAGTGTTTTTCAGCTCAATGGATTTCGTCAGGTCGGCGATTGCGCCTCGCTGATCATTCAACTTTCCTTTTGCAAAACCCCTTCCATAGTACGCAACATAGTTCTCTGCGTCAAGCTGTATCGTTTTGTCGAAATCAATGATCGCTCCTGTGAAATCTTCCAGTTTATTTTTGGCAAAACCCCGGTTGGAATAGAGTTCGCTATCATTTGGACTCAGCTCAATGGCCCGGGTAAAGTCAGCACTCGCTCCCTGATAGTCGCCCAGTTGCAACTTCGCAATTCCACGGCCGGCATAAGCGCCTGTTCTTTTCGGACTTAGTTCAATTACCCTGGTAAAATCGGCCAGGCTTCCTGCATACTCCTGCAAATCCTGCTTACAGTTTCCCCTAGCATAAAGTGCGGCCAGCTCGTCGGGATTAAGCGCCAAAGCCTGATCGAGGTCTGCCAATGCATGCCTGTGATTTTTGAGTTTCGCATAGCTGACACCGCGGTTATAGTAACTTTTAGGCTCCTCCGGATTGATTTCAATCGCTTTTGTATAGTCTTCAATCGCTGCCCGAAAATCGTCCTGGAGACTCTTGCTAACACCTCTGCTCTGGTAATACAGGGGTTCCCTGGGATTCAGCTCTATTGCCCGATCGTAATCAAGAATTGCACCTCTATGGTCTTTGAGATTGGCTTTTGCAAGTCCCCGGTTGAAGAAGCTCGGTGCGTGCTCCGGGCTCATTGCAATAACCGACGAAAAAGCCTGTAAGGCGCCGTTGAAGTCTCCGGTTCCGGCTTTTGTATTTCCTTCTTCAAAAAATTCGGCGGCTGAACGCTGGGCTAGGATGGGATCAGAAAAAGTAAGCGCAATAAAAAACGCAATGCCAGATACTAAGACTTTCATGAATGTAAATCTTTTCCTCAAATCAGATATTTTTTCAATTATTCTATAAAAGTATTCAAATTCCTTCTCTGCATCAAAAAAACAAATACCCTTATTTTCCGTTGTTTTCTAAGACCAGTATCTTATAATATCCCTACATTTATGTTCATCATGAATATATTATTTCTCATATCACCTAACCACTTAGAATAACCGGAAGCATGAAAAAAATACTTATTGCCGGGTTAATTGTTGTAGCCGCATTAGCAGTCTATTTTGCTTTTTTTAAACCTGCTGGCTCTCCCGAGGTAGCCAGTGAGGCCGGGTCTTCGCCGCAGGAAGAAACGTCGGTTTATTTATCCGCCTTGAATGATCTGAAAGGCAACCAGGTTTCGATGGCTCAGGACAAACTGATATTTGTGAACGTATGGGCAACCTGGTGCGGCCCGTGCAATATGGAAATGCCTGGTATTCAAAAGCTTTATGATAAATACAAAGCGCACGAAAAAGTAGCTTTCTATATTATTTCGGACGAAGACGCTGAGACTGTCAACCCATTCATTGAGCGCAAAGGATACGACCTTCCATTTTTCCAATATGCGGGACCGTACCCTCCGGCGCTTGATGGAAATGCAATTCCACGGACATACATCATATATGACGGAAAGATTCTTGCGCAGGAAATCGGTGCTTCCAAATGGGACCGTCCTGAAATAATAGAGTTGATCGAAAAGCAGCTTGCACAGATTTGATAAGAACCTTATTAATGCAAAAAGGCGCTGGATCAGCGCCTTTTTGCATTATATCAATTAGGTTACTTACTCTACAACGAAGCTTCCTTTCATTAGTGCATAATGCCCTGGAAAGCTGCAAATGTAAGTGTAGGTTCCTTTTGCCGGAGCAGTGAATTCGATCGTGTCGCTTTCGCCACCGCCTACCAACTTGGTATGTGCAATGATGCTGGCTTTTTCAGATGCAGGAATGTATTCTGTTTCTCTTGCTGCTGCTGCTTTCGAACCGAAAGTCGCAACATCAACGCCTGACTTCAATAAAACCCAGTTATGACCCATAGCTGCTTTCGCAAGTTTACCAGAGTGCGTCAGGGTCAATTTCACTTTCTGGCCAGCTTTCACTTTAATTTCTTTCAGGTCAAACTGCATTGCGTCACTACCTTTTATGACGATTGTTTTAACTTGTTTAACATCGTTTACCTCTGTGCCGGCAGGAATCTTAGCTTCAACAGGGCTCGTAGTAACTGCTCCGAAAGCCAAAACTGCGGCAAGAAGCATTACGCCATACTTGGTCGTTTTCATGTTCTAAGTATTAGTGTACTTGTTTAATTAAATTTAACCTGTGCAATTTACAACACGGGTTTATAAAAAAACAATCCATTAACAATTGTTTGGAAAACAATACCTCAGAAGAGTATTTTGTACTGATCGCGCACCGCCCTGCCCACACATATTACCGATAGCACCATCATATAATGGTTGATATCCACCGGATCCATCGGGATCGGCAACTTGCCGGATTTGGTTGATAAGGCCAGGAGCATCATTGAAAAAACTACCCACAATGCGCTTTTCTGCCGGCTGGCGAGTCCGACACAAGATATTAGAAGTGCCACCAAAATGCATAGTGACTTGATAATCAGCCCGACATATTCAACCCGAAACCATGTGATGCAATAGAACAGCAATATCCCCAAAGCTATTGTAGAAGCCAGGAGGAACTTTCCGCCCTCATAACGCATGATCAGGCACCAGGAGCCCGAGACCAGGCACAGCGCCCCGAGAGTCATTTCTGCCGCGGTGACTATTTCATGCATATTTTCCAAGCTTTCTACCCCTGCAAACACCAGTAAGTCGGTTAGTGCGACTAGGGAAATGCTGAAAAGAAATATTCCCCAGAACCACCGTGCGACGGGCGGCTGGCTTTTGAAATACCTAAAAAAAATGAACAGACTGGTGACGGTTAAAACGAGGTTGGAAAATATATGAGGACTGCTAAGTATATCCATAAACACGCGTCATATAATCAAAAAAAGCAATTTACAAATTCTGGTTACATTTTGCTACTTCGTGCTTTTCGTTCTACTTTTACCAAAAAAACTGATTTACCAACATGAGCGTTTTAGTTAATAAAAATTCTAAGATTATAGTTCAGGGATTTACCGGTTCGGAAGGGTCTTTTCACGCCCAGCAGATGATAGAATATGGTACCAATGTCGTAGGTGGTGTTACCCCTGGTAAAGGCGGACTCTCTCATTTGGAGAGACCTGTATTTAACACTGTCGATCAGGCTGTTCGGTCTACGGGAGCAGACGTGGCTATCATTTTCGTTCCACCGGCATTCGCCGCTGACGCAATCATGGAATCCGCGGATGCTGGTATCGGCGTAATTGTTTGTATCACAGAAGGTATCCCTACCAAGGATATGATGCAGGCGAAAGAATATATCAAAAACAAAAACTGCCGCCTGATCGGTCCTAACTGTCCGGGCGTTATTACTGCGGAAGAATGTAAAGTTGGTATTATGCCAGGATTTATATTCAAAAAGGGAACTGTCGGGCTTGTTTCGAAGTCAGGTACTTTGACCTATGAAGCAGTAGATCAGCTGACCCGCGCAGGTTTAGGACAAACAACCGCGATCGGAATTGGTGGCGATCCGATTATCGGAACTACTACCAAAGAAGCGGTTGAGCTTTTGATGAATGATCCTGAAACTGAGGCGATCGTCATGATCGGTGAAATCGGTGGAAGCATGGAAGCTGATGCGGCCAATTACATTAAATCGACTGGTAATAAAAAACCTGTCGTTGGTTTCATCGCTGGTCAAACCGCACCGAAAGGCCGCAGAATGGGCCACGCTGGTGCTATCATTGGCGGTGCCGATGACACTGCAGAGGCCAAAATCAGAATTATGAAAGAATCAGGGATATTTGTAGCTGAATCACCTGCACTGATCGGCGAAACGATGTTGCTGGCCCTTGGAAGAAAATAATACTTACTTACGCATAAATTCATTAAGAGGGCTGAGGAAACTCCGCCCTTTTATTCTTATGAAGTCCATATCCGCAACATTCTTTTGGGCTTTCTTTACAGTACTTCTGCTCCTTGGCAGCTCTGCCACGAGCGCACCAAAAACCAATCCCCCCGATCGCTTTTTCCCCGTTTACAGTTACGAAAACGACTGGCTGGTTTACAATAGTCAGTATAAAAACTACGTCCCTTTTTCTCCCGGTGTTAATGAAGGAGCAAGATCCGCCAGCCTTTATATCGATTTAGTCAAAAACAGAAGATATTTCCTGTTACTTAGTTCTGACACAGAAAGCTATCTCTTCGTAGAAGGTGCGCTACAAAACCGAATTGAGGGGAACACCTGGCAGGAACTGAGTATTGACAGCCTTTTCAAAATCTATCGAAAGGATGAGTTGCTGGTAACGATTTACGGTAGCCCGGGTATTGCTGATAAAATTGCCCTATTGTGCAACAAAAAAAAACCAAATGACGCAATTGGGCTCAATACATCGCGCCCCAATTTTATCAACATCAAACCGATATCGTTTTCTCCGTTTGGTAACTTTGCAGTGATTGCATTAGTGCTGATCCTGATCCTGAATGCATGGATTTTCAACCTGAACCCGTTGTCATTTTTCCGCTTGATTAATCCAATCGAGTTTTTTAACAGCGACCCCCGCGACCAGGTTTCGAAAATTAATAAACCTTATAGTAATACAATTATTTTCTTCGCTCTGATCACCTCAATGTGGATGAGTTTCATACTCGTGTTTTTGTCTGTCAACAAACTTAATCTATTTTCCGTAGGCAGTATATTATCCGAGAAATCAAATACTTTGCTTATTATAGGTGACTTTCTGATCCTTTCGACCATCTTCTTTGTACTTACTTATGTGAAGTACATATTCATGTTACTGGCCGGAAATATGCTGAACCTTGACAAGCAGGTAGATGTCATATTCATCAAAATAGTACAATCCTCCTATATGTTCTACGGAGCTCTGTTCCTGATTGTATTTACGGTGAGCTTCAACCGCGCCAGCTGGATTGCTGATATGCGAACCTATATTCTTCTACCCTTTTTATTCTTCTATTTCGCCCGTTTTATTGCGCTATACGTGGTTACTAAGCCTCCTGGTGCTTTGATTAATCTCTATTTATTTTCTTACCTTTGCGTCATTGAAATAATCCCGCTCATCGTTAGTATGAAATTTGCCCTATAACTAACTGAGATGAGTCTGGACTAAACTAATGAGGATTTTACATGAGTGAGACAATCAATTTTGATCAGGAGAGGCTAAAAAAGGTGACCAGCCTGCTAGTAAGCCAATCCCGACCCGCCGACGAAAATTCACCCTATTATGAATTAGCCCGAAAGTATAATATCAAAGTTGATTTCAGGCCATTTATTCAGATTGACGGAGTCTCCTACAAAGACTTTCGCAAGCAAAAAATCAACATTCTGGATCATACTGCGGTAATATTTACGAGCAGAAATGCCATTGACCATTTCTTCAGGATTTGCAATGAGGGAAGAATCGAAGTGCCGGCGACAATGAAATACTTTTGTATCTCAGAACAAACCGCCAACTACCTGCAAAAATATATAGTGATCCGTAAAAGGAAGATCTTCACCGGAACGAAAACAGCCGCAGAGCTGATCGAACTGATGCGAAAGCATAAAAAAGAGAAGTTTTTGTATCCGTGTTCCGATGTAAGGAAAAACGATATCCCGGAATTCGCTGATACCGAAGAATTTCACTTTACAGAAGCTACTATGTATCAGACCATCCCTTCCGACCTTTCCGATCTGGAAGACGTGTATTATGATATCATCGCTTTTTTCAGCCCTTCCGGAATTAAATCTTTGTTCGAGAACTTCCCTGACTTCAAGCAAAATGATACCAGGATAGCAGCTTTCGGACCAACCACCGCGAAGGCCGTTGAAGATGCGGGACTGGTTCTGGATATCCAGGCGCCTCTCCCGAATGCGCCTTCGATGACCGGAGCGCTGGATTTATATATACGGCAAGCCAACCAGATATGACAGTTTTTTTATCAAAAAAGCCCTGGAAAATTTCCAGGGCTTTTTTGAGTTTATATCAATTTTTTTAAGCAATATGCGTTATGAATTAAAACTGAAAACCTTCGGCAAGTTCCTTAAACAAACCCAGCAGTATGACTTTGAAATTTACTATAAGGAGTAATAAGAATGTCCGATTACTTGCTATCATATTTTTAATACCCTTCATCGCTGTGGGCCAGAAAGATGCTCAGTTTAGCCTGTTCTCATTAAACCAGCTTTATCTTAATCCGGCAGCAGCAGGTGCTGATGGACTTACCAAATTTCAGCTTACGCACAGAACCCAATATGCAGGCTATCAGGGGACGAATCTCGACGATACCGGTGGCGCACTTTCCACGCAATTGTTTTCCTTCAGCATGCCCTTTAAAAATTTCGGGATTGGATTTTATGCGCTTAATGATAAAAGTGGCCCAAGAACCGATCAGGACTTTAAAGTGTCCGCAGCATATCATATTCCACTCGCCGGTGGCAAATTTCAGGTTGGGGCAAGTGCGGGCTTGTTTCGCCAGGCTGTCGACTTTGGGAAATTACGTGCCCGTGATCCGGACGATCCTTTGATTCAAACCGGCGTCATATCTGAAATCAACCCGGATTTCGCTGTCGGTGTGCGTTATGAAAGTGATGCTTTCTACGCAGGAGTTTCTCTCAATCATTTCCTGAAACCCAAGTATCAGTTAGGCTCCGACACAGGCACTAATCCATTGCCCCAAACTATCTACTTTAATGCCGGGGTCAACCTGGAATTGGGTTATTTGCTGGATATTCAACCAATTGTGCTTGTGAAGTCAGATATCAGTACACTTTCGGTTGAAGGTGGTGCAACTGTAACATATAATAAGCGCTATTGGGTTGGCGGTACTTACCGGCAGCAGGATACATACTTTATTTTAATGGGCGGGATTTACCTGTTGCAGGATCAATCCCTGCGTCTTTCAGGAGCCTATGATATGGTAATTGGCGGCAACCGGGCGAAAGCTGCTTCTTCATTTGAGGTCATGCTTTCCTACGCACTGCCATCTCCCAAATTTGGCAAAAAAACAATTATACGTACGCCAAGATTCCGGTTTTGATCCTCGTGACTGTTAATTTGGAGTATTCCAGTTCAAACTATTAAAATATCAATAGAAAACACATTTTACTTGGTTTTTTCCCAGCCGGTAGTTAATGTGAAACGATCAGTTTGTGAAACTTTAATTTATATTTGTAAAATCATCGGGCTTTATACCAATTCTCTTTTTTCAAACGTTAAGTCGATGGTTAATTGATTTCAGCAGCTTCAAGGCATTCATTACTACATTTTTGTCTCGCTGAATGACTCTGTTTCGGATTAGTTTTTTTGTTTTTTTCAATTATACTATATGGCATTGGCCGGCGTTTTTAGGCTACAGTTTATACTCAAATTTTACAAAACCACTATGAATGTGAAAGTGTTCTATCGGAATGGAGTCAAAAGCCTGCTTTTGGTAGCCGCTCTTATGCTCATGCAGAGTTGCGGATTTATTAAAAGTAAGTTTGGCAAGGGAGGAAAAGAAGAAAGCGGTATTTCAAATGGAGAGATTACAGCAACTGCCAGAAAAGGCTTTAAACAAACTACTCCGGCGGGCATGGTGGTGATACCATCCGGTTCTTTTGTAATGGGTCAGGCTGATGAAGATATTGCATCTTCGATGAACAATATGAACAGAAGGGTGACGATCAGTTCCTTCTATATGGATGACACAGAGATTACTAATAACGAATATCGTCAGTTTGTAAATGCACTTTTGGTTGATTCCGTATCGGTGTTAGGAGAGGAAGAAATCATGTCCAAGTACTATCCTGATACAACGGTATGGAAAAAAGATTTCGCATACTCAAACGGTGACCCATTCGTAGAGTATTACTACCAGCACCCAGGTTTCGACACATATCCCGTTGTAGGTGTAAGTTGGCTGGCTGCTCAATATTTCTCGAAATGGCGTACCAATCTTTTGCATGACTTTCAAAACCAGGAAGGGCAGTTTAACTCTACCGGTTTCCGCCTTCCTTCTGAAGCAGAATGGGAATGGGCAGCCCGCGGCGGTCGTGCAGTTGCTAAATATCCCTGGGGTAATCCTTATACAATGAATGCGAAGGGTTGCTTCCTCGCGAACTTCAAACCACAGCGCGGAAACTACGATGCTGACGGTTATCCTTATACCGGTCCTGCCAATGCTTACAATCCCAATGATTTCGGCCTTTACAATATGGCTGGAAACGTGGCAGAATGGACTTCTGATGCTTATACGGATAATGCTACTGCAATCGTTTGGGATATGAACCCTGAATATGATAACCCCGATGAACCTCGCAAGGTTGTTAAAGGTGGATCATGGAAAGATATTGCTTACTATCTTCAAACCGGCACCAGGACTTTCGAATATGAGACTGAGCGCCGCGCTTTTATCGGCTTCCGCTGTGTGATGGATAATGTAAACGACCGGGGAGGAGCTCGTGCCCGCCGTCGCTAAAATGATATTTCTAATAAAAAGAAGCAGCGTTTCAGTACTCTGCTTCTTTTTTACGATCTCTTCAAATCAAATAACACTTTATTAATATCAAATTTTTCACTGTAACTGATTTCAATTCGTATGGCTAAGAATAGCGGACCTAATTTTTTTTGGGATAAACTAGTACCAACAATATATAGTGCGGGTGCTGCCGTTGTAATTTTGGGAGCGTTGGCAAAGATTCAACACTGGGATTTTGGTGGACCATTACTGACCGCCGGTCTTGGCACAGAAGTACTTATATTTTTACTTTATGCGCTTCAGACACTAACACAATCCAGCGACAAAGATCCGGACTGGACACGTGTTTACCCTGAGCTTGCAGATGACTACAACGGACCAGCAATCACCCGCGGTTCTACACAAAGCAGCAATATCACTGCCAAGCTGGATAACATGCTTGACAATGCAAAGCTTTCTCCCGAGGTTTTTGATAGTCTTGGCAAAGGTTTCCGAAACTTATCAGACACTGTTGGTAAAATAACTGACCTTACCGATGCTACCGTGGCTACCAATGATTACGCAAGAAATGTCAAAACTGCTTCGACGGCAATCAGTGACATGAACAAATCTTATGGAGTTGCGATCAATGCCATGTCTTCTATGGCAGATGCTACAAAAGATGCTCAGTCCTACCGTGACCAGTTTCAGCAGATTACCAAGAATATGGGTGCATTAAATGCTGTTTATGAACTTGAATTGCAGGATACAACCAAGCATTTGAAGGCAATGAACGCATTTTACGGTAATCTGACTGCCGCTATGGAAAATATGGCAGATGCTACCAAGGAATCTCAGGTATTTAAAAATGAAATGTCTAAACTGACAACGAATATTTCGTCATTAAACGGCATATATGGTAACATGCTGACAGCAATGCGTGGCGGAAATGCCTGATTTATCCCCTAACAAGCGAATAGTAAATCCTCTGAGTGAATTATTAATTGTTTGTTATCATCAAATTATTCAATCACTGATAACTGATTACTGAACAATATGGCAGGTGGAAAAGAAACACCCCGTCAAAAGATGATTGGCATGATGTACCTGGTACTGACCGCGATGCTCGCATTGCAGGTAAGTTCAGCCATCATAGAAAAATTCATTCTTCTGAACAATTCTTTGGAACTATCCTCCGGAGCAGCTAATAAAATAAACCAGGAAACTGTACTCAAAATAAAAGCAGCTGTTGATAAGGCGGGAAACCGAGCTGCTGATGTTGCTGTAATTAAACAAGCCGAAGAAGTTCGCAAATTTACCGCAGACATTACTAATGAAATTAATACGCTTAAACAGGAAATTATTGGCAAAGCAGGCGGCGGATTAAATGAGGAAGGTGGAATTAAAAATCCCCAAGAAGAAGCAAAAGTCGCCGAGCTGATGATCGCAACCGGGAAAAGGGGAAAGGCATATGGTTTGCAACAAACCTTAAATGCCTACACCGAGCAGTTAAATAAGTTGTCTCCCAACAAGTTTCAGCGTTTAGCTCTGGATGGCAGAGAAGATCCTGTGGTTAAAGGCAACAAAGAGCAAAGAAATAAGGACTTCGCAGAATTGAATTTCGAATCGACTCCTGTTGCAGCAGCTCTGGCTGTTTTAAGTCAGAAACAAACAGATATTCGTCGGATGGAAGGCGAAGTATTGAATTACCTCGCTAGTAAAGTTGGTGCAGCTGACGTCAAGTTCGACCGCGTCCTGGCAATGGTCAGTGCTGATGCAAAAACTGTCGTAGCCGGTACCAAATTCAAAGGCCAGATGTTCATTGCTGCTTCGGCTAGTGGAATTACGCCAAGAATGAGCTTGAACGGTTCACCGGTAAAAGTTGAGAATGGCGTCGGTCTGATAGAGTTTACAGCTCAGGGTGGCGGATATAATGCAGAAGGTATCGTTAAAAGGGAATTGCAGGCGAGGATTACAATTCCAACTCCGTCCGGAAAAGATACGACATACACAATGAATCAGGAATACTTCGTTGTAAAGCCTACTTATCAGATCGAGACAGGAACTCTCCCGCCTCTTTACCTGGGTTGCGCGAACAAGCTGAGTATTCAAAGTCCTGCCCTGGGCGCACTTTGGGCTCCTAGTTTTACTACTGATGGCGGTGAAATTATCCAGAGCGGACAAAAAGGGAAATTCACAATTGTACCTAACCGGGCGCAGTTAAACATTACTGTCAGCAACGGCGGCAATGTCCTGGGCTCTGAACCTTTCAGGGTGAACAAAGTTCCTAAACCATCTTTGGAAGTGCGAGTTAATGGTGCGCCATTTGACGAAAGAAGAGGTGCTCCTGCCAGCGGCACGAGAAGCATCCAGGTTGTTGCGGTTCCAGACGAAAGCTTTAAGAACTTTTCACCCGAAGATGCTAAATTCCGCGTTGCCGAGGTGGAAGTATCACTGGCCCGCGGTACCCGTCGGATCAATGGTGTAACATTGAGAGGCGGTGGTGGATCGATATCTTCACTTGCACAGCAGGCACAACCGGGCGATCGCTATGTGATTACGGTTTTGAAGGTTGAACGCCAGAACTTTAAAGGTGCTGTGAACGAAGTTGAAATGGGTAACCAATTCAGACAGGTTACGCTATACTAATAAATACTTTTAGTCGTTGTTTGGACAATACAACTTTTGCATGATATGAGAAGAATGAATGGAAAAACGATTGCATGGTCTTTACTAACCCTGTCGCTTGGAACTGGTGTTGCAGTTGCACAGGAAAAAGAAGATTCGACTGCTAATTCTTTCTCGTCCCGACCTATCGCAGATGGCGATGTGATGATGAAGAGAACGCTATGGAGAAGGGTAGATCTAAAAGAAAAGCAGAACATTTCCATGTTCTCTAAAAATAATGAGATAACCCGGTATCTGTTAGAGGCCGCTAAGGCCGGCTTGATTGATGCTTATACGAATGACTCCTGCGCGACTAAAATCACTGGGGATGAACTTCATAAACGCGTTCTGATCCCTAACCAAACGGCTGGCCTGTCTGAGGAAGAAATTGCAGCTGGCTTTGGCGAACCTGCAAAAACCGATGATGGCTGGGGCGGAAAACCTAAGGCGGATGCCGCCAAGCAAACTCAGGCTGCGGACGACGGCTGGGGCAATAACGCAAAGAAAGACCCTAAAAAAGAAGAAGTTGTAGAAGACGATGGCTGGGGTCCTCCGAAGAAAAAAACAACTAAAAAAGGTATTTCAGACGCTCAGGTTGCAAAAGAAGAAACTCCTGTGGTTGAACAACCGAAAGTTGATTCTACCTTCGACCAGGTAGCCAGTTCGGAAGAAGAATACTTCCCTGATCAATTGAGTATTTTGGAAATAAAGGAAGATTGGACTTTTGATAAAAAGAGGTCCCGCCTTTACAATGATATTCAGACATTGACAATTATTCTTCCGTCGGAGCAGACAGCGACAGGCCTGGAAATTCCGGTTGCGTCTTTCAGATACAAGGACGTAGAAAGATTGTTCAGAAGTGATCCTAAAAAATACATCTGGTACAATACGCACAACACTGCACAGAATAAGAATCTGGCAGACGCATTTGACCTTCGTCTTTTTTACGGAAGGATTACCAAGTTCTCCAATGCCAATGATGAAGCTTTTCTTGACATTTACAATGGTGAAAAAGAAGCTTTAATCAAATCACTTAATTACGAGCAGGAGCTCATGGAGTTGGAACACGGTCTTTGGGAGTATTAAGATATTAGTGTGAATACATATTAAAGAAAGTCCCCGTCAGTTATGCTGGCGGGGACTTTCTCTTGCTGTAACATAATGAACTTGTGCCGACATAAGTTCGGTTTTATTAACTCCGAACCAGGTCTCGAGCTTTACAGCCTATTTGTAAAAAGCAACTTTACTAAGCATCAACAAATAGAGGTCGAAACCCCGCGGTCCCGGCCTCTACTGTTTGAAAGCTTAGAGGTGTTTCAACCCCTATTTCTTTTTGATGACTTTTACATCTGCTTCGCTCAACCCCAGCGCCTTCACTGCTTCGTTGTAATCTTTCCAGTTTATGTCCGAATTCACCTTTTCGAGATTTAGTGCTGGCATTACCAACACCCTAATTTCCTCAAACTTACGTTTCTTAACCTTCGCATTTGAAGTCCGGAAAATCGGAAAGAACAGGCCGTTCCCATCAACTACATAATAGTAACTGTAGCTGATAGCCTCATCCTCAAATAAAACGTGGCCAGGGATAGGAAAGTAAGCCCCGTCGTCCTTGATATATACCTGAAACGCGCCTTTCTCTACGGATGCAATTTCGTCATCGGTAAACTCAGCAAAAAAAGCAGTATCCCCTACTACCAGGTGGCCAGCCGTATCGGTCTCTATCTCGCCCATAAATGCGATTATGGAGCCCGCACCGCCGCCGCCTGTTCCATCTTCACCTGCCGGACCTGCCGGACCCGCAGGGCCAGCTACACCCTGGGGACCTACTTCTCCCTGAGGCCCTTCGGGACCTTCGCAGCTGCTCGTAAATAACACTACCGATCCTATCCAGGCGAATAGTAATAATTTTTTTAACATAATTTGTCAACGTTTAGATTGTGAACTAAAAAGAAAGAAATGGTGATAATACATACGCAAGGAGTTTCCAATATGATGCCTGAAAGGCAGTTTATCGCATAAATTATGGAAAAAAAACCATTATTCCTTTTTTGAAATGCCAAATAGCAAAAAGAAAAAACTCATAATAATTGCCGGTCCGACAGCAGTTGGTAAAACCGCCATTTCCATCAAATTGGCAAAAGATCTAAACTCAGAAATAATATCGGCAGACTCCAGGCAGTTTTTTAGGGAGCTCAATATAGGAACTGCAAAACCCTCGTCTCAGGAGTTGAATGAAGTTCACCATCACTATATTAATTCGCATTCAATTATAGAAAATTACAGCGCCGGGGACTTCGAAAGAGACGTTATCGCCCTGCTGGAAACTGTATTTGAGACTGCAGATCACATTGTTATGACCGGAGGCTCCGGATTTTACATTAAAGCCGTTTTGGAAGGACTTGATGACTTGCCTGTTCCGCTGCCAGGCCTGCGAGAATCTTTGACTGAAAGACTTCATACCGAAGGGCTGCATGTTTTACAGCAAGAACTTGAAACAATTGATCCGGCTTTTCACAATTCAAGTGAAATACTAAACCCTCAACGCGTTTTACGCGCTCTGGAAGTATATAAAACTACCGGAACGCCTATTAGCCAATTTCGTTTGAGAAACAAAAAAGAAAGAAATTTCGAACCGGTTTGCATAGCAGTGAACCGTGAACGAGCAGAACTATATCAGCGGATTGACACCAGGATTGACAGTATGTTAGCCGACGGTCTGGTTGATGAGGTTCGCGGCCTTTCGGGTTTCCGTACCCACCAGGCTTTACAAACAGTAGGTTACAAAGAAGTTTTTGATTTCCTGGATGGCACTTATGACGAACAGGAAATGATCAGGATATTGAAACAAAATTCAAGAAGATATGCCAAGCGCCAACTGACCTGGTTTCGGCATCAGGGGAACTTTGAATGGTTTGATGTGGAAGACTATGAGAAAATACTGGGCCACATCAGAGCGAGACTACTCGTTTAAAATCAGTTGTGGCCCATTTCTCCTTGAAAATGGGCCACGAAACCTAATCTTCCAATTCCCGATATGCCAGTATGCCTCCCAGAACATTTCTCACATTGCTAAAACCCTGCGATTCGAGGAACTTTGCAGCTTTACCGCTTCTTGCTCCCGAACGGCAGTGGATAATGATTTCCTCTCCTTTCAACGGTTCCAGTTCGTCCAGGTGATCCGGCAGCTCACCCAGCGGGATCAGGGTTGCACCCAGATTATCCTCTTCATATTCGTGTTCTTCGCGAACATCATAAAAATGAAGGTCTTCCCCTTCATCCAATCTTCTTTTCAATTCTTCGACTGTAATATCCATTATCTGATTATTTCGATAGACTATTTAAAGATTAACAATTTTTGTGCAAATGATCGTTTCCCGTCTGAGGCTCTTAGGAGATAAAGTCCATCCGGAAGTTGGGAGATGTCTTGTGACGTTCTGCCTGGAATTGTTGAAAAGGTTTTAGTAAGTACACCCTCTTTTGAAAAAATCTCAATCTGTTTTAGATTCTCATTTTTCCAATGCAGCTTCCCACGATTAGGATTAGGGAAAAAGACATTTTCATTAATCACCTCTTCATTTCCTGTAATGACACCCTGCGCCTTTTCGCCTAGATAAGGTCGGATCATGATACTTCCATTTAATCCTTTCTCCTGAATCCACTCAGTTCCCAAATTATAAAAGATGTGACTCTTTCCCAGCCTCGAATTTCTATCGAATCCAACGGTCACAGGTTGCTCGTTGATCTGTGTCCATCCAACGTAAAAAGTATCTGATACAGCAACCGGGCTCGCCAGTTTATAGTCAACAAATCCATCACGTTTGGCGGGATAGGAGACCGGGACTGACCGCTGCGCAATTATCTGGTCAGGTTTGCCATTCTTATTGCTGTAAAACTGAACAGTAAAGCTCTGACCGGCAATATCTTTATTAAAAGGAACTAACGCCAGCCTGACGCCACCGATCGTATCAGGCTTTGTAAGGACATATCTTGTCGCCACGCGCCCAAGCTTCTGATTTACCTGCACCCCATATTCTGCACTTCCATCATCAAAGGCGAAGTAATCTTTCAGGGTAACCCTTGAAACAATTGTATCGTTGTTCTTTAAACTGAGATTTGGAATTGAATCGGTTGTAGTTAAAAAAAACCGGCTTACCAGATTAATGCTGTCTGCCGTTGAAGCAATTGCAGGCGCGGTCAATTTTACCCCAAGCGGCTTTGACTTCAAAGATTCCACATAAATAGAACGCTGCACATTTCGCTGATATTCCTTCCCGCTCCGCTCGTCCGTTAATGTGAAAGTACTGGTGAGAATATTGAAGTTGTTGAAATGGTTGACTATATCGGTGTTAACCGAATCAGAAATCATTGACGCAGGCCTGACGAGATACTGCCGCAGGGGCATGGCGCTGTAAGTTTTAAGAAAAGGAGAGATTGGTTTTCTGGTTGCTACGTCAAATATAAAGGGTTGTCGTACAGACCTTTTTGTATCGAGATAGACATAATCCAAATGCCAGGTATCATAAGGGCCTGAGCCTCGTCCATACGACCTGAATCTGAACTGAAATGCTCCGTGAAAATAGAGCGGGTCGGAAATTTTGATGAATTTTTGAGTAAACAAGGTATCCGCCTCAAAGCCGTTCTGGTTCCAGACATTCGTCCATTCATTGTTCCGGTTCAAGAATTCTACACTCAAAAAATCACTGGAATCAGGTAGCTCGCCGAGTCCCTTTGCCATCCAATAAAAGCTCAGATAAACCGAGTCACTTACACTTTTACCCGAAAGGTTAATGGGTTGAGAAGTTAGCGTGTCGGTATAGCCCTGCCCGAGTGGATTTACAAGGTTATAAGGTACTCCGTTTACGCTAAGCCCGTCGAACGTGGCGATATTTCTGGATGGTTGTGTAGTTGAAAGGGTGTTATTAACATAAACCCCACTCCCCGGAAGCCAGTAACGCGAATCGGGTGCAGCGGTTTTTGTAGTAGAAAAGTCGTCGAAAAAAGGAAGTGAAACTACTCCGGTTCTTAATACGTTTTCTGTTGAAATTTCCTGTTCATAATATCCTTCTTCCAGCGGCACAAGCCTGAGCTGTGCAAAAGTGACCTTGCATTGCAAAAGCAGCAATACCCCGATACACAGAAACTGAATGCTGATATTGAATATGTTACGGTTCGGGTTGGCTACTTCCATTCTCAGTTGGTTCCAAAGACTGCGGTGTTACCCAAAGGTCAATTACATCTCCTATTCTTACATTACTTCCCGCATCCGGGTTTTGCCGGACAATTGATCCCGGTGCCTGTCCCTCCTCTGCCGGCAGCTCCATTTGCTGGCCAACTTTCAGCCCCGACCCTATTATAGCAATCTTGGCTTCGTCGAGCGGCATTCCAATTACCGAGGGTGCCTCAAATTGAGCGGTACCAAGCCCCTCGCCCAATTCCAGGTCAATTTTCGAACCCTTGGTGATCGGCTGACCGGGCAATATCTCTTTTCCATTGTATAACTGTCGAAGCACCGCATTCTGGGCCATATCCGGAACATATGAAATGTTTCCTTCCTCTAACCCAACACTTTTCAACAGCATCTGCGCGCTCCGGTGAGTCATGTCTGTGAGCTTAGGCATTTTGATAAGCGGCGCGGTGTTGGATACAACGGTGACGTAAATTTTCCGTCCTTCTTTCACCTTCGCACCCGGTGGTGGATACTGGGCAATAATAGTCAGCGGTTGAATATTGGCGACGAATGTGCAGTCGACTTCGTAGCGGAGGTCTCTGGTCTCCAAAAATTCTTCGAGGTCCGCCACACTTTTCTTTTTCAGATCCGGCACAGTAATAGCCTCGCCATGGTTTGTTGTGAAAGGCAGATAAACAAAAAAGAATCCTAAAAAGATTACCAGAAGAAGCGAAACGATAATTCCAATATGTATGAAGAGGTCCTTCCTGGACTGCGTACTTATTTTGGCCATGAATATATTGAATGCACGAAACTGGTATATACGGGTAAAAATAAACGTAATAATCTAAGAAGCCAATATGTTAAAGTGCATTAACGCCCAGAATTCTTTTAATATACTTACCTAAAATATCAAATTCCAGATTGACTGAATCGCCTGCCCGCAGGAAATGGAAATTTGTAAAGGAGTAAGTATAAGGTATTATAGCGACTCTAAACGAGCTTTGCTCAGAGTTGAAAACCGTCAGACTCACTCCATTGATGCATATTGACCCCTTTTCCACCGTGATATTCCCATTCGTAGCATCGTATTCAAAATCAAAAAGCCAGCTCCCGTCCCGCTCCTCCACATTTGTACAAATTCCGGTCTGATCAATATGACCCTGCACGATATGCCCGTCAAAACGCCCGTTGGCCGGCATACAACGTTCAAGATTAACCTTACTGCCAGAGGCCAAAGCCCCAAGATTTGTTTTCAAGAGTGTTTCTTCAATTGCAGTTACCTGGTACGACTCTCCGTCAACCGCAATCACTGTCAGGCAAACGCCATTATGGTTTATACTCTGGTCTATTTTAAAGTCCTTCGCCAGCGAAGATACAAGAGTGAAAGTTTTGTTTGTGCCCTGCTCCTCTACCTTCATTACCTCACCTACTGCCTCAACGATTCCTGTAAACATCTTAAATTGTACGTTTTGAAAACTCAAAGTTAAGACATCTTGCGCACTGTTACTTTCAGGTAATACATGATTCTTGGCTACAATCATCACAATAACTTTTCAATTTCGCATAGTTTGCGAACTTTGCACACAGCATTTTCAGCAGACAGGATGCGTCTGCTATCTTCCTAAAAATTTATAAATGAAAAAAGTACTGTTTATCGACCGTGACGGAACAATTATCGTAGAACCGCCTACTGACTTTCAGGTCGACTCTCTGGAAAAGCTTGAATTTTTGCCGAAGGCTATCTCAAACCTGCGCAAAATAGCAGAAGAGACTGATTATGAACTCGTAATGATCACAAACCAGGATGGATTAGGAACCGATTCATTTCCTGAGCCCACTTTTTGGCCGGCACATAATAAAATGCTGCTGACGCTTGAAGGCGAAAACATTCACTTTGCCGAAATTTTAATCGACCGGAGCTTCCCGGAAGAAAACCTTCCAACCCGAAAGCCCGGGATTGGTATGCTGACTTCTTACTTCTCTGCCGAATATGACCTGGCCAACAGCTATGTGATCGGCGACCGTCTGACAGATATCCAGCTCGCATTAAACCTTGGAGCAAAAGCTATTCTTGTTGCCGATACGCTGCCGGAAACCAATGTATCCGATCAAATGAAGCAATGCACGACATTGATTTCCAGGGATTGGGATAACATTTACGAACACCTGAAACTGCCTTCCAGAAGAGCGTCCGTAGAGAGAAATACGAAGGAAACTCAAATTAAAATCGATCTGAATCTCGACGGAAGCGGCAGGTCTGAAATCCATACCGGCCTGGGCTTCTTCGACCATATGCTCGATCAGCTGGCCAGGCATTCCGGCGCAGACCTGACGATCCGTGTAGATGGGGATTTGCATATTGACGAGCACCATACGATAGAAGACACTGCACTTGCGCTGGGAGAAGCCTATCGCCAGGCGATTGGAGATAAGAGGGGTATCAATCGCTACGGATTTCTTTTGCCGATGGATGAAGCCCTCGCCCAGGTTGCAATCGATTTTTCCGGCCGCCCCTGGATCGTTTGGGACGCTGATTTCAAGCGCGAAAAGATTGGCGAAATGCCTACTGAAATGTTCTTTCATTTCTTTAAATCATTTTCAGACACTTCGCTTTCAAACCTGAATATCAAAGTAGAAGGACAAAATGAACATCATAAGATCGAATCGATTTTCAAAGCCTTCGCTAAAGCCATTAAAATGGCGGTTAAAAGAGATTTGAAAGCACTTGATTTTATGCCCTCAACGAAAGGAATACTATAATTTTTTATTTAATTAATCTTCCACTTTGCTTTTTTTAGTTACTTTTGTTCTATTCAAAAGAACCGCTAAACGGATATTTTATGCAAATGACAATCATAATGATCGTTTTCTATATAGTTCTTTTAAGCGCGGCCTTCCTTGTCGGGCGTTGGCTTGAGAACCATGAAAAGGGTTGGAAAACAAATAAGTAAAAGGGTTGTTTAGTTACACCCTTTTTTTTATTTCCGGTGATTGTTGAACTACTTAAAATGCCTGGCTGCGCACATAATTTAAGCGCGAACAGAACGTTTTAGCCCCGTCAGCTGTTCTTTAATCGTTTCTCTAAATACCGTTGTACCTTGTTCAGAAAGCTCTGCCTCATATTGCTCACGACCTTCCTAATCTGTAAAGCCACAGATGTAGTTAGCTACTTGCTGGTCAAGGCAAAGGCATCTATGGTTTGTGATACTGGTACTTGCGACAATGAGAAAACTGAGTTGGAAAAGGTAAATGATGATCAGTTCTTTGCGGATCACATTGTCCATTTCGACAAATTTTGTCTCTCCATTCCACTCAAAGCCTCCTTTCTTTTCTCAATCAGTTTTCGGAACGAGATTTTCTATAATCTCATTTCGCCTCCTCCAGAGCTGATCTGATTTTTTCGATTTTTATTATTCTGTTATCCTGTATGATGATGGCAATTGATGCCACCATCCTAGTCAGTATATATTCCTATTGCTTTATTAAAATCAATAATTGAGAAATCATGATCAAATCATATCAGCAGCTTTTTGAGAACAACAAAAAATGGGTTAACGATATTACCCAGGAAAATCCAGACTTCTTTAATAACCTGGCGAAAGGACAAAGCCCAAAATTTCTCTGGATAGGCTGTTCGGATAGCCGTGTTCCGGCAAATGCACTAACCGGCACCCAACCGGGAGATATTTTTGTGCACCGGAATATAGCCAATATGGTGATTCACACCGATATGAGCATGCTCAGTGTCCTCGATTACTCAGTTAATGTACTGGGGATAAAACATCTTATTGTGTGTGGACATTATGGCTGTGGAGGTGTAATAACTGCGATGGGCAACAAACAAGTAGGTCTGATTGATAACTGGCTCCGTCATATCAAGGATGTTTACAGAGTGCATCAGGAGGAATTGAATGCTATATCTGATCTGCAATTGCGCAGCAACAGACTTGTAGAACTGAATGTGATTGAGCAGGTACGCGATCTTGCAAAAACGAGCATCGTGCAGAACGCGTGGGCCAACGGCAAGGAACTTCAGGTCCATGGGCTGGTATATGATATCAAAACTGGTATTCTACAGGATCTGGATGTGACAACGGACAACACCAACGATTTTGAGGATGTATACCGTCTGGAGAGCCCCCAGAGCGTTTGAGCAATCTGTTAAATAATCAACTAATTATCTTTTCGAATCAATCGTATGTCATTGAATAAGAATAATTTGTTCTCCAATCTCAAATACGATTTTCCCTCAGGGCTCGTCGTTTACCTGGTGGCCTTGCCCCTTTGTTTGGGGATAGCCCTGGCATCTACCGGCCGGCCCGACCTGCTTTTCTCAGGAATTATTGCCGGTATGGTCGGTGGTATAGTTGTTGGCTCGCTCAGCAGGTCATCCCTGGGAGTTGCCGGTCCCGCAGCGGGTCTGGTTGTGATCGTATTGAACGCACTTGACACCCTCGGCAGTTTTGAAGCCTTCTTGCTTGCAGTCGTGCTGGCAGGGGTGATACAAGTTGTCGCGGGATTGCTCAAAGCCGGTATTATAGGCTATTATTTCCCTTCGTCTGTTATCAAAGGAATGCTGGCAGCAATAGGTATTACTTTGATCTTAAAAGAAATACCGCATGCTTTCGGATATGATGCCGACTTTATGGGAGATGAAGCCTTTAGTCAAAAAGACGGACAAAATACGTTTACCGAATTATGGAATGCAGTCAGATATAGTAGCACTGGCGCCATTATTATCTCTGTCATATCTGTCGGTCTTTTGATTTTGTTTGATAGACCTTTCATGAAGAAAATACAGCTGTTCCGATTTGTACCAGGTGCATTATTTGTTGTAGCGATCGGAGTTTTGCTTAACCTGGCCTATGCAGCATTTGCGCCGGAGCTGGTTTTAACAGGAGAACACATGGTTCAGCTGCCTGTTGCCGCCACTCCCAGTGAATTTTTCAGTTTCTTCAAAACGCCCGACTTCTCTGCATTTCAGAGGGTAGAAGTGTATACGATAGCATTAACACTCGCCATTGTTGCCAGCTTGGAAACACTGTTGTCGGTAGAGGCTACTGATAAGCTTGATCCATTCAAGCGTAGTACTCCTACTAACAGAGAGCTTATCGCACAGGGAATCGGCAATATGACTTCCGGTTTGATCGGAGGTTTGCCCGTCACCCAGGTAATTGTCCGTAGTTCGGCAAATATTGACTCAGGTGGACGTACCAGAATGAGTACGATCATTCACGGATCTATATTGCTGCTTTCAGCGGTATTTATTCCGGCATTTTTAAATTACATTCCGCTGGCTTCCTTAGCGGCGATACTTCTGCTGGTCGGATACAAGCTGTCAAAGTTCGCACTTTACAAGAGTATGTACAGCCTGGGTAAGGAACAGTTCGTTCCTTTCATAGTGACCATCATTGCCATCCTCAGCACTGATTTGTTGAAGGGAATTGCAGTTGGTATGGTGGTGGCGATCTACTTTATCCTTAGAAAGAACTATCAGCATTCGTACCACTATATCAAGGAACAACATCGTGAAGGTGAGGTCATTACGCTTCAATTATCAGAAGAAGTGACATTCTTAAACAAAGGAAGTATCAACGCAACGCTTGAAAATCTTCCTGATGGAGCGACGGTTGTTATTGATGGTAGCAAATCGATTAATATTGATTATGATGTTCTTGAAATCATACAGGATTTCAAGAAGCATTCTGCTCCATTACGTAACATTACGGTGGAAACAAAAGGTATTAATGACGTTGAAGTGGTAGGCGGGCATTAAAAAAATCCCCCGGCTGAAATTCAGCCGGGGGAAATTAATCTGCAAATAAGTCGATAATCCAGGTTATTAATTCTTCTGTTTGAGTCGCTGAAGAAGCATATCGTTAAACGTCTTTTCAGCTTTGTATAACTCGATGACCTGAGCTGCGGAAATCACTTTTAAAAACCTGTTCTGGTATTCCTTTTCAAGATCAAGTTCCTTCTGCCTCAAATCCTGCACTTCCTTGAGATTGTTGAGCACCTGCTCATCCGTCTTCCCTTCCGCTTTTTTATCATTGACAATTTTCCTCTGAGCCCGGTGAATCTCACGCCTCTTTTGAGAAAATTCATTGTAAACTGGCCAGAATCCGGCCGACTGTTCAGGAGTCAGACTTAACCTGTTCGTAATAATGGCTACTTTGGCGTCCTGAATTCTCTTAATTTCTTCCTCGGATCGCCGCTGCGCATTAGCCGTAGAAAAAGCAGCTAAAACAAGCGCCATGGCAACCAAGAGATTTCGATATTGGTGGGTTATGACTTTATGCTTCATTTCTTTTATTCTGTTAGGATCAAATAATCTCATTCCCGGAAGTCGTTTCCTGGATTTGCTGACGTAAAATATCATCATCCAGTCCATCCAGGTAGTACAATACCGTAGAATCGGTGTCAAAAGCTTTTTGAACTACTTTATGTTCACTTAAATCGTAGTAACTGATATCCTCATCTTCCAGATAGTTGATGATGGTTGCATTACTGATCCCGCTCAAAGGTTCCTTGCCGAGAGATCCCTGTCTTTCGGGGACCGTCACCCACACCAGCATCAGCACAAGCGCCATCGCTGCCACCATCGCCGAGGCCCGTTGCCACGACCAGCTGACCACCGGCTTACGCACAGGTTCGGCCGGTATTCTCGATTGAATGATCTGAGGGAGATTATCGAAATAATCTTCGGGCACAGAAAACGGGACTTCCTTGCGAAGGTCATCCAGCCGTATACGTCCCTTGTCCATAATTCTTAAGATTTTTTACTTATTCAAAAGTTTGACTGTTCGCACTTGAAATGGTTTAATCGGTATCATTTAAAAAGTCTTCAATTTTTTTTGTTGCCCAGTGATAAGAGGCCTTAAGTGCGCCGACGGAAGTCCCGGTTATTTCTGAGATTTCCTCATAAGGCAGTTCTTCAAAATATTTAAGGTTAAATACCAGCCTTTGCTTTTCCGGCAGTTTTAATATCGCTTTTTGTAATTTTAGTTGAATGGCATCTCCGCTAACCTCGGGATCTGCTTCCAGCTTTTCACTGAGCTCATTCTCGACATCGTAAATCGGAATAAAATATTTTCTCCGCTTTTTATTCAGAAAATTGATAGCCTCATTACTCGCAATGCGATAAAGCCAGGTATAAAATTTCGAGTCTCCCCTGAAATTTTCAAGCGCAGTCCATGCTTTTATAAAAACATCCTGCGTAACATCATTTGCATCATCATGGTCAATCACCATCTTCCGTACCAACCAATATACCTTTTGCTGGTACTTTCGTACCAATTGGTTGAACGCGTTTCGACGCGTTTCCGGATTCGCAAAAAGGGCTAATAATTCTTCGTCAGACATTTAATCAGTACTAACCTGATGGCTAATTCCTTATTGTGGCAAGTAATGATTTATCCGCCAAACTAAAAATCAACATCAATCAATAATAACTTATTTTTTTTCTCGGTCAAACAAAAATTAAGCCCGGCAGAAGCAAAACCAAGGTTTTGTCGTCCCGCCGGGCTCATTTTCTATCAGAATAGTCGTCGTAAAACGACAGTCCGGTTATTTTCTTGCGATTGCACGTTTGGCTGCTTCCACGATATGCTTGGCAGTTAATCCGTATTTTTCAAGAAGCTGTGCCGGGGTTCCGCTTTCTCCGAAACTATCGTTAACAGCTACATATTCCTGCGGAACAAGCTTGTTTTTAACCAAAACCTGCGCAATACTGTCTCCTAGACCGCCTAAGCGGTTATGTTCTTCCGCTGAAACAGCACAGCCCGTTTTCTCAACAGATTTCAATATCGCCTCTTCATCCAGCGGCTTTATTGTATGAATGTTAATGATCTCTGCATTAATACCCTCCGCCTCTAAAATCTCACCAGCCTGGATCGCTTCCCAAACCATGTGGCCTGTCGCAAAAATGCTGACGTCAGTTCCTTCATTGACCATCCACGCCTTGCCGATCTCGAATTTCTGATCTGCATCGGTAAATACGGGAATTACCGGACGTCCGAAACGGAGATAAACCGGACCTTCATAATCTGCGATTGCGATTGTCGCCGCTTTGGTCTGGTTATAATCACAAGGATTGATTACTGTCATGCCCGGCAACATTTTCATCATGCCCAGGTCTTCCAGAATTTGGTGCGTTGCTCCGTCTTCACCAAGCGTTAATCCTGCGTGAGAAGCGCATATTTTAACGTTTTTGTTGGAGTAAGCCACACTCTGGCGGATCTGATCATAAACTCGGCCTGTCGCAAAATTGGCAAACGTAGTAGCAAAAGGAATTTTACCACCGATCGTTAAACCGGCAGAAAGACCGATCATATTCGCTTCGGAGATACCGCATTGAATGAACCGCTCCGGATTTTCTTTGATAAATGGCTCCAATTTCAGTGAACCCACAAGGTCAGCGCAGAGTGCAACCACATTCGGGTTTTGCTGACCAAGCACATGCATTCCGGCCCCAAAACCAGAACGTGTATCTTTCTTCTCAGTGAAGGTGTATTTTTTCATTTGTGAAGTTTCTTTTAAATAAATAATGACTTTAAGGGTTGTTGAAAGAGGCTTTTGAATTAATAATCGCCCAGGCTTTCTTCCAGTTGGCCCAACGCCGCGGCAAGCTGCTCGTCGTTTGGTGCTACTCCGTGCCATTTGTGGCTACCCATCATAAAGTCAACCCCAAAACCCATCCCGGTGTGAAGCAGAACCAGGATCGGCCTGCCGTGGCCGAGGCGGCTCTTCGCTTCATAAAGACCTTTTAATACAGCTGCCATATCATTACCTTCTTCAATAGAAATTACTTCCCAGCCGAAAGCTTCATATTTTTTACCCAAATCACGGTTGTTCATTACTTTCACCGTCGGGCCATCGATCTGCTGCCCGTTCAAATCTATGAAGGCGATCAGATTATCAACCTGGTGGTGAGGCGCAAATGTAACGGCTTCCCAAACCTGGCCTTCCTGCTGCTCGCCGTCGCCCATCAGCACGTATACCAATCCTTTGTCATTATTGAGCTTCTTCGCCACTGCTGCACCAAGCGCAACTGAAAGCCCTTGCCCAAGCGAACCGGATGCAATGCGGATACCTTCCAGGTGTTCATGTGTAGTTGGGTGCCCCTGCAATCTTGAATCAAGCTTACGGAAAGTAGCCAGTTCAGAAACCGGGAAATACCCGCGGCGGGCAAGCACACTATACCAAACCGGCGATATGTGTCCATTCGAGAGGAAGAAAAGGTCCTCGTCTGTACCATTCATGTCAAAAACAGGCTTTCCGCCTTCTTCCTTCAATTTGAGGCGCTCGAAATACAGTGCCACAAATAATTCAGTACAGCCAAGGGATCCTCCGGGGTGACCCGATTGGCAGCCATGTACCATGCGTACAATGTCCCTGCGAACTTGCGAAGCTACTTTTTCTAATTGTTCAATTTCCATTTTTATCTATTTTCTATTGGACTGTACTAGATCCGGCGGGCCTCTCTCCGTGAGCGACTTAGCCAGACAAATGTCTGCTTATTACGTTTGGTAAAATGACTTATTATTAATCAGTATTACCAAGAATTTGACCTGCGTGATTTTTGGATTCCACTTTTTGAATAATCTCCTCGATTACCCCTTGTTCATTAATGACGAAGGTTGTGCGTAGAACCCCCATATAATTGCGACCGAACAAGGTCTTCTCGCCCCAAACCCGATAATCCTCTACCATTTTATGCGTTGTGTCTGCAAGAAGCGGAAAAGGCAGGTCATACTTTTTTATAAACTTCAAATGCGATTTTTCATCATCGACACTCACACCCAGCACCTTATAGCCCTTTTTCAGAAGCATTTTATAATTATCCCGAAGGTTGCAGGCTTGTGTTGTGCAGGTCGGCGTGTTGTCTTTAGGATAAAAGTACAGAATCAGTTTTTTTCCTTTAAAATCTGAAAGTTTTACTTCCTTACCATTCTGGTCTTTGGCTGAAAATGCCGGTGCGGGTTGTCCCACTTCAAGTCCCATATACTATTTTCTACGTTTTTTTACCTTTTTACGGACAGGTACTGGCTCCGCAATTTCTGTCCGCAAGATAGTACTATTTCCCGCCCTGTCCGTCACTTCTACGATCAGCTCGCCCTCAAAAGGCTTTTCCCTGTCCAATTTTTCTGACCAGATATATGCTTTTTTATAATCATAATTAAGCAGTACCCACTCGCCGTTCACAAAAGCTTTAAACTGGCCTATCCCGGATGTTGCATCGCTGATATAGCCCCGGATCCTTGACTTACTGTGTTCAATCAACTTGACTTTGGGAGGAAGCGTGTCGGCCATGACAACGAATGTGCCCAGTTCTCTGGTGTCAAACCTGATCCTGTCTTCTTCCCAATTACCTCCCAAAAACCGGTAATAGCCATTCACATATCGGTAAACCCGCGCCTTTTCCTTATTCTCGGGAATATTTTCGGGCGAGAAGGAAACTGAAATGTAATCGTTGAGCGCAGTTCCGCGATTGTTGATCGTCAATGCATTGAAATTTTGCTGTCCGGTCAGAAATAATGTATCAAATAAGCTGGTATTCTTGAAATCAACCGCCCATCTTTCGCCCTGATAGGTGGAGGGAGCCGCCGGAAAAATCTGGCTCCTAAGGAAAGTTTTCACCGTTTTGTCACCAACCCTTACGGAATCGGGCCGGTACTCGCGGAGGTCTGTCAGAAATACGGCCGTTTCGTCTGCGTACAGATCAGGCTTGCTCTTAACCTCCTTGCCTGCTACATAATAGGTAATCAATGGAAGCGAGCTGCGATAGTATTTTGCTTTCACCACCAAAGTGTTTTCCTGTACCTCTGTCTGTACCCACTCGGGGCTTACTTCCATGTCATGAACCGGCAAAGGCTGGTTCCTGGCTTCTCCTTTGATTGTAAAGAATAACTCCGAAGAATTTTCGTAAGAATCAGATATTCTAATACTTACCTCGTGGCTTAACGTATCTGTAATATTGAGTTTACCCTGATAGGCATTGGTTTTGAACAGATTAAAGTTGTTTCCATCAGGAACATAACATTTCAGGAACCGTTGTCCTGTGGCCTGCTCGGTCTGGTAATCGATCAGGTTGTTATAATCTCTAGTGGAGGTGCTGGGGAAAATCTCAATATTATACGAGAATACCTCCTGCCCGTCCATTTTAATCTCAATGCATTGCAGCCCGTATCTGAAACCTGTACCTGTCATCTGATCGTGCGCAACGAGGTCAAACCCGATCATTCCTGTGGCCGTGACAGGTTCTTTGAGCCGATAAGAACCATTTTCCATTTTGACCGGCGCGTAAACCAGCCTGTTGAACTGACCATTGACGCGGCCATTGATGTCAAGAGGACGAATTGCCAGATTGACAAATTTCGGGGGAGTTACATCCCTGATTTCCTTAAACCCAAAATAAAGCGGATTGAGATAGTTGTTTTTAGAGTCGCGTATTTCAAAGTGCAAATGCGGACCAGCCGAGCCGCCGGTATTGCCGGAAAGCGCGATTACTTCACCCTTTTTTACAGCATATTTCCCTTCCTCCGGAAACAACTCGATTTCAAAGGTCTGCTGCTTGTATTGCTCCTGTCGTACATAGCTGGCCAGCGGCTCGCCGAATTTTAGTAAATGCCCGTAAACAGTCGTCTGCCCGTTTGGGTGACGCAGATAGATCACATTCCCATAACCGCTGCGCTGTACGCCCACTTTATATACATAACCCTCAGCAGCAGCGTAAACGGGTAAACCTTCCCGCTGCTGGGTCCGGATGTCGAGGCCGGCATGAAAATGATTACTCCGCAAGTCGCCCAGGCCGCCTGCAAGCGAATTGGGTAAGCCGGGACGGATCGGGAACTGGTAGTAATTTTTGGTATACGATTGTTTCTGGGCCAACGAAGGCTCGCCCACTGTCAGCAATCCCAAAGCAAAAAAACAGGTTCGGATAAATATCCGGGAACAATAATGCATGAAGAATGAATGATTGCGGCACCAAGGACCGGTAACTGGAAGATTATGGTTCACTTAACGAATAATTCCAGCATCTTCTTGCCTTCAATGAATGCGGTCAGCTTGTCCCCAATCTGCACAGCTGAAACGCCTTTGGGGGTTCCGGTAAAGATCAGGTCGCCTTTTTTCAGCATAAAGTATTTAGAAACAAACGATATCAGGTAGTTGATCCGGTACAGCATCATCGCCGAATTACCCTGCTGCCTTGTTTCCCCATTGATTTCGAGGCTAAAATTAATATCCTGAATATCAGCGAACTCACTTACGGATACGAATTCGGATACCGGCGCTGAACCGTTGAATGCTTTTGCAAGCTCCCACGGCAAGCCTTTGCTTTTCAGTTCAGCCTGCAGGTCTCTCGCTGTAAAATCGATCCCTATTCCGATCTCGTCGTAATATTTGTGTGCAAACCGCTCTTCGATATTCTTACCGACCCGGTTGATCTTGACAACAAGCTCCACCTCATGATGCACGTCTTTTGAAAAACCGGGGTAAAAAAACGGCTCTCCGATACGAAGCTGGGCCGTTTCAGGTTTTAGAAAAATGACGGGGGCATCAGGCTTTTCGTTGTTTAATTCCGCAATATGGTCTGCGTAATTCCGTCCGACACAAATAATTTTCATTCAGTTGAATACAGTTTAAAGGGGAATGATTATAAGAACAAAACTAACCACAAAGCGGCCAGTCACATAACTTTTGCTACAATTTTTCGGTGCGTATTCAGTTGTTTAAATAGACGCTCATTCTTGGATTCAGCCTGCTTTTTGAGTGTTCCGAAGATTTTTTTCTTAGTATTTTTGATCAAACATTGTTTCAATTCAAAGCTTGCGCATGAAGAAGCAAATTTCCGTTGCCACTTTTCTTACCTTTTCGATTTTATTATCTTTTCTGCTCTTTTCGTGCGATACCCTCCGCAAAACACCGGAAAAAAGCGTCACTTCCAAAAGCAGCAGAAGAACGCTCATATCTAAGAAACCCGCTGCCAGACCACCTGCGAGAAAGCCTGCCGCCACCACCAGGCCAGCGTATTCAAACCCGCGGAATACATCCGATGTACCCCAGGTCGTCCAGGTTGCCCGTACTTATACCGGCACACCTTACCGCTCGGGCGGAAATGACAAAAACGGCATCGATTGCTCCGGACTGATCTGTTCGGTTTATTCGGAAGTAGGAATGAAAGTCCCCCGGATATCGTGGCAGCAATCGGAATTTGGCCAGGAAGTGAGCCAGCTTAAAGATATCAAGCCCGGCGACTGGCTGTTCTTCGTTCCCGAAGCAGGCAAGGAAGGCTACGTATCCCATGCAGGCATTGTAACAGATGTCAGAAGCCCGCAGGAGATCATTTTTATCCATGCATCTACTTCCCGGGGCGTGAGGGAAGACAACCTTTTTTCGACCTATTTCAAAGGTCGGTTTGTGAAAGCAATGCGACCTTTTCAGGGCATTTAACCTCAATCAAAAAGGGCGAGCACTTTCGCGAATGATATATCCCGATAATCTTCAATGTACAGATTGCAAGGCGGCAATTCTTCGATTGTATGCGAGCTGAGCACTCCTACTACCCGCATCCCTGCATTGAGCGCAGCCGAAACTCCGGAAAACGAATCTTCAAAAACTACGCATTGATCAGGTGAAACTCGCAGATTGGCCGCTGAGGAAAGGTAAACTTCAGGATCAGGCTTGTGCTTCTTCACATTTTCACTCGCCAGGACAGAGCCGAGGTAATGTTTTACAGAAACCTTCCCCAATATCAATTCCAGATTGGCAAGCGGTGCCGACGTAGCCACGCCCAGCTTAACATTATGGCTTAGCAGGTCTTCTATAAAAGGAACAAATCCGGCAATCGGCTCGATAAAAGGTTCGTAAATCTGCCGGAACAGGCTTTCCTTTTCATCTTCCAGTTGAAGCAATTCGTCCCCTTCGACCACCCTTTCAAGAAAATGGCTGAGGATATAACTGTTGCTTTTTCCATACATATGCGCGGCGAAATCCGCTTCGGTCGGACTTAAATTCCGTTTTGAAAAGAATTCCTTAAAGGCTTTGGAATGATATGGGTTGGTATGGCAGATCACACCATCCATATCAAAAATTACTGCGATTTGATTTGTCATAGCGTAAAGGTATGCAACGAACATCTTTCAGGTTAAGTCCTAATATAGTATGGGGAGCATCCGGCCCGGGGGTGCAGAAAGGATTCAAGTTTTTTATTTCAAATGGTAAATTATAAGGTTATTCCATTAAATTTACCTTAGTGTATTCTCCAATAAATACCAGGAAACAACTTCACCGTCTCAATCTACAACCCTCTTATTGTCGACTATATTTATTAATTGTAGTGTATGAATGAACTAGAAAGGGTAAGCAGTGGATCCGGACCGCAATCTATTCTGAAACAAGAGAGAAACCTGAGTTCTGTTGAAGTATACGACCAATACGGTGCAATGGCTTATGGTATCATTCTGCAAATCATCCCGCAGCCGCATTTGGCACAGGAAATCTTAGTGAGCGTGTTCTCGTCACCCTTGCTGCAGTCATGCAATAGTTATCCGTTTTCATATGCTGCCTGCATTATCAAGCTTGCACGAGCAAAAGCCGTTGAGGCGAAGAAGAAATTGTCTGCTTTAACTCCCCTGGAAGAAGACTATACCCAACCGGCTGGAACGCCGACGCCACAGGTTATTTTTGACCTGGCTTTTCGCCAGGGATTTACCCCCGAAGAAGTTGCCGGAAAGCTTAACATGAGCAAGGCGGAGGTCCTGCGTAGTTTTCATGACTTTTTTAAACTAAACAATAACGCATAACACGGCACACATTGAAAACACAGGAATTCATTGAAAGCGGAATACTGGAAGCTCATTTGCTTGGACTTACAGATAAAAAAGAACAGGAGCAGGTCAGGGAAATAGTGTCTTCCGACCAGGCACTCGAGGAATATACCGTCCGACTCGAAGCCGGCATTAACCGATATTTTCAGAAAGGGTCAGTAAATCCGCCTGAGGCAGTGCGGGAAGTGGTTAAGCTGCGTACCGCACGGGACAGAAAAGAAAAGCACCAATTTACTAACGAAGACAATAGCCGCCGATATTTAGATGTAGAGGTTAATGATACCCATATTAAAGTGCACAAATTCTGGCGCCCGGCATTTATTGCTGTGTTCATTTTGTCCAAAATATTCCTGATAGCCGGACTATATTACTACTTTAAATCGGCGAGCCAGAAAGAGGAATTGCAAAAATTAAAAATGCAGCAGATAGAGCAGGTCAGATAGATTCCGAATCATAAAGATCATCAAAGAGTAAATCCGCATTACAGTATAATATGTTTCCATTCCGCGTAGGCCAGGGCTACGATGTTCACCAACTGGAAGAGGGCAGGCCGTTCTGGCTTGGCGGCATTCAAATTCCACATACACACGGCGCAAAGGGGCATTCCGATGCCGATATTATCTGTCATGTTATCTGTGACGCACTACTGGGTGCTGCAAATATGCGCAATATCGGCTATCATTTTTCTGATAAAGATCCGCAGTGGAAAGGCGCTGACAGTAAAATATTGCTATCGACGGTATTAAAAATGGTCAGGCAAAAAGGCTTTGAAGTCGGGAATATAGACGTTACCGTTGTTTTGCAAAATCCAAAATTGAACCCGCATATTCCCGCCATGAAAAGTTGCCTTGCTACCGTAATCGACATTTCAGAAGAAGACATATCTATTAAAGCGACTACATCTGAACATATCGGATTTGTGGGCCGGGAAGAAGGTATTGCCGGGCATTGCGTTGCATTAATTTACACTCCGGGCGTCTTGCCTAACAAATAACTACCTGACGAACCACGACATTTTTAGAACCCGATGAAAACCCTTTTTCTGCCACTAAGCCTTCTTATAACCATTATTTTCAGCTGCAAAGCACAGGAACCATCGCAAGTCACACAGCCGCTAGGCTTTGAAGAATACGATCCTATTTCTACTTTGAAAGTCGAAGAGCATCCTTTGAAGAGAGCTAAATTCCCTTTTATCGACGTCCACAATCATCAGTATCAGATGGCTAACCAGGACCTGAAAGGACTCGTGAAGCAAATGGATGATCTCAATATGGGCATCATGGTCAATCTGAGCGGCAGAGGATGGAGCCAGGAATGGAGCGAAGGTACTGCAACACTGAAAGGCTCGCTTGAAAATGTGGCTAGGAACGAGCCCAAACGTATTGCGATTTTCACAAACCTTCAATTCAAAGGCTTTGGGAATGCCGACTGGAGTGAAAAAGCGGTGAAGCAGTTGGAGGAAGATGTGAAAATGGGGGCGAAAGGCCTGAAAATCTACAAAAGCCTAGGCTTCAGCGGCATCAAGGATGATAAAGGAAACCGGGTTGCCGTGAGCGATCCAAGATTGCAGCCGGTCTGGCAGAAATGCGGAGAGCTGGGTATTCCTGTCCTGATTCACACAGCCGACGTACCCTCATTTTGGGATCCAATGGACCGTTACAATGAACGGTGGCTGGAACTAAAAACACATCCGGGCAGAAGGCGCGGCGCCAATGACCCTGTTCCATTTGACTCTCTGATCGCGGAACAACACCAAATTTTCCGTAAGAATCCAAAGACGACATTCATCAATGCGCATATGGGCTGGTATCCCAATAATCTCAAAAAACTGGACAGCCTGATGGTTGTATTCCCGAATATGTATGTGGAGATCGGCGCGGTTATAGCGGAATTGGGCCGCCAGCCACGTACAGCGAAGAAGTTTTTTGACAAATATCAGGACCGGGTATTGTTCGGCAAGGATAGCTGGGTTCCTTCCGAATATGCGACTTACTTCCGCGTTCTGGAAACCGAAGACGAATATTTCCCATACCACAAGAAGTACCACGCATTTTGGAGAATGTATGGAATGGGCCTGTCTGACGAAGTATTGAAAAAGCTTTATTATAAAAACGCCCTGAAAATCATTCCAGGGCTCGATAAAAGTCTCTTTCCGAAATAGCGCTATTTGAAATCCTTGGCTTCTTTGATCACAGACCGGTATTCCGCCTTGTCCAGACATTTCTTATAGTATTCTTTGGCTTTCGATTTATTACCTGCACGAGCGGCAATTCTCGCCAATCCGGCGTAAGCCAATGCGTGGTACTCCTTGGTGTATTGTGCGTCGTGCGGTGTTTTCAGCGCCAACAAATACTCTTTTTGCGCCACCGCATCGTTCTTTTCGCCCTTCTCTTCTATGATCCCCTGAAATGTTCGCCATGCGGCCGGATAAAATCCTGCGTTGATTTTTCTAAGATCAGCAACCTCCTTACGTGCCTCCTCGTACTTACCGGACAATATCAGGGCTTCGACATGCTTCATTCGAAAAATGGGGTTCTTCGGGTAAAGGTCTACCAGCTTTTCCATATACCCTACCGCTTTGTCTGGCCGTGACTCGTATTTCAAATAAACATGAGAAATATAAAAGTTAGACTCGGCACGTGTGATAGTGCCCTGTTTCGTGGCGATATCCATTTGTTTAAGTCCCAGCGCCTTGTCACCGCTTTTGAAAAATACGAGTAGCGGTTTTACGATGGGATGCTCCTCCGGGTACACTTCCACATAATAGTTATACATGCCTGAGGTGAAGTAAAACTCCGGATTCTTCTGGATCAGTTTCAGCCCCTCCACAAATGCATTGTAAGCCTTCTTCCCCTCTCCTGCCGCATTCATCATTTCTCCACGATAATTATAGAGCATTGCCATATAACCCCGCGCAACCATGGTGTAAAATACCGCTTCCGGGTCAAGGCTATTCTTCCCATACTTTTTATTGATCGCGTCCAGGCATTGATTGAGCTTATGCATATACTCTTTGGACCGCACCGGATTGTCCTTGATAGGCAGGTATTTCCAAAACAGTATAAATGAATCGAGAAGATGGGAAACCGGGTGATTGGGATACTTTTTCTCTACCAGACTGATCGTGGTCCTGGCCTCTTCAAACTCATAGTTGTAGATTTTATCTAGACTTGCCTGAACATTTTTAAGCGATACAGGATCATTCAGAAGCTGGGCATTCGAGTCGGTTGAGTAGTGAGAACAAAGAATTATAAACAGGAAATGTAGGATATACTGCATGACAACGACTATTAACTCAAACGGTTTGGTGGTATCCCAACTGAACATTAGCTTTGTTTATAACCCTATTTAGTGGTGATGGGTTTCTGTCGCGGGTTAAATAAGCCTTCAAGTTTTTGTAAAAATTTCGTTAGATCGACTATTATGATTCGCTATAAGCAGTTTACGCTGGAAAACGGCCTGAAAGTATTTGTGCATGAAGATTTTTCAACTCCAATGGCGGCTGTCAATATCCTGTACAATGTGGGTTCGAGGGATGAGGATGAAGAACGAACTGGCTTTGCGCACTTGTTTGAGCACCTGATGTTTGGCGGATCGAAAAATATTCCGAACTACGATATTCCTGTCCAGAACGTAGGCGGCGAGAACAACGCTTTTACATCTCCTGATATTACCAATTACTACATTACGTTGCCGGCCGACAATGTAGAAACTGCATTCTGGCTGGAATCCGATCGCATGTTAAGTCTTTCCTTTGACCCGAATGTATTGGAAGTACAGCGGAAAGTAGTCATTGAAGAATTCAAACAACGTTACCTCAATCAGCCGTACGGCGATATGTGGCTCAAATTAAGGCCACTGGCATATAAAGAACACCCCTATCGCTGGGCAACGATCGGTAAGGATATCGAGCATATTGAACGCGCCACGATGACTGATGTCCAGGATTTCTTTTTCCGCTTTTACAGGCCCAATAATGCAATCATGGTCGTAGCCGGTGCCGTTACTTTTGAGCAGGTGCAGCATTTGGCCGAAAAATGGTTTGGCAATATTCCGTCCGGCGCGCCTTATGTGCGGAATATTCCGAAAGAACCGGTACAAACTGCGGCAAGACATCTTGAAACGTCAGCTGCCGTTCCCCTGAATTCACTTATCAAAGTATTTCATATGCCCGGCAGGTACGAGGATGGATTTTACGCTGCCGATCTGCTGAGCGATGTACTGGGAAGAGGCAAATCTTCAAGACTTTACCAGCAATTGTTGAAAGAGAAATCACTTTTCAATAGTGTTAATGCCAGTATCACCTCGTCCCTGGATCCGGGCCTGTTGCTGATTAAGGGAAACCTGAACCCGGGTGTAAGCCTGGAAGATGCAGATCAGGCAGTTAACGAAGTTTTACAGGAAATTATAGAATTTGGCCCAACTGAGGAGGAAGTGACCAAGGTTAAGAACCAGTCGGAGGCCTCGCTTGCATTTTCTGAGGTAGAATTGCTGAACCGCGCCATGAACCTTGCATTCGCAGCTAATGCCGGTAATGTCGACTGGGCTAATCAGGACGCAGAGATCATCAGAGATCTGACGGTTAATGATCTGCACACGGCTGCAAGAAATATTTTGAACCCTGCGAACGGGTCTACCCTGTTCTACAGAGTCGATTCGAAAGAAATTGCTACCGCTTAGTCAGGGAAATACTTCTCGATTTCTTGCTGTGTCGGAAGGGTAATACAGGTTCACATCCGGATGCATGGTGTACATCCGGTAAGCCGATCCATCGGGGACCAGTATACCGCTGGACCTATTATCCCGGATGATCGGGTTTCCCGGGTATTTTTGCCAATGCAGCAAATCTTCGGATACTGCAACATTCGTTGACCATTCCCGCCAGTCTTTAAATGCAGAGGCATGGTAATAAGCATAATACAGGCCATTGTATTTGATAATCTGGTTCATCGCAACGGCAAACTGATCGTATTTTTCAGGGCCTGTATTCAGAACCGGCTCGTCCTGCACGTTTGTCCAGGTCTTCATATCTTTCGAAGTTGCAAGCCAGACAGCCACATCGTTTCGTTCGTAGAACAGATACCAGGTATCCTCTTCTTTCCAAACGGCTGGTGTCCCACGTGGTCCTGTTGAAATTGGTTTCCCGTCTTTAAGGCGTATATCCAGTCCGCCGCGATCCGTCCAATTGATCTTGTCACTTGAAGTCAGCAAATGGGCGACGTCATCTTTACTTTCAGCAAACATATAATACTGGCCGCCCGATTTGACTACACACATATCCTCAACCCAGATCGACGTATGTATTGGCTTGTCTCTGAACCTCTTCCAGGATATACCATCCGGCGAAGTAGCCAGTCCGAGATACTTGATCTGGTCGCCAGTGCTATTTTTGTAGCCGGTGTACCACATAAAATAAGTACTGTCTTCCTTCAAGATAAACCCTCTCTCCCTGATCTTTTCATCCCACGTGGCTGAATCGGCAGTTCCTGCAAAAACAGGGTTGCCCCTATAAGGTTCGAAGCTCACCAGCTTTTTGGGAAAGCGATTTTTCACTTCCTGTTTTTCTGTATTAGTGGTACAGGAAACAATACATAATGTGGCAAGAACGAGTAAGAAAGAGGTTTTTATCATAGGAATTAACGAATGGTCAGACCTGTGATTAATTTACTCGTTTTTACTTTAAACAGGCCAGTTGCCTTTAAACAAAAAAAGGCCATCGGTTTCGCGACGGCCTTGGTAGCATATTCAAACAAATTATTCAGGCAGGAATGTCAGGTAGCTAAAATTCTGTTCATTGAACATTTCCTGAGCAATATCCTGCAACTGTCCCGAAGTGATTTGCTCTATTTCAGAAAAAATTTCCGGAAGCGAGTCAACCCTGCCGGTATCCAGCAGGCTCTTTGCCATCATCAGCATAAAACTCATATTGCTTTCTTCCGACATGGCCAGCTGACCCATTAATTGAACCTTTGTCTGATGGAGCTGTAAAACAGAAAGAGGAACTTCCCTTACTTTTTTTAGCTCTTTGTGGATCAGCGAGATACTTTTATTCAGCTGTTTTTTTTCAGTACCGAAGAAAATCCCCATAAAACCTGTGTCCAGGTAAGGTGTGTAATTTCCTTCGATGGAGTAAACAAACCCGTACTTTTCGCGCAGTGAGAGGTTGAAGCGCGAGTTCATTCCCGGACCACCTAGCAAGTTGACCAGCATAAAAAATGGAAGCCTGCGATCATCTCCGAGTGCATAAGCCGGCTGCCCCATGGCACATTGCGCCTGAGAAATTGAGCGCTCCTTCTGCTGCTGAACCGGTACGTAAGAAACCGGCGCCTGACGTACCCTTGTTGTCTTTTTAGAAGGAACACTTCCCATGTATTTTTCTGCGACGCGTATTACCTTTGAAAATGGCAGCCTGCTCACAGAGGAAACAACTATCCGTTCCGTATCGATATTATCCTGGATAAACTTAAACAGGTCTTCTCTGGTAAAGGAATTAACCGTTTCGGTTATGCCAAGAATATTGTTTCCCAATGCATGGTCCGGAAAAACAAGCTGGTCAAAATCATCCTGGATCGCATCTTCCGGTGAGTCAATATACATCGACATTTCCTCTAAAATCACATTCCGCTCACGCTCTATTTGCTTCTCAGGAAAAATCGAATTAAATGTAATGTCCGTTAAAAGCTCCATCGCTTTTTCGAAATGATCATCGAGAACGGAGGCGTGAAAACAGATTTTTTCCTTAGTGGTATAAGCATTGAGCTCGCCACCTACATTTTCGAGCCGATTGATGATATGGTAAGAACTGCGTTTTTCAGTGCCTTTGAACGCCATATGTTCCCAAAAGTGAGCCAGACCTTGCTGATTCGGCATTTCATCCCGGCTACCAATATCCAGCATGATGCCGCAATGCGCTATTTGCGTGTAAGGGACCTGCTTGTGCGCGATCCTGATCCCATTGGCAAGCGTATGTGTCTGATATTCTTCTGTTAGCGAGAGGGAAGATGTTTTCGGGTTTCCCCGCTTGCGAACGTTATTTCTCTTCATTCCTTGATAACACAAAATACGCGCCAATAATTTTCGGCGGTATCCACAAAAATACGGACTTTTGCCCGGAAACCCTTGCATCGACATTTATGCGTATCGGATTTGACGCCAAGCGGGCCTTTGCCAATAAAACTGGTCTTGGAAATTATAGCAGATTTGTCCTCGAAGCGCTGACGCGTTATGAAGATCAAAACGAATACTTTGCCTACACGCCTAAAAACAAGCAAAATCTGTTTCCTTCTTTCCCCGTAGAGGCGGTCAGGCTTCCTGAATCCTGGCTTGATAAACAGCTCTCGTCATACTGGCGTTATGCTAACATTTCCAGCCAGTTGAGCAAAGAAGGCATCCAGGTTTTTCACGGGCTGAGTAATGAAATTCCGCTCGGACTAGCTCACAGGAATATTAGTTCGGTCGTAACAATTCACGACCTTATATTCGAAAAGCTACCCCACCTCTTCAAGCCGGCCGACCGCTTGATTTATCGCCACAAGTTCCGATCGGCCTGCGATCGCGCAGATCGGGTCATAGCAGTAAGCGAGCAGACTAAACGTGATTTAGTTGAATTATATAAAGTTGAAAATCACAAAATTGACGTAATCTATCAGGATTGCAGCCCGATTTTCAGAAACATTTTACCACAGGCTGCGAGAGACGAAATCCTGGCACTTTATGATATCCAAATGCCCTACGTTTTGTGCGTGGGTACCTTGGAGGAACGGAAAAACCAGCATCGGCTGGTAGAAGCATTTGCCGGTATTGATCAAAAGGATTCTTGCCTGATTTTAATTGGAAAACCTACGGGTTATTTAAATAAAATCAATGAAACAATCGCCAAATACAAACTTCAAAACCGGGTAAAGATTCTTCAAAATGTTCCTTCCGAACACCTTCCGGCTATTTATCAGCGAGCAGAGGTTTTCGCTTATATTTCAGTTTACGAAGGGTTCGGGATACCAATTCTGGAAGCTTTACACAGTGAAACCCCCGTATTGTCAGCAAGAGGTTCCTGCCTGGAAGAAGCAGGCGGGGCTGGCGGCCTGTATGCGAATCCCCTAAAAACAGAAGAGGTCAGCCACCAACTAAACCGTTTGCTGACTGACCATTCTCTGAGATATGATTTGGTAGAAGCCGGGAAACGCCACATTGAGCAATTTGAGGCCCAGAAAATAGCTGCGCAGCTTTCGGATCTTTACAAGAAAATCGCCCAGTAGCTCTTTCCTATTTCTCCCGGTATTGCTCTATGATCCTGAAAAGTGCCTTTTGCTTTTCGAGATCGGGAAAAAATTCAAACAACTGGGCGTGTCCGTCGTAATCCAGTGTGAGGCCTATTTCAAGATTGACCAATGCCTCCCGGTATTGACCGCCATGAATCTGATAAACAGCCATTCTGTAATAGAGATCCCCTTCCTCCGGCATTTCGTCAATCGCTGCCTGAAGCAGGTCGCAAGCCCGGGCATAATTCCCCTGCTCGAAAAGCACGTGGGACCATTTTAACCAAATATCGGGGTTTGATGGCTCAATTTCAGCTGCCTTTTCAAACGCTTCGAATGCTGATACCACATTGCCTACCTTAAATTCGGTTTCGGCAAGTGCAAGCCAATAGTCAGGATTTAGCTCCGTGATTTGGATCGCTTTACGTAAAAACCCTACAGCCTCGAACCAACGCCCGAGTTCGCTGAAGCAAATGCCCAGACCATACCAGCCATCATCCCATTGATTATCCAGTTTGACGGTCTGCCGGTAGTATTTGATCGCTGTTTCGTATTCACCGAGCTTTTCATAGCAAGTGCCCAGGCAGCAGCAGGTTTCAGGCTGTTCCCCTTCGAGTTCAATCGCTTTCAGATATTGCTCTTTTGCTTCTTCGAACCTTTCGAGGTTCATGTAGGAATTGCCTAGTTGGAAAAACGCCGATGCAAAATCACTTTTAACTAGCGTCGCGTATTCGTAGGCGTTTACTGCATCCTCATAACGCTCAAGCTTGCTGAACGCGATGCCCAGGTTATACCATGCGTGATGCGAAAACGGGTCCCGGTCGACCAGCTCATTGTAATAATCAAGATGACTTTCCAGCTGACCTACCAGGTCAAGGCAATGCGCTAATTCGTAAAGCGCACTTTCATTGTTCAGATTGTTTCTGAGGGACCTTTTGTAATATTTGATCGCGTCATCGTATTTGCCCCAGTTCTGATAGGTCTGACCGATCTGAAAATAAATCTCGTCCTTGTCATCGACGCGCTGCAGCAGGTTTTCCAGTAATTCGAGTGCCTCTTCGTACTCTCCCATCATATTGGAAATTGCAACCTGCATGAAAGAAATTTCAATATCTCCCGGATGGAACAACGATGCCCTTTCCAGTATTTCCTGGGCCTGCTCATGCTCTCCTCTGTTGGAATGCAACTGAACCATGTGCAGCAGCAGGTCCAGTGAATAGGGATAATCCGACAGTCCCAGCTCACATGCCCTGAACGCTTTTTCCCAATCCCCCTTTTCTATGTAATGTACGGTAACCTTCTCGTACGTATCTAAATCGAAAAAAACCGGCTCGCTATTCTTCAACATTCTTTCAAACCTGAGCAAGGTTTCCTTCATATAATCCTTTCTTTCCCCGAAATTTTTCTCCATCATACGGACCGCTAGATTAGAATTGAGGGCTTGCGCACCATTTTAATAAAAGAAAGATATAAAATTATTTCGCGCATTTCAAATCTTCCCAATCAATCTTTCGCTCACTCTTTTGACCGTTTTCTCGATGGGCTGGAACTCGAAATGCAGCGCATTTTTGACCTTGTTGTTCTTATATGTGACCTTTCTTGCCGCCGAACGTGCTGTTTCTCTGGTGATCAAAGGTTTTGTCCCGAGCAGAAATGTTCTCACGGCCTCTACCCGCCAGATCACACCCGCCAAGCCCGGCCCGACTCGCAGAGAAGCCCTTTTCTTATTCATATTGTCTGCAATCATATGGAACAGATTTTTGTAAGAAATGCTCCCCGCATTCAGCAAAAATCTTTCTCCGGAAATATCGGATTTGATCAAACGGAAGACAATCTCGGCTACATCCAGCACATCAACATAGTTGGCCAGCCCGTCAGTATAAAACGGCTTCTCCTGATATACATACTTGAATAGCTGTGTGCTGCTTTTTTTCCAATCCCCTTCACCCAGGATCAATGTCGGATTTACGATGACCGCATTCAAACCCTCGGCAATACCGCGCCAGACTTCCAGCTCGGCCAGGTGCTTCGTTTTGGCATATTCAGAATTTTCGGGCGAATTTTCCCAGCGGTGGGTTTCATCCAGTACCACCTCGTCGCCGGCTGTTGCTTTTCTCGGATCCGGCCGGCCAATTGCTGCGATGCTGCTTACAAAACAAAGTTTTTTGAGCTGGTACTTCAGGCAAACGTTGACCACATTCGCCGTTCCCTCTACATTGACCTTGTACATCATATCGCGGTCGGCCGGGACAAATGAAACAACTGCGGCAGTATGCACTACGCAATCAGTATCTTTGATCGCGTCTTCCAGCGAGCCTAAGTCGAGTATATCGCCTTCTATCCAGGATATTTCAGCATCAATATCTGAAAGCAGGCTTTTATCAGATGTTTTTCTATATATCGCTGAGACTTTGTGCCCCTCGGAAAGGAACTTTCGCGCAACTGCGCTCCCGACCAAACCCGTGGCACCTGTGATAAGAACTTTCATTGAGATTGGTTAATGAAATGCTGCTCCGAAGGTCGGCATTGAAAAGGTAAGGACAAAAAAATTCCCTCCGCGGCGGCGAAAGGAATTTGTTGCACAACCTATTTAACCTGCTACAAAGCTAACAAGCGGGTACGGTACTTTTCTAGTTTGGCGATTTCTGTGGAAACATCATCAGTTTCCGTCGCTGCAACCACAAACTCCTTTCGCAAATTCCCGCTAATTTTGATCCGACCCGTCTTCATCCCCTGCGTGATACCGGGGAGTCGCTCTTGAATAATTTTGTGATTCGCAAGACTTTTGGCGATCTGTCTATCGGTTTCAGATACCATCTTTCGAAATTGCCTCTGATCGATTCGTGTCTTCACCTTTTCAAGTCCTTCGATTATTACGGTATAATTACCATATTTTGAAGATATCAGCTCCTGAACGAGAAAACTTATGGTTTTGAGGTCAGTGGTTTTAACAATTTCATAGTCGACAAGCAACATTGACGCATATTTATGACGAAAGTATCCAACCATCACGCTATCACCCGAATGCTCGGACAGGAAAGCATTGTACCTCTGAATCAGCCTACTTTTTGAAATCAAATTAGATCTTTCATTTGTGGAGGGGGCTTTTATCGAAGACAAATCATGAACGCGCTTCACCATGCTCTCATATCGACTCTTGTTTCCAATGGTTATCTGGCCACCTGTCGGAAAAAAATCTTCATTGATCCGCACCTTTTTGAAATCGTAGGTGTACTGTTTTTCAACTTGCATTGAGTTGTCCTTTTGATTGCAACTCACTAAAATCAATTGGAACATGATAATACTCAGGACTAACGATTTCATAATGCTATTGGTTTGTTGTAGGAACTAACGCATACTGGCAACCTGCTGCTGCCTGCGCTGCAGCGTTAGTTCGGCATTAGAATCATTAAGACAAAAATCCCTCTCGGCTTGGAAAGGGATTTTCAGGAAAGAACTGATATTAGAATTTACTAAGTCTATCTGAGAGGTTATTCAAATTTTCACGACGCTTCCCGAAGCCTATCGCTTTCCATCCTTCCAAAAATATCCGCCCCTCTTTTATGTTTGGATTTTTCTCAAAAAATGCCTCCTTCTCTGCGATCATGAGCTTAATGTTTTTTTCCAGTTCAACTTCATCAATCTTACTCTCTTCTATTTGTTGCGCAAGCCTACTTTTCATGCTTCGAAATTCAATCGCCGAAATACTTCCTTTGATTTTGTCAAGGCAGCGAAGGATAAGTGAATATTCGCCCATCCTGGAATCGATCAGCTCATTGGCGTAAAAAGAAATAGACTCAGCATCATCACTTTCGATCAAACCCGCATTTAATAAAAGCTTGTGCGACAGCCCACTGCGAACAAAGGTATACTTATAGTCGTTTGAAGCGTATGATTTCAAGGCCGAGCGATAGCGTTCAGTTAGCGGTTTCTGAAAACCATTTTCAATCACGAATTCCCGAAAATATAACGCATACAGACTGTCAATAATCCGGGGATGCGCGATTTCATTCATTTCCGACAATTTGGAATCGTTTCCTGTGGCTTTTAACTCAGCATCTGCCTGTTTTGCGAAATCGGACTTATAGGTTGGGTAACTTATGTGCGCATCCTGAACAAGTCTCGCGCCGACCTGTGGATCATCTGTTTTTTCCACTGTATCATACGCCTTTGAGCACGACATGATTATCAAGCAGACCAAAAAAACTGTGACTATATTTTTCATGAATCCGGATCTTTAGTGATTAAATTTTAAACCTGTGAACAACCATATATTGCCTGAGCTTCACCGATTGATATATAATTGATAAATGTCCAGGATTGCCCCTCATGGGTGATGGTCTGAACAATTATGGCAGAGCCACTTGTCGGTTCACAGCAGTTTCCCGAGGCGGTGATCCATTCCATGCTCGATTTTCCTGACATAGGCGTTGTGATCACATCCTGCATTTTGCAGGGTTTTACAGCAAATAGTGTGTGACTGCAAGCCAGTAGCACTGTTAAGAGACTTATTTTTGTTTTTGACATGTGCATTTTTTAGTTTTTGGAATGATCTTGTATTGGCTGCGCAGCCGATGCAAACTTCCTTTTATTCCGAAAAACACGCAATAACAAAAACTGGACAAAACTGGACAAAACCGGACAACAGTGTTAGCCTCGGAATTGACGTAGTATTTCTGAATAGATTTTCGGGGGGATCAAGCCCGGCGGAAGTTGGATGTTTAACGCGTTAAGTTTGCGCGAAAGCGTCTTAACAGATATTCCGAGCTCGTTAGCCAGTTCCTGGCGTGTTCTGTAATGTTCAGTCATTCGTGAGTGTATAGGTTTACTTCACAATAATATTAAAATAATTCAACCCAAAAAATATCTTGCCCCCAGTCATGACTTGAAATACACCTGATCAGGTTCGCCGAGTAGATGGCTTTTACTACTTTTGTCAGACACAGCACACACGCTTATCTCTACATTAATAAATTCAAAGTAATGAGCATTTCAAATCCAAAAAGGTATACCGTTACCGCAGCCCTTATTTATGCAAATGGCCCCATTCACATCGGGCATTTGGCAGGCTGCTACATACCGGCAGATATATACGTTCGCTACTTACGGGCTACCGGAAAAGAAGTAGCATTCATCAGCGGGACGGATGAGCATGGGGTACCGATCACCATCAGAGCAAAAAAAGAAGGATTGACTCCTCAGCAGGTTGTCGATAAATACTATGCACAGATCGACGCAGCATTTAAAGAACTGGGCATTTCATTTGATATTTACTCCCGGACCAGCAAGAAAATTCACCACGATACTTCCCGGGAAATTTTCAGGGATTTGTACGAAAAGAAGGTTTTCGTTGAAGAAACGACCGAGCAATACTTCGACGAAACGGCTCAGCAGTTTCTGGCCGACCGTTACATTGTTGGAACCTGTCCGGTATGCGCAAATCCGAATGCTTACGGCGACCAGTGTGAACGTTGCGGTTCTACATTGAGCCCATTGGAATTGAAAGATCCACGCTCTATGCTTTCCGGCGCAAAACCCGTTTTAAAGGCAACCAAAAACTGGTATTTGCCCCTGGATACGCTCCAACCACAGATAGAGCAATATATCAGCAGCCACCCTGAGTGGAAAACTAATGTACTCGGACAATGCCAGTCCTGGCTGAAAGACGGCTTGAAGCCCCGCGCCATGACCCGCGACCTAGACTGGGGTATTCAGGTGCCTGTCGAAAACACGGAAGGGAAAGTACTTTACGTCTGGTTCGAAGCGCCTATCGGCTACATTTCCGCGACCAAGGATTGGCTTACGCAGCAAAACGGTTCTGATGAAGGCTGGAAAAAATGGTGGCAACCGAAGGAGAATGCCGAAGATGGCGAAACGAAACTTGTCCATTTTATAGGCAAAGACAATATCGTTTTCCACTGCATTATTTTCCCGGCAATGCTGATGGCCGAAGGAAATTATATTCTTCCAGATAATGTGCCCGCCAATGAATTTATGAACCTGGAAGGCGACAAAATCTCAACCTCGCGTAACTGGGCGGTTTGGCTGCACGAATACCTGGAAGAACTGCCTGGAAAGCAGGATGTACTCCGTTATGTACTGACTGCCAATGCACCGGAAACCAAGGACAGCGAGTTCACCTGGAAGGATTTCCAGACAAGAAATAATAGCGAGTTAGTCGGTATCTACGGAAATTTCATCAACCGGGCACTTGTGTTGACACACAAATTCTGTGATGGAAAGGTACCTGAAACTTCTGACCTGCAAGAAATCGATGTTGCTGTGTTAAAGGAACTGGCTGCTTTCCCAGGAAGGATTGGTGAGTCTATTGAAACATATCGATTTAGAGAAGCATTAACGTTAATTATTGATCTGGCTAGACTTGGCAACAAATACCTGGCAGATACCCAGCCCTGGCACGTGATCAAAACCGATCCTGCGCGGGTCAATACGATATTGAATATCGCTTTACAGATTTCTGCCACACTGGCGATTGTATCAGAGCCGGTTCTTCCATTTACGGCCCAAAAGATCCGGGAACAGCTCGGGTTCGATGGCGGGTTATGGCAGGATGCCGGCAAGCCCGATCTGCTTGTAGCTGGTCGCCCCGTTAATGAGGCCAGATTACTGTTTGAAAAAATGGAAGACAGTATAATCGAAAAGCAGATCCAGAAATTACACGACGCCAGGCGGCAAAATGAACTGGAAAGCAAAACGGTCAGCCCGGTAAAGCCTGAGATTCTATATGACGACTTTTCAAAAATGGACATACGGATCGCAACGATCGTGGAGGCTGAAAATGTGCCGAAAAGTAAAAAGTTGCTCAAATTGCTGGTTGATATCGGATTGGAGCAAAGAACTGTATTGAGCGGCATTGCCGAGCATTTCAAAGCAGACGAAATCGTAGGAAAAAAAGTACTGTACCTCGCAAACCTCGCACCCCGTAAAATGATGGGTATGGAAAGTCACGGAATGATACTAATGGCTGAACACCGCGACGGGAGTCTGGCGTTTGTGCAACCAGGAAGTGATGTTTGGAATGGAGGCACTGTTAATTGAAACCAACAGAGCAGCGTTGAAATTTCGACGCTGCTCTTCGATCTATTGAAATTCTCTTTTGACCTGGCTGTAGACCATCTGAATTTTGCTAACCAGCGCCTGGCATTCCCTGTCGGTCAGTTGGTCAATGGTATTGCTAACCGCATTTGAAATTATCTGACCATCATCATTGATTTTGACACCTTTCTGCTTGATACTGGATAAAATGCTCTCCCACTCTCCGATCAGGTCCTCCGAAAAATACCTGGGTTCAATAATATTGAAATAAGCAGATTGGGATTTTAACTTTTGCTTAAGTTGCCCTGATTCTGCCGGCACGTTGAGTTCTTCGACTAATTTGGTCAGCTCAATATAGGCGAAGATGTTAGATTTTTTCATAGCGTTGAGTTTAAGAGGGTAATTTAACTAAGATCTATGCCAAGATAAGAATATCAAACTCCAATTTTTATGACTTCATTAATGTTTACCTTATGTTAATATAAACTATTGGAAGGATACAATTTCAAATTATTTGGGTTACAAATGCGCAATATCTCGATCAAATCGCAGATTTAAGTTCTGCCCAACTCCCGTATACTATATTTCTATCGCAAAAAAAACCCAACAGTTGTAACTGCTGGGCGACTATAATTAGATACAAATTCAGAAATCTACCAACGTTCGATATCTACCTTCCGGTGATAATCGCCCTGCTCATTTCCATAAGGTAAAAACAGGACAAGGTGACGAAGCGAATCATCATATTTCGCTGAGATATGCTCAATGTCTACTCCATCCGGAATGACAAAGGTATTGATGAAACGAACAGTCTTCCATTGCTCTTCTTCGGGAAGGTTATCCTGTGAAAATATAGGTAATAAGTGAAAAAGCTTTAAATTATTCGTGTTTCTCTTACCTTTTACAACCTCTAATTGAAGGTCTTCAACTTCGATGCCTGGAATTTTCACAACTACTTCAAACCCATCGGATCCCTTATCAAGCTTGATGGCCGGCTCGCTCATTCCACCATTGATCGTGTTGATAAAATCTATGTTCATCAACATTTCCTGTGGTATTTTAGGTTTGCTTTCCATAGCTATCGCGTTTTAGGTTCACAAGTTTTAAACCATTAACGAAAAACTACGTGCCAAAGATTATTATCCTGGCAAAAAATAGAAATCATTGCACCTATAAAATTATGTAACTATTTGAATTTCAATTTATTAAATAAATTCATAGCAGCAACCTGTTTCTTAACACTGATAACGAACCGGTCAAATTTTCAGGCAAGCACTCCCCAATACGACAATTTGTCCTGTTTCAACACGCCTTCATCGATCATTATGCCCTAATCCTCGATCAGGCGCGATAATATCTCTTATTTTTTGTTTCAACTCCTTTGGTTCGGGGAAATGTCCTTCCCGTTTTCTGTCCCAGATAAGATGGTCGTCGAGCTTGATCGTATACCTTCCCGGGACTTCGGAAGGAATCAGTTGTACAGCCCGCAGATCGACGGTAAATGTGGTTAGCACTTCCTGCGCCATCCACGCAGCCCTCAAAAGCCAGCCGCATTTGGGGCAGTATTCGATTGTTATGATCGGTTTCATGTGTTGTATCTCAAATTTGATTTCAAATAACGTAAAAAAGCCGCGAAGGAGACCTTCGCGGCTTTCATGTGTTAACCTAACCCTTTAATCCTGATGGAAAGTTTTTTACAGAAACTTCCCTAACGCCTGACAAATGTATATTGTCATTGTTCGAAATTTTAGAGTGAAAATCCCCGATTGCAATGCCAGGTAAATATTGCGCCGAAGGTTCGTAATTATCCGTGGCCCAATAAGTAATATTACGTGATTTTTGTTTACAGCAGGCGTAAAAACGTTGATTTTCAACATTTTATTAAAGTAACCGTTAAATCAAAACAACCGGATTTTATTGGTCTTCATATATGTGGTGGTTACATTTACACATGTTAAATACTCGTTTAAAAAACTCTCATTTATATGGATGCTAAAAAGTTTACCGGTAAAGAAGGACAACTTATTTCCGCAGAACAAGCACTGGATATTATCAAACCGCACCTGGGCCGGGAGCGCGAAATTCTTGGAAGAGGTGACAATTTTGTAAAGGCCGAATTTTTTGGACTCCATACGTTCAAAGACCTGATCAATCTTTACGAGGAAAGTTGTGTCGGTTTTCGCGTATATTATGGCGTTAAGGACGAAGAGGATAATTCAGAGAACGAAAAAGTGACCGCGGGCCGACGGGTTGAAAAGAAACCTACGCCAAGACTGGTAATTGTTCCCGTTGACGCCTATGGTAATGATCTTACCAAAACTGCCCGGTTAGGAGGTATGAAGGATATGGCCGCAGAAAAAGAGGCTATGGTTGGCGGACCGGTCTGCCCTCGTCACTGTTGATTTTTTAATCACTATTCAATGCTAGAGATTTATTTCTCTTATTTTAAGAGGCAACCTCTTGCAAGTATTCCGGTTTTTTTAACTCTGTTGCCCATATTCCTGATATGGCAGCGCAAAGCCTATCGGGACAATACTTTTCTAATACTCGGCATTTACCTGATTGTTAAGTTCATAATTGACTTTGCTATGTTCGACTGGGCTTCACACAAAAGAAATACAGTAGTTTTATACAACCTGAATGTCCCCGTCAGATACGTATTATCCAGCCTGATATTTTACAAGAAACTGGAAACCAAACAGTTCAAAAAGTGGGTATTAGTATCAATACCCCTTTTTGTTATTTTTTCCGTCTGGGACACGCTGCATACAAATCCGTCACTCGGGGATATGCATAATCATAAGATGGTTTTGTATTCCACAACCGTTGAAAGTCTCCTGATGTTATTCTGGGTTTTACTATATTTTTACAATACCATACGCGCACTAAAAATCCCAAATTTGCTTACGTATCCGTTTTTCTGGGTATGCTCCGGTTTGTTGATTTACTATTCGAGCTTTCTATTTATAGCCCCGGTCTTTCATTATTCTTCCAAATGGGAAGAATGGCTGGAAATTGGTTTTTTAACTTACGTACCTTACATGTTTGAATGCGTAAGTATTATTCTTTTTAGCATTGGGATAGCGCAGTTTTCAGACGAACTATATGCAAAATAATGAAGAGCTGAAATTAGCATTACTGATAGCATTGATAGCAATGCTGATGATGGCATTTTTTGTGATCTCATTTGTCATGTATTACCAAAAACGAAAGTTCGAAGAAGAAAAAAAAATTAACGACATTGAAAAGAATTACAATCGCCTGCTTCTCGACACAGCGCTAAATTCAGAAGAAACAGAAAGACGGCGCATTGCTCAGGATCTTCACGACGACATTGGCACCATGCTTTCACTTACCAAGCTCAGCTTGAACCAGTTGAGCAAGCTCGTAAATGCCTCCGACAATGAAAAGCAGGAGCAGATCATGAAGAAGTCCCAGTCCCTGGTAGAAGAGACGATCCTGCATGTAAGAAGGATTACGAGAGACCTCGTCCCTACGACCCTGGAAAGGTTCGGGTTGCTGGAAGCCTTTGAAGAGTTTATTGATAAGTTAGAGGAAGACAACAATCTTGTAATTTCCTTTCATTCCAACACTGCTGAATTTCCACGACAAGGTCAAAAACTCGAACTCACACTTTACCGCATTATGCAGGAATTGGTAAACAATGCAATCAAGCATGCAAATTGTTCCAGCATCGAAATTTCTCTTGGAATAGAAAACGAGATGATAAGCCTGCGTGTTACCGATAATGGGATCGGTTTCGATCCTGAAAAAATAAAGGAAAATAACCTTGCTGGACTGGGTTTGCTGGGAATCGAAAGCCGACTGGCCATCGTGAACGGAACGGTGCAGTATGAAAAGCCGGTCAAAGGGCAAGGTTCCAGCGCTTGTGCACGCATTCCGGTAATGCCGATGCCGGAGAATAAACCCGAACCATTGCATCCCTTCCGAAGAGAAAAAGTGAATGCATGAATTACTATGAGAACACTTAAATTAGGAATCGCCGACGATCATGAGCTGTTCAGAAAAGGATTCATATCCATGCTGAGCGGCATACCCGATTTTGAATTCGTTCTGGAAGCAGCTAACGGACAAGAGCTATTGGACAGGCTTCCTGCCAACACGCCCGACATCATTTTTATGGATTTGCAAATGCCGGTTATGGATGGTATTCAGGCTACCGAGGCTGCTTTTGAGAGATTTCCAAACATTAAAGTGATCGTAGTTTCCATGTATAACGAGGACAGGTTTGTTATTCACATGCTTGAAAAAGGAGTGCAGGGCTATTTGCTCAAAGATACCAGCCCCGACGAAGTTGAAAAGGCAATCCGCCGGGTAGATGAGGAAGGATTTTACTACAATGACTTCGTATCCAAGGCAATGCACCGAAAAATGGTAAACCGCCAGGTTAACAAACACCCGTTTTTCCCCAATGCGTGTAATGTAGCATTGTCTTCAAGAGAAAAGGAAGTTCTACAACTTATCTGTGACGGGCTTTCTACGCAGGAAATAGGCGACAAGCTCTTCATCAGTGTCAGGACCGTGGAAGGTCACCGGCTCCGGGTTCTTGAAAAAACCGGAACAAAAAGTACTGCGGCAGCAGTTTCTTTTGCATACAAAAATCAGCTGCTATCCTGATTTAATTTCCTGGATTAGCCCCGCATTGCCAAATACTTTAAACGGATTTTATAGTATCTTACGTGCAGTAACCATTCGCTGCATGCTATGAAAGTATTGATTGTTTGCACTAATCACGACACCTATCCTGCTAAAACAACTAAAACGGGAGTATGGTTAAGTGAGTTGACGCACTTTCATGAAGTAATGACCAAACGGGGAATATTGATGGACTTTGTCAGCCCCAAAGGCGGAAATATCCCTGTCGATGAGCGCAGTCTTGATTTTAAAGATGAATGCAATGCCCGGTATTGGGATGATCCTGTTTTCCGGAAAAAACTTGAAAATTCGTCTAATCCTTCACAAATACATCCCGAAGACTATCGCCTGATTTACTTCGCCGGTGGACACGGTGCGATGTGGGATTTTCCTGACAATCAGGATCTCATTCAAATAACGAAAGCGATTTATGAGAAAAGCGGGATGGTTTCTGCGGTAAGCCACGGCGTTTCCGCGCTCTTGAATGTCAAACTTTCAGACGGTTCTTATCTCATTCAGGACAAGTATCTGACAGGCTACTCGAATATGGAAGAGACATTGATGAGCTTTGTCAGTGAAGTACCTTTTTATCTGGAAGACAGGCTAAAAGAACGTGGCGCGCACTTCACCAAAACCATGATTCCGTTCGTAGAATTCATCGAACTGGATGAGCGGCTTATTACCGGTCAAAATCCCGGTTCCGCAAAAAAAGTTGCTTCAAAAGCGCTGGAAGAACTATTCGAAAAGTAATTGATCAGGCTCCTATCCTGCTGTCCGAGAAAAGAGATTTGAATGTGGGCAGAATAAGGTCCTTTTCGGATACGAGCGGATTTGCTATTCCCCAGTCAATCCCCAGATCCGGATCATTCCACACAATGCCCGACTCCGATTCCTTATTATACACATTAGTACATTTGTAGCTGAAAATACTGTCCTCCATCGCTACGAAACCATGCGCAAATCCTTCGGGAACGTATGCGAAATTATTTCTGTCGCCACGAAGTTCAAATATTTCATACTGACCGAAAGTGGGTGAATCCGGGCGGATATCAACAGCGACATCCAGTACAACGCCAGAAATCACCCTGACAAGCTTTCCCTGAGCAAAAGGCGCATTTTGAAAGTGCAATCCCCTGACAACACCTTTTTTCGAGAAGGACTGATTATCCTGCACAAAATGGGTCGGCAACCCAAGATTCTCAAATACCTGCTTGTTAAAAGATTCAAAAAACATCCCGCGATCATCTTCAAAAACGCGCGGAAAAATTTCTACTAGACCTGATATGGATGTTTCTCGAATATGCATGAATGTGATCTTCCTGTAAATTATGGATGCGATGTTATTGTCATGCAAATTTATGAATCTATTGTTAGAGGTTGTAATTTCGGCGCAATATTTCCCAGATCATGACTTACAAAGAGCTATTCCAGCAGATATCAGCTAAGCAAACCTATCTCTGTGTGGGGCTGGATACTGACATCCGTAAAATCCCTTCCCACCTGTTACAAGCAGCGGACCCTGTTTTTGAATTCAACAAACAGATCATCGATGCTACCGCCGACTATTGTGTTTCGTATAAACCAAATATTGCCTTTTATGAAGCATTGGGCGGGAAAGGTTGGGAAAGTCTGCAGAAAACCCTCGACTATATTCCTGACTCCCATTTCACTATTGCCGATGCCAAACGCGGTGATATTGGCAACACTTCCGGTTTATACGCCCGCACATTTTTCGATCCGGCTTCTTCGGGACTCAATTTCGATTCAGTTACCGTGGCGCCTTACATGGGCAGCGACTCGGTTCTTCCGTTTTTAGAACATAAAGACAAATGGGTAATATTACTTGCATTAACCTCTAACTCAGGAAGTTCAGACTTCCAACGACTGCAATTCCAGGGTATCGATCTTTACGAGCAAGTACTCAAAACTTCCCAGCAATGGGCTGGTGCGGACCGGATGATGTACGTGGTTGGCGCCACGCAGGCATCCGAGTTTGAGAAAATCAGAGCAATTATCCCCGAACATTTTCTGTTGGTTCCCGGCGTAGGCGCTCAGGGAGGAAACCTGGAAGAAGTTTCAAAATTTGGAATGAACAGCAACTGTGGATTACTGGTAAATGCATCAAGAAGTATCATTTACGCGGGTAACGACACAAATTTTACCCAAAAGGCCCGACAGGAAGCCTTTGCAATTCAGCAGGAAATGGCAACCTACCTGGACCGCTACTGCAAATAGTTATTTAATTTTTGGCCAATCAAACAAAGCATCACCGTTATAGTCCATGCAACTCGCAGAACAACATACGCTCTCCATTCAAAATATCGACCCGACAGAACTCTTAAGTGCCTACGGAAGTCCCCTGTATTTATATGACGGCGCAACGATCCGTCGCAAAGCGGAAGAGCTGAAAAATGCTTTCTCCGGGGTAGATATGAAAATCAAATACGCGTGCAAAGCGAATACCAATCTTTCGATTCTACGGTTAATGCGGGAAATTGGCGTAGAGCTCGACGTGGTTTCACCCGGCGAGCTGGAAATGGGTATGATCGCGGGTTATGCTGCTAACCAGATTACTTTTACCCCAAGCGGTGTTCCGTTTGAGGAAGTGAGGGCGGCCGTGGACGCCGGCGCGATCGTGAACGTGGATAGCATACCACTTTTGGAATGGTTTGGCCAGACCTACGGGAATACGAAACCTTGCCTGATCCGCATTAAACCCAATGTAGCTGCGGGAGGAAATGCAAAAATCATGACCGCACACGCTGACTCCAAATTTGGTATCTCGGTTTTGCTTCTTGACGAAGTATTGGAAGTGGTCAAAAAATATGACATTAAAATTATAGGCTTACATCAGCATACCGGGTCAGACATCAAGGACGCGGAGCCTTTTCTGAAAGTTGCCGATATTCTTTTCGAAGCCGCCAAACGTTTTCCCGATCTCAAAATCATTGATTTGGGGGGCGGATTCAAAGTTTCCTATTTACCGGGGGACCATGTTACCGACATGGAATTACTGGGGAAAAATATTTCCGAACGATTCAAAAAGTTCTGCCTGGAATATGGAAAAACCCTGCAACTATGGTTTGAACCGGGCAAATTTCTTGTCAGCGAATCCGGCTTTCTGCTTGTGAAAACGACGGTTGTGAAAGAAGACCCTGCCCGGAATTTCGTTCACGTAGACTCGGGGCTCAACCATCTGATCCGCCCGATGATGTATGGTTCTTACCACCATATCCTGAACATTACAAATCCGGAAGGGCCGCTGAAAACCTATAATGTAGTGGGCTACATTTGCGAAACAGACACTTTTGCAAGCGACCGCGAACTACCCGAAGTGCGGCCCGGAGACGTGCTCGCATTTTTGAATGCCGGTGCCTACGGCATGACAATGAGCTCAAACTACAATGCCCGGTTACGGCCAGCCGAAGTTTTGATCGACAACGGAAACGCAAAACTGGTGCGCAGAAGGGAGACACTCGAAGACCTTTTAAAAACACAAACCGACATTTAACAATAGATTTCTGACACCTCGAAAAGCCGCCTGATTTAAACCGGGCGGCTTTTATTTTGACCTTTGCTTTCGCGCTAAATCTTTGTCAAATTATAGATACATTTAATATCAACTTAAATAACCAACTGACCATGAAACTAATATACTTCCTGGCTCTGACTGCTTCTATCACGTTATCCGGCAATCTCCACGCGCAATCTTCCAAATCTGCTTATGATTCCACATTGGCTAAAAAGCTGGGCGCGGATGAGTACGGGATGAAAAAATATGTGATGGTTTTTTTGAAAACGGGCACTGTTACAAATCTTGCGAAGGCCAAAACCGACAGTATTTTCATGCTACATATGCACAATATCGACCGGCTTGCGGACGAAGGAAAACTCGTCGTGGCCGGGCCATTTTTCAAGAATGACAAGTACCGGGGCCTTTTCATATTAAATGCAACTACTCTCGAGGAAGGTCAGCGGCTCGTAGAAACAGATCCAGCCGTGAAAGCCAGGCTGCTGGAGCCTGAAATGCTGCTTTGGTACGGCAGTGCTGCCCTGGCTGAAACTTTGGACATTCACAAAAGAATTCAGAAGAAAAGCATGTAAGCGATCACAACTGAGACATTTTGTCTTGATTTTCCCAAAATGGCTCGCACAAATGCCAGAATTTCCGATTTCGTAACGCGGCACACACTTTGCCAAGTGCTAATTAGCATTAAACAACGAAATCATCGCCATGAACTTTAACCAATATACCATCAAGGCGCAGGAGATAATACAGCACGCTGCGCAAATGGTCCAGGGCAATCAGCAACAGGCTATTGAAACCGGCCACGTTTTAAAATCCATATTAGAGGAAGATCCCAACACTTCCCAGTTTCTCCTTAACAAGCTCAATATCAGCGCGGATATTCTAAATAGCCGGCTTCAAAAGATATTGGACGGCTATCCGAGGGTATCGGGTGGTCAGCCTTATCTGGGCAACGACATGGCCGCTGCAAGCGGAAAAGCCCAGCATTATCTAAAAGAGTTTGACGACGAATTTATCAGTATTGAATTGCTGTTGCTGGGTATACTCAGCGGAAAAGACACCACAGCAACGCTGATGAAGGAGTTGGGTTTTGAAGAAAGGAAGCTTATCAATGCAATCAAGGAACTTAGAGGAAAAAATAACCCTGTGAAAGATCAAAATGCAGAAGCCAAATATCGCTCTTTGGAACGATACAGCAAAAATTTGAATGAGCTGGCCAAGGCCGGTAAGATTGACCCGGTAATCGGGCGGGACGAAGAGATCAGGCGCGTTTTGCAGATATTAAGTCGTCGTACTAAAAATAACCCTATTCTTTTGGGAGAGCCAGGAGTAGGCAAAACAGCGATTGTTGAAGGGCTCGCACAGCGTATTGTCCAAGGCGATGTTCCTGAAAACCTGAAATCCAAAACGATTGTATCCCTGGACATGGGGCTACTGATCGCCGGTGCCAAATATAAAGGTGAATTTGAAGAGCGGCTAAAAGCGGTAATTAAAGAGGTAACCGACTCCGAAGGCGAGATCGTACTTTTTATCGACGAGATCCACACACTGATCGGCGCGGGCGGTGGCGGCGAAAGCGCAATGGACGCTGCTAACCTGCTGAAACCTGCACTGGCAAGAGGCGAACTTCATGCAATTGGCGCTACTACTTTGAAGGAGTATCAGAAGTACATGGAAAAAGACAAGGCACTGGAACGTCGTTTCCAGGCTGTAATGGTCGATGAACCTAATATCCCGGATGCAATCAGTATTTTAAGGGGTATCAAAGAAAAATACGAACTGCACCACGGCGTGCGGATCCAGGACGATGCGGTGATCGCTGCGGTGGAGTTATCCAATAGATATATCAGCGACCGGTTTCTGCCTGATAAGGCTATTGACCTGATGGACGAGGCCGCTTCTAAACTGCGGCTGGAAATGGACAGTGTACCCGAAGAGCTCGACGAGTTGAACCGCCGCATTATGCAGCTGGAAATTGAACGCGAGGCGATCAGGAGGGAAAATAACAAAGACAAAGAAACCGTCCTGAATAAGGAAATCGCCGACCTCAGCGATGAGCGCAATACATTGAAAGCGCAATGGGAAAATGAGAAAGGCAAAGTCAATGAGGTCAGGACGCTGAAAGAGCAAAGCGAGCAACTGAGACTGGAAGCCGAGCAGGCAGAACGTTCCGGCGACTTTGGAAAAGTGGCGGAGATCCGGTACGGGCGCATTCCCGAAGTGCAGCGGCAACTGGAAATATTGCAGAATTCAGAAAATGAACAGAGCCTGATGCAGGAGGAAATCACGCCAGAAGATATTGCTGAGGTAGTGGCTAAATGGACCGGGATACCTGTCAGCAAAATGCTGCAAAGCGACCGCGAGAAGTTGCTGCAACTGGAAGAACACCTGCACCAGCGTGTGGCCGGACAAGCCGAGGCGATTGAGGTAGTGTCGGACGCAGTAAGGCGCAGCCGGGCGGGTTTACAGGACGCCAAACGTCCGATCGGCAGCTTTTTATTCCTTGGCCCTACCGGCGTTGGAAAAACAGAGCTTGCCAAAACACTCGCTGAATATCTGTTCAATGACGAAAATGCGATGGTGCGGATCGATATGAGCGAATACCAGGAACGCCACGCAGTAAGCAGATTGGTGGGTGCGCCTCCGGGATATGTGGGGTATGATGAAGGCGGACAGCTGACGGAAGCAGTTCGGAGAAAACCTTACAGTGTGATTTTACTGGATGAGATCGAAAAAGGCCACCCTGATGTCTGGAATATATTATTGCAGGTGCTTGACGAAGGCCGGCTCACCGATAACAAAGGCCGGGTTGCCAACTTCAAGAACACGATCATTATCATGACCTCCAATATCGGAAGCCATATTATCCAGGAAAAATTCGCCGAAGATGAGGGCTGGAACCATACCCTGATCGTAGAAGAAGCTAAAACGGCTGTTCTGGATCTGCTGAAAGCATCAGTAAGACCTGAGTTTTTAAACCGGATCGACGAAATCGTTCTGTTTGAGCCGCTGACACTACAAAACATCCGCAAGATCGTGGACATCCAGTTCAAAGGGATTCAGAACATGCTCCGCGAACAAGGTATCACGCTGGATGCTAGTGACGAGGCATTGACCAAACTGGGTGAAGATGGTTTTGACCCTGCATTCGGTGCACGACCGCTCAAAAGGGTAATGCAAAGAAGGATACTCAACGAGCTTTCGAAAGGTATCCTGAGCGGCCAGGTCGCCAAGGATTCGGTGATCATGATGGAATTGGACGCTCACGGAGATCTGATATTTGAGAACATTGGCAGTGTCGAGATTTAATTCTTGAAATAATTATAATAGAAAAAGCAGTCTTCCGACTGCTTTTTCTATTTAATAAGGTTTGGGGAAAGATAAGCTGAGGTTCCACATATGTAGATTGTGAGCTACGCAAACGTTTGAAAAATGGCTCCTACATGATGTTTACAATTTGGCATAATTTTTGTGCAATTAAATACCTGAATTATCTAAACCTTTATTCCATCACGAACTCCATGTTACAAACGCTAAATTCATTTAAAGTTGCAATTCTGGTTGCAGATGGATTTGAGCAAGTCGAAATGACCTGCCCCAGAAAAGTCCTAGATCGGATGGGCGCAACGACCCACCTGATCTCCCCGAACAAAGATCAGGTGAGGGGATGGAGCCACCTGGACTGGGGCGAAAAGCACAGGGTAAATGTGCCGCTTCAAATGGCCCGGCCGGAATATTACGACGCACTGTTGATTCCTGGTGGCGTCATAGGGCTTGATGCGCTGCGGATGCAACAAAAAGCCATTGATTTTGTGAAGTCGTTCTTTATCAACGGTAAACCCGTAGCCGCGATATGCCACGGGCCTCAGATATTGATCGATGCTGATGTGGTACTCGGACGAACGCTTACTTCTTACGCTGCCATCCGTCATGATCTTGAAAATGCGGGAGCGATCTGGATTGATCAGGAAGTGGTGACGAATAACGGTTTGGTAACCAGCCGAACAACCGACGATCTTTCCGCATTTACAACTTCCATGCTCAAAGAATTTAATCTTGAATTACAACATTGATATTCATTAGCAAACTATAAACGACAAAAAAAGCATCCATGCCAGGATGCTTTTTTTGTTTCCTATTACATTCAAAGTTATAATATTGCGCATTCATTAAAGTGTTCAATACTTCATGTCAGTGGTTTCTCTTCAAAATGTCTCGGTCCGAAAATATGAGATTCAGGTTCTTTCAGATGTCAATTGGGATATTGAAAAAGGGGAAAACTGGGCGGTGATCGGGCCGAACGGGGCTGGAAAAACGGTGTTGCTTGAAATTTTAGCTGGCAAATGGCCGGTACTCTCCGGCAAAATAAGCTACGGCTGGCAGGCGCCTTTGCGGGAAACTGTCGAGCTCGCTTCGAACGACTACTCTTTTAATCGGATTGTCAGCGCCGGTGCTGAGTACTATCAGCAGCGATTTCATGCTTACGAGGCCGAGCGCGCGCCTACCCTGCGTGAGGTTTTGACGGATCAGCTCAAACCGGTCGGGACGGTCGACGATAAGTCTGTGGACTTGCAGCCCTCGAAGGTGAGTGAAGACGAACTAGCCAGAGTTTCCAAATTACTTTCCCTCATTCATTTGCTTGATCATCCTTTTGTGACGCTTTCAAATGGGGAAACGCGTAGAATGCTTCTTGCAAAGTCACTTTTAAAGAAACCGAAACTGCTGATGCTTGATAACGCATTCAGCGGGCTGGACGTGCATTCCAGAGAAGTGTTGCGAAATGCACTCAGCCACCTTGCTAACGAAGGGGTTACTATTATTATGGCAACTACGGCGACTGAGATTCCTGCCTGTGTAACGCATGTTCTGGAAATGAATGAAGGCAAAATCATCAGAAAAACGAAGGTGTCTGATTTCAAAGCAGCTACCCAGCCAATCAAACATCCACAGCCAGATGCGGTCCGCCTGGTGGATTTCGGTTCACCCGAATTTACTGACTTCAACATAGCATTTGACCTACGCAACATCAAAATCAAATATGGCAGTGAGGTGATACTCGATAATGTAAACTGGAAAGTAGCGAAAGGTGAAAAATGGGCGTTGTCCGGCGCAAATGGCTCCGGTAAATCAACGCTGCTCAGCATTCTGACCGCTGATAATCCGCAGCGTTTCGCCAATGATTTCGATCTTTTTGACAAAAAACGCGGCGGAGCAGGTGCGTCGATCTGGGATATCAAGCAAAAGATCGGGCATGTTTCACCGGAACTGCACCTTTATTTTCCAAGAAATACGACGGTTTTCAAAACAATAGCGTCGGGCTTTTTCGATGCGACAGGGGTGTTTTTCAAAAAACTCTCAGAGTTACAGATTCGCCGCGTACACCAGGTCGCAGAGCTGCTGCATGTCGGTCAATTGATTGAAAAAGACTTTTCACAGCTTTCAAAAGGTCAGCAGAGAATGGTATTGCTTGCCCGGGCGCTGGTCAAAAACCCACCGCTACTAATCCTCGACGAACCATGCCAGGGACTTGATAGTGAAGCGATTGAATATTTCAAATCAGTGGTAGACGCGATTTGCGACACTTCGGACAGAACGTTGATCTACGTGTCACATTACCCGCAGGAAATACCTTCCTGTGTCACGCATTTCCTGAAACTTGAAAAGGGAATTGTTGTTCAGTAGGGTTCTTTTGCAAAATCCTTTTTCAGATTCATGACGATTGAAAGAGAGCTGCTTCCAAAACCCGGCACATATTGCGCGCGACCGTAACTGACCTCGAACCGCTTAATCCTCAGCCACAATCCAAAAGAAAACCCGGCCAATGCGCCCCGATCGGAAAGCCGCAGTTCCTGTCTGCGCAAATGATCATAACCCAGCAGGAGACGGAATTTTTTATGGATCAGCGCCTCCGCCCCGAGCGACAAATGCCGGCCGAGCTTTTCTGCAATTCCTACCTTTCTGGGCAGCCTGTTTCCATTGATATCGTAGGTAAAAAACAAGGCGGGATCATTGTACACCATGTCGAACCTATTGAGATGATGCGCAGTAACTGTCACTCTCACAGGCATATACTCAGGTTTAAACGTAATGCCCGCGCGAACATCCAGTGGCAAAACGGGCGTAGTGGCGCCGTTAAAGTTCTGTTTCAGGAAACCCATATTTTTGACCACAAAGCCTACCGTAAAATCCTCTTTCGGATGTTTAAAAACAGCGCCCCAGTCAAATGCCACTCCCCAGGTCTGATAAGTTTCCACAGACGCGCCTACGAATTTCACCGTCCCTCCTACCGAAAATGCGCCTATTGAATGCCCGTACCCGGCAGATAATCCGTAATCTGCCGCCCGGAATTCGCCGATCACATTCCCCATATCATCGGTTTCCTCCATGGTACCGTAATTCAGATATTGCAGCCCTACCGCCCAGACTCCGGGCTGTTTTCCCGCTTTTCCTGCATATGCCAGATTCAAAAATCTGGTATCAGCAAGGTAAGGCATCAGGTTCACCGAAGCATTGTCCGATTTAGTGGAGTCAAGTAATGAAGGATTCTGGAGAAATAGCGCAGGATCGTTGCCGGGAGCTGTTAAATGGTGCGTACCGAGCGCTGTATTTTTTGCCTGCGCAGGTAATACTAGAAAGTCAAGCTTGCTTCGTCCGCCAGTCGGCTGTGCGATTGCAGCCTGAGACAGCAGGGTCACCAGCATTGTAAAAATAAAAGCCTGGCCCCCTAACACCCTCATAAGTATCGATATTTCCCGAATCAGTAAAATGCCGCTATATTTATAACCCGTTGAAAACAAATGTAACCATATCGCCTGTATTACATGAAATCCGAATCCGCCGCAATTTCCAAAAAAGAACTATTAGATAAAAAAAATGCTGAGGCAGAACTCGGAGGTGGCGAAAAAAGGATTGAAGCACAGCACAAAAAGGGAAAACTGACAGCCCGCGAGCGGATTTCGGTACTGCTTGACGAAGGTACTTTTGAAGAAATAGGCAGGTTTGTCACGCACAGAAGCAGCGATTTCGGACTGGACAAGGAGCATTACCTCGGTGACGGTGTGGTTACAGGTTACGGGAAAGTAAATAACCGTCTTATCTATATTTTCGCGCAGGATTTCACCGTTTTCGGCGGCTCACTTTCTGAAACCCACGCCGAAAAGATCTGCAAGCTCATGGACCTTGCCATGAAAAATGGTGCCCCTGTTATCGGTTTAAACGATTCCGGTGGTGCGCGCATTCAGGAAGGCGTACTTTCACTGGCGGGTTATGCTGATATTTTTTACAAAAACACCCTTGCCTCCGGCGTTATTCCCCAAATTTCGGCGGTAATGGGGCCCTGCGCGGGCGGGGCGGTATATTCTCCCGCGATTACCGATTTTATTTTAATGGTTGAAAATACCAGTTACATGTTTGTAACGGGACCGAATGTCGTCAAAACTGTCACGCATGAAGAAGTAACCTCAGAGGAGCTGGGCGGCGCGATGACACACGCTTCCAAGTCGGGCGTAACGCATTTTGTAGCCCCCAATGAAGTGGAATGCCTTCTTTCTATCAAGAAGTTGCTGAGCTATATTCCCCAAAACTGCGAAGACGAAGCGCCGAGAGTACCCTATACCGCTGCAAATGAGCGGCGACCCGCGCTGAATACGATAATCCCGCCGAGCTCCAACCAGCCTTACGAAATGCGTGAGGTAATTACCGAGCTTACAGACGAGGGCAGTTTCCATGAAGTGCACGCGAATTTTGCGGAGAATATTGTCGTCGGCTTTGCGAGATTGGCGGGCAGAAGTATTGGTATCGTGGCGAATCAGCCGGCTGTCCTGGCAGGGGTACTTGATATTCACGCAAGTCAGAAAGCGGCGCGGTTTGTTCGTTTTTGTGACAGTTTCAATATCCCCTTACTCGTTCTTGAAGATGTACCAGGCTTTCTGCCCGGCACCGACCAGGAATGGAATGCGATCATTACAAATGGCGCCAAACTGCTTTATGCATTCTGCGAAGCGACGGTCCCGCGTATCACAGTGATCACCCGAAAAGCATATGGCGGCGCATATGATGTGATGAATTCTAAACACATTGGCGCCGACATGAACTACGCCTGGCCGAGTGCCGAGATTGCGGTAATGGGCGCAAGCGGCGCGGCGGAGATCATTTTCAAACGCGACATCGCCCAGGCTGAAAACCCGCAGGAGAAGTTGCAGGAAAAGATCACCGAATACACTGAAAAATTCGCAAACCCATATCTGGCAGCGAACAGGGGCTATATTGACGAAGTAATTTACCCCGAACAAACCCGTCAAAAACTGATCGCCGCCTTTGAAATGCTGGAAAATAAAGTGGCTGTGCTACCACGGAAAAAGCATGGTAATATTCCGTTATAGACAACCAACTTTTCAAATTCCGTTAATTACTGTTGGTATTCCCATAAAGCGACAGGCAGTTTTGGCCGGTTCTGAATATTGACCTAAATTGAAGGCTGTTACTTAATTTTATTTCCTAAATCACCTTAATCAATGAAAGAACAGAAAGGTACTTCTGCATCCAGAAGGAACTTTATCAAAGGTTCTATTGCCACACTGGCGACTTTTTCGATCGTTCCGCGCCACGTACTCGGCAAAGGCTTCCTCGCTCCGAGCGACCAGCTTACCAAAGCGATTGTGGGTACCGGCTCCATGGGCCGCGGCCACATTCCTTATGCAGGAACCAAAGTCGTTGCGCTTTGCGATGTGGATAAAAAGCATCTCGCCACAGCAGTAAGTATGGTCGACAAAGGTGTAAAAACCTTTTCCGACTACCGCGAACTGATCCAGCTTCCCGAAGTGGATATTGTGCACGTGGCTACCCCGCCGCACTGGCACGGGATCATCGCCGCCGACGCAGCCCGCGCTGGTAAAGATGTGTGGTGTGAAAAACCAATGACGCGTACGATCGGTGAAGGAAAACGACTGGTCGAAGCTGTGCAGCAGCACGGAAGGGTTTTCCGATTGAATACCTGGTTTCGTTTTGAAGATAATTTTTACGGCATGAGAACGCCTGTCAAACCTATTAAGAAGCTCGTTCAGAGTGGATTATTGGGCTGGCCTTTGAAAGTGACCGTAAGCAAGCATACCGGTTTTGACTGGAAATTTTATTGGGTTGGGAAAACAAACAATGCACCCCAGCCGGTACCAGCCGATCTGGACTACGAAATGTGGCTCGGCCCCGCTCCTTACAAACCGTATAGCGAGCACCGCGTGCACCAGACTTTCCGCGGCTACTGGGATTACGATGGCGGCGGATTAGGCGACATGGGCCAGCATTACCTGGATCCCGTTCAGTACTTTTTGGGAAAAGACGATACCAGTCCAGTGAGCGTGGAAGTGGATGCGCCGCAGCAGCATACCGAGGCGGTAGGCACGTGGAGACGTATTACCTACACTTATGAAGACGGTTGCCAGATCATTCTGGACGGTGAAGCGAAAGACGAAAAAGTCGCTTATATCGAAGGGCCGAAAGGGAAACTGTACCCGAATTTTAAATCCGACATTCCTGATCTGGAAAAGAAACTGGCAGCTTTCCCCGACCCCGAGCCACAGGTTACGGATTTTGTAGATGCTGTTAAAAACCGGAAAAAATTTGCGCTGAACGAAGAAAACGGCCACCGTTCCTGCACGATCGTGAATATGGGACTGGCTGCGTTGAGGCTGGGCCGCTCCCTGAAATTTGATCCCGAAAAGCAGGAATTTGTAGACGATGAAGGCGCCAACCGCCTGATCAACCAACCTATGCGCGGGCCATGGACCATTTGATCCACCGCATTTTACCAAAATCCTGAAACCACCTTACAGGCTCCGGCATTTGCCAAGGCTTCAAAAAAACAATGAAGAAAATCTTCTACCCAATTATAGCTGCGTACCTGCTTATTTCGCCGGTTTTCGCACAAACAGATGCTTCTCTTACTACCAAGATCGAAGATTTGTTCTCCAAACTTCCTGCCCAGAATGAGGCCGGATTGAAAAAGAATATGGCTGAACTGGAACAGCTGGGCAAGCCTGCGCTCGTTCAGATCGCCACCATGCTGACGCCGCTGGGCAAAGGTGATAATACCAAAATCCAGTATGCGCTCGGCGGTTTTACCTATTATGCCTCGCAAGCGGGCAAGGAAATTGCAAGAATTGCAGCTTCCGAAGCTTACAGTGAAGCTTTGGGAAAAGTAAACGACCCTGATTCGAAGAATTTCCTGATATACCAATTACAAACCGTCGGAAAAGACGAGTCAGTTAATGCGCTGAAAGGCTATCTCGGTGACGAACGTTTATCAGGTCCGGCGGCAAGAGCGCTGGCGAGAAATGGCTCCACTGCGGCTGGTACTGCGTTGTTCCAGGCTTTGGACAAAGCAAAAGGTGCCGCTCAAATCGCAATTATTGAGGCACTTGGCGATAGTAAGTACAAAGAAGCTGCGCCACAAATCGAGAAAACAGCGACGAGCGAAGATCTGCTTTTGCGCAAAGTGAGTCTGTATGCATTGTCAGAAATTGCGGCGCCTTCTTCGGAGCAGGTATTAATGCTGGCTGCGCAGAAAACTTTGTACGGTTATGATCGCAGTGATGCGGCGGCCGTTTATTTGAAATACCTCGCCAATCTTGCCAAAACAGGTAATGCTGCACTCGCTGAGAAAGCTGCGTGGGAAATTGTTAAAAATACACCCGACCCGAAGCAGGTAGCTACGAAATCGGCTGCGCTTAAAATCTATTCTGATATTAAGAAAAGAGAATCTGTACCTGCTCTGGTAAGTGCATTGCAAAGCACCAATCCGGAATATCGCGCAGCAGCCTTGAAGCTTGGTCAAAAATACCTGATGGCGAACGGAACGGCCCCGTGGCTGGCCGCAATGAAAAAAGCGACACCGGAAGTAAAGGCAGAGATCATTACAATGCTTGGTCACGCAGATTCGCAGGATGCGCTGCCTGCGATATTGAAATCACTTACTTCAAAAGATACGCAAGTAAAAAAAGCGGCGATTTGGGCGGCTGGTAAAATCGGCCAGGAAAGCAGCATTGCCAGCCTGATCACTGTAACAAAAACTGCCAGCCTCGAAGAGATTGAAACAGTTAAAAGTAGTCTCCTCACTATTAAAGGAGCCGCATTACCCGACCAGATCGCGAAAGCAATACCTACCCTGCCCGCTCCTGCCAAAGCCGCATTGATCGATGTACTCGCAGCGCGCGCGGCCAGTGACAAACTTCCGGTGGTTTCCGCACAGCTGAAAAGTACGGATCCGGCGGTCCGGAAATCAGCATTTGGCTCACTCAAATCGCTTGCAACTGCCAACGATCTGCCGCAGTTATTTACCTTACTGAATTCACAAACTGCACCCGAAGATATTGCTGCTGTCCAGCATGCGATTAGCGCGGTAGTGAAAAGCTCTGGCGAAACCAATGCGCAAACGGACCTGATCCTGAAACAAATGCAGTCGGCTACGGTGGAAAAACAACGCAATTACCTGCCGGTACTGGCCACGATCGGTGGCAAAAAAGCATTGGGATCTGTGGTTTCTTCTTATGAGAAGGGCGACGCTGCCACGAAAAAAACGGCGATCAGCTCGCTGGCGGCCTGGGCAGATGCAAGCGCCGCGAAGGAACTGTTAACGATTGCCGAAAAAACAACGGAGGCAGGAGAATTTGACGCGGCTTTGACAGGCTATGTTTCAGTTGCAGGCAAATCTTCGAAGACGCCTGTTTTGAAGGTAATCATGCTTCGGGAAGCAATGGGACTAGCCAAGACAGATACCCAGAAAGAGATGATTTTGAAAGAGCTCGCCAGATACCGGACCATCAATGCATTATTATTTGCAGGAAAATACCTGGATCAGCCAAACATTCAAACGATCGCCGCTCAAACTGTTGCTTCAATAGCTTTATCAAACAGAGACTTTTATGGAGCTGAAATCCGCGAGCTGCTGACAAAAGCATCTTCCCTCTTGAAAGGTAAAGACAGCGAATACCAGCAGCAGGCAATCACCCGGCATTTGGCCGATATGCCGGCTGGTGAAGGGTTTGTTTCACTGTTCAATGGAAAAGACCTGACAGGCTGGAAAGGTTTGGTGGCCAATCCGATAGCGCGTGCTAAAATGAGCGCAGATACCCTGAAAGCTAAACAGGCGAAAGCGGATGAAGCGATGAAAAAAGACTGGTATGCGAAAGACGGAGAGCTGATATTTTCCGGCCACGGCGACAATTTGTGTACGGTTAAACCGTACGGGGATTTTGAAATGTACGTAGATTGGAAAATCCAGAAAGACGGTGACGCTGGTATTTATCTGAGAGGTACGCCGCAGGTACAAATCTGGGATACTTCGCGCGTGGATGTAGGTGCTCAGGTAGGATCGGGCGGTTTATATAATAACCAGAAAAACCCGAGCAAGCCTTCCAAACTGGCTGATAATGCGATCGGTGAATGGAATACGTTTCACATCACCATGATAGGTGACCGCGTTTCTGTTGATCTGAACGGAGAAAATGTTGTCGACAATGTGATTCTGGAAAATTACTGGGACAAAAACCTGCCTATCTTCGCTTCGGAACAACTTGAATTGCAGGCACACGGGAACCAAATCAATTACCGCGATATCTATGTGCGCGAAATCCCGCGCAAGGAATTCGTCTTATCCGAAGAAGAGAAAAAAGAAGGTTTCAAAGTGCTTTTTGACGGTACTAATATGTTTGAATGGACCGGAAACAGAACGGATTATTTCATTGAAGGCGGCGAACTGGTTGTTGACCCGAAAAAAGGAGGAAAGGGAAATTTGTACACCAAAGATGAATACAGCGATTTCGATTTCCGGTTTGAGTTTCAGTTAACACCAGGAGCAAATAACGGTCTGGGAATCAGGACACCAATGCAAGGCGATGCTGCTTATGAAGGTACCGAGATACAAATTCTCGACAACGACGCCGATATATATAAAGATCTGAAGGAATACCAATATCACGGATCAGCTTACGGTATTATCCCTGCAAAACGCGGCTTTTTGAAACCTCTCGGGGAATGGAACTACGAGGAAGTGCGCGTGCAGGGATCAAAGATCCGGGTTACTTTAAATGGGACTGTCATTGTTGACGGCGACCTTGCGGAAGCCAGCAAAAACGGAACGCCTGATCACAAGGAACACCCGGGCTTGTCAAGAACTTCAGGTCATTTAGGTTTCCTGGGCCACGGTTCCCCCCTCAAATTCAGGAATATCCGGATCAATGACCTCAGCAAGCAAAAAACAGAACCGGTAGTTTCTGAGAAGAAGAAAGGGAAGAAACGCAAATAGACACCATAATGCGTTATTTCAATATTTAAAAAAAATTTAAAAAATGCCCAGCTTAATCAGTATGGGCATTTTTATTTAGCTTTGATATAACAAAAGCCAGATTGAGAACAATCGTCTATATCCTACTTTAAAAACCTTGTAAAAATGAAAAAGATTTTACTCACCACATTGATAGCAAGCTGCTTGTCGTTCGCTTCCAACGCACAACATTCACTCACTCAGTTATGGTCATCGGAAGCTAGCTTGCCGGTTCCCGAATCCGTACTTTTCAATAAGCAGGATAAGGTGCTTTATGTGGCACTCATCGACGGTAAAGCGGGAGAAAAGGATGAAAAAGGCGGAATAGCCAAAGTGGGTCTGGACGGAAAAATTATCGCAAAAGACTGGGTAACCGGTCTGAGCGCACCGAAAGGAATGGGAATATTCGGCTCAAAATTGTTTGTTGCTGACATCACCGAGGTGGTTGAAATTGACATCAAAACTGGCAAGATCTTAAAAAAGCATCCCGTAGAGGGCTCGAAATTCCTGAATGATGTAACGATTGACTCAAAAGGAAGTATTTACGTATCTGATTCTCAAACAAAAAAAGTACATTTAATAAAAGGCGGGCAGGTATCTATTTATGTTGAAAATTTGACTGGCCCAAATGGCTTGCTGGCTGTGGGGACAGATCTTTTAATTGCCGACAGTGGAACCCTGAAGAAACTTAGCCCTTCCAAAGAAATAACAGTTTTGGCAGAAGGAATGGATAAAAGTACAGACGGGATTGAAGAAGTTAAAAAAGGGGAGTACCTGGTTTCCTGCTGGGCAGGAGTAGTTTATTATGTGAAATCAGACGGCACAACTGAAAAGTTGCTGGACACCAGCGCGGATAAAACGAACTCGGCAGATATAGGATATGACGCTGCAAAAAAGATCGTTTACGTACCTACCTTCATGAAAAACAACGTAGTAGCATATCAATTGAAGTAAATATATTATAAACCTATAAACAATTATAAACAGGCGTTTCATGGACATTTTTGTTGGGAGTCTTTCTTTTAAGTTAAAGGAAAGCGAACTGCGTGAAGCTTTCGAGAAGTACGGTAATGTGAGCTCCGCGAAAATAATCATTGACAAAATTACACGTCAAAGCAAGGGTTTCGGGTTTGTAGAAATGCCTGACGAGAGCGAAGCAAGGCTGGCGATCAGTTCACTGAATGGTGCAGAAATGTACGGAAGGCCGTTAGTAGTGAACGAATCGCAGAAAAAGGAGCAAAGACCCGGTGAGAGCGGACCCGGTTCAAGGACAGATTCCGGAAGAGAAGGTTTCAATCGTCCGCGGCCCAACGATACTGACAACAGAAGCGCTGGAAGGAACGATAACATGGACGGAGGGCCTGCCAAAAGCAGCTCCGGAACCGGATTTGGAGGAGCAGGAAGCTTTGGAGGAGGTGGTTTCGGTGGAGGCAGCTCCTCTGGCGGAGGCGACAGATATCGCAGCCAGGACCGTAAACCAGGTGGTGGAAATGACAGGCCTTACGGAGATCGGGGCGGTCAGGGTAACAAATCCAAAACCGACAGCCGTTACGGCAGAGGAAATGAATTCAATAAGAAAGGCGGCGGGGGAAGCAAAAGGCATTTCAGCGACCGTGACGACGACGACAGATGGTAATTCTTGATTCCGAAATAAACAAAAACCCTGGAAGCAATTTGGACTGAACCCCAAAAGTTGGACGTTTTATAATTTAACGATTAGTGTGATGAGCCCGGTATTGTGCCGGGCTCATTCCATTTAAATTAAGCCTGATCCTGTCGTTGTTGTAGTAGTCGATATATTCCTTGATGTCTTCTTTCAGCTGGTCGGTGCTTTGGTATTTGTTCAGGTAGAACAACTCTGATTTAATGGTGCCAAAAAAGTTTTCAATAATCGCATTGTCCAGGCAGTTGCCTTTTCTGGACATGCTTTGGATAATACCCTTCGATTCAAGTATTTTTTGATATTTACTCATTTGGTATTGCCAGCCCTGGTCGGAATGCAGTACCAGATTTTCTGGCTTATTGATCTTTTTAAATGCCGTTTCGAGCATTTGTGTTACTTGCTTAAAATTAGCTGATTCGGACAGGTTGTAACTGATGATTTCTCCATTAAACAGGTCAATAATAGGAGACAGAAAAAGTTTTTTGTCTTTCACCCTGAACTCGGAGACATCCGTCGCCCATTTCTGTGATGGTTTTTCAGATTTAAAATCCCTGTTGAGAATATTGGGCGCAACCCTGCCTGTCTGGCCTTTGTAAGAGCGGTACCTTTTGAGACGGATCAACGATTTCAGGCCCATGGACTTCATCAGCTTTAAGACCGTTTTATGGTTGAGCTCGCTGCCCATCTTCCTGATCATCATTGTGATGCGACGGTAGCCGAACCTTCCCTTATGCCGATCGTAAACTTGCCTGATCTGCTTTTTCGCCTCCTTATACTTGCTGGCCTGAGCGCTATTTTTAATATGGTAGTAGAAATTGCTCCTGGGTATTTCAAAGAGCTCCAAAAGCAATTCAAGCGGATATTTCTGCCTTAACCCATGGATTGTCAACGCTTTTTCTTTTGCGCAGCTTCCTTCTGGCGGATTAAGGCATCCAACTTTTTTAGCAAGTCATTTTCTGCCCTCAGGCGCAGGTTTTCGTTTTCGAGCTGCTCTAACCGGGTCAATGGACCGTATGTTTTTATGATCTTGGGTTTGTTTTTCATAGACCTGGGCCTGCCACGGGCCGTGCTAAAACCATCTATACCAAACTGCTCATACTGCCGGACCCAAACATGTAAAGTACTTTTACTGGGTATTTTAAATTTGAAGCAGCACTCATTCAAAGATAAACCCTGTTTCTGATAAGCGAACACAACTTGTTGCTTAAATTCTATTGTGTAATCGCGCCCGTATTGCGGCAAAAGACTTGAACCGCCGCCTTGTTTATAGTGTCCCACCCATTTCTGTATACAGGACCTAGTAATCCCAAAGCGTCTGGCCAATTCATTAATACCACCTCCGCCTAAATAAGATTTTACAACCGCTAACCTCAACTCTGCACTGTGTTTTCTGTTTTTACCCATAAAAATACCCCCAAGAAGTGTCTAACTTTTGGGGGGCAGTGCAATTCCAGGGTTTTTTAATGTACTCAATCTAATGAAATATTGATCAGGCAGCCGCTTTAACTTTATTGTCTTTAAAGAACAGAACAAAAAGTACCAGTACAACCGCTGCAATACCTGCGGGTACCATCCAGATGCTTGTCCAATCTTTCACGCCACCCACCGTGTACATATCTGCAACCAAACCGGCGAGCCACGAACCAATTCCCATTCCAATTCCGTAAGTAGCGATTGAAATTAATCCCTGCGCTGACGACCGGTATTTTTCACCCGCTTTGCTATCGGTATAGATTTGTCCGGTTACAAAGAAAAAGTCGTAACAAACACCGTGGAGGATAATAGCGAGATACAATAACCACTCACTGTTTGCGTCACCATAACCGAAGCCTACAAAGCGAACAATCCAGGCGATCAGGCCGACGATCAGCATCCATTTTACACCTAACCTACTGAATGCGAGAGGAATTAAAAGCATAAACACGACTTCGGAAGCCTGCCCCAGTGACATTTTATTTTCTACATTGGTCATTCCTGAATCTGTCAGAGAAGGATTGGCCATTGCGTAATAGAAGGAAAGCGGAATGCAGATCAGCAGCGACGAAATAAAGAAAATAGCGAAAGACCGGTCTTTGAACAGCTTGAAAGCATCCAGCCCCATAATATCAGAGAATGAAGTTTTCACGCTTGGTTTCGGCGGGGTATCCGGAAGGAAGAATGAATAGATACCCAGGATTGCAGAAGCTACCATTGAAATTTTGAAGATCATAACGCTGTCACCGAAACCGTAAAAGCCGATGATATTCGTCACGACAATCCAGGAAATCGTTCCCATTACGCGTATCGCGGGAAAGTCTTTTTCAGAATTAGTAACCTGCTGCATGGCGATGGATGTCGTCAGCGACATCATGGGCGCGAATGAAATACAGTAAAGCAGGATAATTCCGAAGAAATTGTCGGCGCTGGTAATGCCGGAAAGAATGTAAAGCAGGATCGCGCCTGCAATGCTCAAAACGCCCAATACCTTTTGAGCAGCAAAATACCGGTCGGCGATCATGCCCACGAAGAAGGGAGCGATAATCTGCGCGATTGAAAAAGCAGCGTAGGCATTACCCACCTGGCCTCCGGTCGCATTGAGGGTAGTAAACATGTATTTACTCATTTGCCCGTACCACGACCCCCAGATGAAATACAGGAGAAACATCATGGCCATCAGCTGGAACCGCGTTGAATTTTTCATAACATAAAAGGAAGTAGGAGTTTTTGGTAGATAAAAGTGAATTACTTTTTAAGGAGTTTTTGAAACTCGTTTAATTTCAAGAGGGCCTCGATAGGAGACAGTGTGTTGACGTCAATCAGCGAAAGCTTCTCCTTAAGCTCCTCCAATTTCGGATCAGCCGGTTCAAAAATGCTGAGTTGAAAATTGTTTTTAGGGATTTCCTTGATCTTTTTGCTGTGCTCCTGGGTCATGTGTTCTTTTTCCAGATGCTGCATTATTTCGCTTGCTCTCAAAACAATAGGCTGCGGCATACCGGCTATTTGCGCGACATGAATACCAAAACTGTGTGCACTGCCGCCCGGTTTCAGTTTCCGAAGGAATATCACTCTATTGTCCACTTCCTTCACAGCCACATTGAAATTCTTGATCCTTGGAAAATCTTCTGAAAGCTGGTTCAGTTCATGGTAATGTGTGGCAAAAAGCGTTTTGGGACGACATTCATGCTGATTATGTAAATATTCCGTGATTGCCCAGGCGATCGAAACACCATCGTAAGTACTGGTTCCCCGCCCTATTTCATCCATCAGGATCAGACTGCGGTCACTCAGATTATTCAGGATACTCGCTGTTTCGGTCATTTCGACCATGAACGTACTTTCGCCCCGACTTAAATTATCGCTCGCTCCTACCCTGGTAAATATTTTGTCGACCAAACCTACCGAAGCCGATTTCGCTGGTACATAACACCCCATTTGCGCCATTAATACGATCAGGGCAGTTTGCCGTAGCAACGCAGACTTACCTGCCATGTTGGGACCGGTGATAATGATGATCTGCTGGGAAGCATCGTCGAGGTACACGTCATTGGGCACATAACTCTCCCCTACCGGAAGCTGCTGCTCAATCACAGGATGACGTCCCTGCTTGATATCGAGGCGGTTATCCTCCGTAATAACGGGTTTTACATAGTTATTTTTGGCAGCGACGGTTGCAAATGAGCTTAGCACATCAAGCGATGAAATGATCGCTGCATTTTTTTGAATGATATTAACATGCCCGGCAGCAGCAAGAACCATTTCATTGAAAATCCTCGATTCTATCGTCGCGATACTATCCTCGGCATTGATGATTTTCTCTTCGTATTCCTTTAATTCCGGCGTAATATAACGTTCAGCATTAACCAGCGTTTGTTTCCGGATCCATTCCGCGGGCACCTTGTTCTGATGAACGTGCGTCACTTCAAGATAGTAGCCGAAAACTTTGTTATAGGCAATTTTGAGAGAACTGATGCCGGTCCGCTCTATTTCCCTGTTTTGTAGTTGCAACAGGTAATCCTTGCCCTCATAAGAAATCGCATGCAGCTCATCAAGCTCGGCATCGACGCCCTTTTTAATCATTCGCCCCTGATTCGACAAAACAGGCGCATCTTCTCTCAGCTCATTTTCAATCTTATCGACGAGTTCCTTACATACATCCAGCTGATCTGCATATTTCAGCAATACTTCCAGCGCGGGTGTTAAGGCCTGCTCCACCTCAGTGTCCTTTTGCAGCTTCTTCCGCTCCTTATCAAGGAGTTTGTAAAGACTTTCCTTAATCGGCGCAATTTGTGTGAGCGATCTTTTCAGCTGTCCCAGTTCTTTGGGATTGACCCTTCTGACAGCCACCTTCGATATCAGCCTTTCCAGATCACCGATCAGTTTCAGATTTCCGACTACCGATTCATGCACACTGCGGTTGTTCAGAAAATGGCCGACAATGTTCAGGCGTTCTTCAATCGGAAGCTTTTCTTTCAGCGGGAGCACCATCCATTTACGCAATAGCCTCGCGCCCATTGGCGTAACCGTATGATCAAGGATCTGGATCAGCGGTACGCCACCTTCCTGCTGGGCATATACCAGTTCCAGGTTGCGGACCGTAAAACGGTCGAGCCAGACATATTTTTCTTCTTCAAGCCGGGTAATGCGCGCAATGTGCGCTATTTCCTTATGTTCTGTCTCTTTGAGGTAATGTAAAATCACACCAGCCGCAACGATGCCGAGCGGCAATGTTTCTATTCCGTAGCCTTTCAGGGTGGTGGTCTGAAAATGTGTGGTCAGCTGTTCATAGCCGTAATCGTAGCCAAAACACCAGTCTTCCAGCTGGTATGTATGATATTTGCCGCCAAAAAGCTGCGTGAATTCCTGCTTGTGTTTTTTACAAAAAAGAACTTCGGAAGGCGCAAATCCCTGCAGCATTTTGTCAATATATGCGGCATTTCCCTGGGACGTCATGAATTCACCGGTTGAAATGTCCAGGAATGCTATTCCGTAAAGATTTTCAGCACCGACGTGTACAGCGGCAAGATAATTGTTCCTCCTGGTATCCAGTACGTTATCGTTGTAAGAAACGCCCGGTGTTACCAGTTCGGTCACTCCTCTTTTGACTATCCCTTTTGCTGCGGCGGGATCTTCGAGTTGATCGCAGATCGCTACGCGTTCGCCTGCGCGTACGAGCTTTGGTAAGTAGTTGTCTAAAGAATGGTGTGGAAAACCGGCCAGCTCTTCGTGCGAGCCGCCATTATTGCGGCGGGTGAGCACAATGCCCAGGATTTTGGACGCCCTGATTGCGTCTTCGCCAAAAGTCTCATAAAAATCACCGACCCGGAATAGCAGTAACGCTCCGGGGTACTTCGCTTTAATCTGATTGTATTGTTTGTTAAGCGGGGTTTCTTTAGGTGCCTTTGCCAATTATCAGCCTTATTTTAAGAACAGGTATCTACAAAATTAAGCCTTCTATCCGGTTTGCCAAGTCTGTGGGTACGGTTTTGTAACCTTACAAAGCGTTCACTCATAGAAGCGGCGTGCCTCCGCGGACGTAACTTCCCATACGTCCCCTGAGTTAGGAAATTTTCCATTTTTATCAGCCAAAGAAATTTTTCCTATGGACCATCGAACCAGTCGCAGGGTAGGAAACCCAACTGCTGCGGTCATCCTGCGCACCTGTCTGTTCTTACCTTCATAAAGTGTCAGCGAAAGCCAGGAAGTGGGAATATGCTGCCTGAAACGGATTGGCGGATTGCGTTCCGGCAGTGCCGGCTCAGCTAGCTGATGTGCTTTTGCAGGAAGTGTCCGGTAGGATTTTCCGTTGATACTGATATCGACTCCCGCACCCAGCTGCTCGCACGCTTCCTCCGAAATGTCGCCTTCCACCTGCACATAATAAGTTCTTGTGTGCTTGTTTCTGGGTTCCAGCAATTTTGTTTTGAGATAATTGTCGTTAGTAAGCAGCAATAAGCCTTCACTGTCTGCATCCAGCCTTCCTACGGGATAGATGTCTTTGGCAAAAGTAAAATCCAGATCGGCCAACGTAGCGTGGTCGCCTTCACGGGAAAATTGTGAAAGCATTCCGAAAGGCTTGTAAATAAGGTAATATTGGAACAAAAGAAGATCGTTTTATCACGCCTGAGCGGATTATTTTAAAATTTCGGCCAGATCCAGCTCAAAGCCAGGCAGCACGGATTCGCCGGACAGTGTGACCTGAATGCTTTCATGTATCGTGATAGATCTGTCGGCTTTGTAGATATGTACTTTTTTGTCAAACCGGTCTATCAGCCAGGCAAGCTGTGTGCCGTTTGCGATGTATTCGTCCATCTTGTCAATGAGATATCTCATATCATCCGACTGTGAGCGAATCTCTACCACGAAATCAGGGCTTAGCGGCGCGAATTTTTCTTTTTGCTCGATTGACAAACTTTCCCAACGCTCACTTCGCACCCAGGAAACATCCGGAGAACGGACCGCTCCATTAGGTAACGTAAAACCCGTCGACGAATCGAAGACTTCGCCTAACCCATTTTCCTTATTCCAGATTCCCAGTTCAATGAGAACCTTTGAATTAAATCCGCCTGTGAAAGTTCCTGTTGGAGACATAACGATAACATTTCCTTGTGAGTCCCTTTCGAGCTCTAGTGTGTCATTCATCTGACAGAACTGAAAGAATTTCTCCTCACTCATCAGGTTTCCCATTTTTAGTGTCATAGGCAGTTGCAGTTCCATAACGTTTTGAGTAAAAGCTGCTCTGATCAAAAATACAAAAAAAGGCCCAGGGACGGAAGCTGGCATCGTCTAAACGGACGAAGTGCGCTATTGAATTTCCAACCATACGGGACAATGATCCGAATGGACAGCATCATTGAATTGCCGGCTGGCGATAATGCGATCCTTCAATGTATCCGCGACGGAAATGTAATCAATGCGCCAGCCTTTATTATTCGCCCGTGCTCCGGCGCGGTATGTCCACCAGGAATATTGGCGCAGATCCGGATTTTTGAAGCGGAAGGCGTCGGTATAACCATTCCCAAACCACTTCGTCATCCAGGCACGCTCCTCCGGCAAAAAGCCCGAAGACTTTTTATTCCGTACCGGATCGTGGATATCAATTTCCGTATGCGCGATGTTATAGTCGCCACAGATAATCAGGTTATGCCGCTCCTTTCTCAGTTCGTCTGCCCAGGCAAAAAAATCATCCAGAAAAGTCATTTTAACCGACTGCCTGATCTCCCCGCTGGTACCTGACGGAAAATAGCAGTTCAGCACGGTTATGTCCCCAAAATCTGCTCTTAGCACTCTGCCTTCGCGATCGTAAGCCGGGATATCGCAGCCTGCCTGCACCAGATCAGGTTTTATTTTCGAAAAAATCGCTACACCGCTATATCCTTTTTTCTCCGCCGAATGCCAGCCGATCAGCTCGTAGCCCAGCGCTTCAAAACCTGAAAGATCGACCACGTCGGGTGTGGCTTTTACTTCCTGGAAACATAAAATATCAGCAGTAGTGGTACTCAGCCAATCGATCAGCCCGTTTTTGAGGGCGGCCCTGATTCCATTAAGGTTATAGGTAAGTATCTGCATGTCAGGAGGATTTAATGTGTTTCAATTGATGACAACGCGCTTTCCGGTGAACTCCGACTTCCAGTCCCCACCAGTTTGCGACAATATGTAGACCCGGAATTCACCCTTGGGAAGCTTTAAATTAAAAAGTCCGTACCGGGAAGTGTTACTGTAATAGGAGCCGGTTTTAAGAAAATCGGCAAATTTATTAGGCATAGGCACGGCGGGCAGGACTAAATTCAGCGTATCCGAACTCAATATAAAATAGGACGGTTTAGCCGATCCTGCTGGCGGAGTAACCATCAACCGGTAGTATTTAGTAGGTATGTTATTGTCGGTATTCCGATAGTGGAATGTAGCGTTAAAATCGCCTCTGAATTCGCTCCGGGTGTCAGTTTTGGCGATTAGCTCGCGATGTGGCGGAAGGGTATTGAACTGATAAAAATCAGTTAAGCCGCTGGACTCCAAGTTGCTTACAAGGTTTTTCATCCGGGTCGGGTGATTCCAGAAAGGGATATCACCGAACAAATCACCGGCGGTAAGAAAGGTACTATAGTTTTTCCAGTGGTAACTATCTATCACCAGGTCATCGTGCATTTTCCGGATCTGAACAATGGAGGAATAATAGCTTACAAAATTGAGCGTCACAAAGCCAATACCCATCAGAACGGCAATCCATTTTCTAACCATTTGGCGGTTTTTCACCAAAAGAATAAGACAGACGTAAGCGACAGCAAGTAACGCGGCCCCGAAAATCATGTAGCGACGGGAAAACATATTTCCGCCGAACATGAAGTAATTGTTGAGCGGCCTGCTAATCACGAACATTGCGCCCGTACCCATTGAAAACATCATCGCGCCCCATAAAAACCAGTCGCTCCAAACTAGTTTCTGGCGGGTTAAAATCCGCAGGGACCAGCCGAGGAACAGTAGGAAGATCAGCCCGCCCAACAAAACGCACGCAACCAGGTCGGGCTGGAATTGCGAAACGAGGGGATGCCGGACATCGAGATACAATCCATTTCCCCAGAAACCCAGCACGAAAATGAAGTTATACAGAGGATGCGCCCACGCTTTCTCGCCGGTCGCAGCTACTACCTGATAATCAAACAAAAAGTAAAAAAGAATAACCCCTGCCGCCGCTACCAACCATCCCCCCAGCAGTTTATATCGCTTTTGAAACAATAGAATAATGATACCAATGATCCAGGCCAGCAAGCCGCTCCCGCTCGTGAAAGTGGTCAGTAAAGCTGCCAGTATGCCGAAGTAAAAACCCCTGTTATCTCCCTGACCTACCGCATAAGCTGTCAGAAAAGCGAAGAAAATCAGCGGGGTATTTTGCAGGGCAGCGATTCCCCAGTATGCATTTTCCCAATAAACAAGACTGAAAAGCAGATAAGGTACGGGGATGAAATAGAGGAAAGAAAGATTTTCCTTTTTGAGGGATTTGAACAAAAGGTAGGCCATTCCCAGCAACGCAAGGTTGCCGAGTATAATCTGCGTTTTGATATTTACGGTCCCTGTAAAAAACACCATAACCAGCATCACGATCCGCTCGAAGGCGAAGCGATGCTGGTTAACCTGTTCAAAAAGAACTTTAATCTTGCTTGGAAAATCCGGCGCCTGCTGATAATTATAGACCGTTTCGAGCAGATTGAAATCGTCGGTGAAAGGAATGTTGACGAGATGCGCGTCCAGGATCAGGAAAAAGTAGATAACCGGTGCAAAAATCAGGCTTACCCCCAGCCATTTCCGGGCTGATGAAAATTTTGGAACAAAAAATGAAACGCCAAGCAAAAGAAACAGCGCAACAACAAGTCCAAAATACGCTGCTAAATGAGGGTTATCTAAAAATAGCTTCAAAACAGTTTTACAATTGATGTGGTCCTGCCGGCTGCATTACTTTACACCGGTGATCATCTGGCTGGTAATCTCTTTTTCGAAGGTGATGTAGCCAGGATAATCGACTTGTTTACCCGCAATATCAAGCGTAGGCTTCACTTTAACCGTGAATTTGGTAGGCTTTGCGTCGGACTTTCCAGTGAGCGACAGGATCATATTCACAAACTGATCGCGTGTCTGATCGTTGGTAAGCAGCTGATATGCATTTGCATTCAGTTTCACGGGTACTCTTGTACTGCCGGTGCCGGGCATTACCTCGATCAACTGATTGAGATATCCGTTAAATATCTCGCTATTTGAAAGCAATACCTTGTATTCCAGTTGATTAATAGCTGCGCGTTTCTTGGTCGGATTGGTGATATCCAGATTAACCCGCAGATCCAGCGGCACATTTTTTCTTAACAGCCCCAATGCAAGCCCGGGATATTTAGCGAGATCAAAATCACTGAAACTGCGAAGGTTCCGGAACTCGCGGACATCAATTCCTGCCAGGTAAACACTGTCGACAGACTTGATGTCATATTTGCATTCACCGAAAGTCTTTGCCTCGGAAACTTGTTTTCCAACGCCGCAGGCTGATAATATGCCCGCAATCAGCACGACTAACCCAATAGATAGGCTCTTTTTCATTATAAAATATTTTTTGCAAGTTAAACAGTAGGTATCAGAACGCATACTGCGTTGGGGGATTATTACTTTAAGACTATATTTTTTTGCGTCGTTAAAGCAAGCATCTACATTTGCAGACTTTATTAATTCAATCTGAAATAATTTATGGCAAGCTGGTATTTAGGAAAGATCAGGTATCAAAAAGAAGACGAGGCTGGGAGCTTGAAAACGATCAATGAAGTGTATCTCGTTGACGCTGTGTCGTATACAGAATCGGAAGCGCGGCTTTACAAACAAATCGTTACCGGGGCAAGTGACTTTAGTGTTACCAGTATCACACGAATGCGCCTCGCCGACCTTTTTGCATATGAGGAGGGTGAACAGTGGTTTAAAGCCAAAGTGATCTATTTTTCTGTGGATGAAAAGAGCGGCAAAGAGAAAAAGATCGTGAATTACATGCTAGTGAATGCCGACGGAATTCAGCAGGCGCTCGACCGGATCAACGAGAGTATGCGTAACTTTTTGATCCCTTATGAAACTACCGATATCAATCTTACGCCGATCCTGGACGTATTCCCTTACACCGCAGAAGAAGATCAGGAACCCGAGATCCCTGCAAATATGCGGCCGCTTTCTGAAATAAAAGCGGAACAGGCATTGGCTGAAAGTGCATCATAAATAGCAAAAGGTCCGGTTTGTTTTTGTTAAAAATCAAAACCGGACCTTTCATTTAATCGTTAACTTTCACTTCGGGATAACCTTTCGTCACAGCCAGAAAAGGATCTTTTTCCAGACTTACCAATTTTAATATCAAATCCTTCGAATTGATTTCTGTGATTAAAAGATCAGAGGTCAGCAAATGCAGGTAATCAAACGAGACGGGCAAACTGACAGCACTTTCAACGAACTCAATGCCATAGAGCGGGTAGGAACTGAAAGGTGTTTTCGTCAGCCAGATTTTATCTTTAGTATCTGAGGTCGCGTAGCTGAGATCATATTCCAGGCTTTCCAGGCCAAAATCAACCCTTTTGTTCCCGGTTGGAATACAGTATGTGGCAAAATTTTCCTGCTGCTCGGCTTTGAACTCTGCATTCGGTTTCACCTCTTTCACCATTTCAACAATTCTCATTTTTTTGCCAGCATCGTCGGCACCGCAGAAGATATATTTCCCGTCGGGAAAAGCAATCACGAAATCAAATGATTTTCCTCTGTCCCCAAAACTGCTTTCTTTCTTAAAACAAAGTGCGCCTGAGACCGGATCAAGATAGATTTTGAGCTTGCCTGATGAATTGTCGGCTTTATTCTGGTAATCGAAAACCAGGGAGTGACTGAAATAATACTGCCCTTTTTCTGGCTTCCATTGCAGCGCTCTCTGCTTGTCGGCGGGGATTTTTTTGGGAGCTTGCGCAAATGAAGGCTCATACATCGCAAATAAAATGCCGGCCAGAATTAAAGTAAGGAAGTTCCTTTTCATCACAGATCTGTTTAGAGTTGCAAAGTAAAAAAGAGACTTCACAAAAAGCCAGACTAACTTATAATTTGAAAAATACCTTCCGACGCCTGTAATGCTATTACACTGGTCATTTCCCTTGAAGATCGTAACTTGCGCACCATTTGAATTGATCGCATGAAATACCAGTTTGAGACCAGAACCATCACGTTACAGCCGGGAAAGCGTATTTACTTTTCTTCTGATTATCATTTGGGAGTTCCCTCCCCCGCCAGCAGCCGGCAGCGGGAAAAACTGATCGTAAACTGGCTCGAAGCGATTGAGAATGACGCGCAGACCATTTTTCTGGTGGGTGATATTTTTGATTTCTGGTTTGAATACAAAACCGTAGTGCCGAAAGGATTCGTACGACTGTTAGGCAAGCTGGCCGAATTATCCGACAAAGGTATTGAGCTGATCATTTTCACGGGTAACCACGATATGTGGATGTCAGGCTACCTTACCGAGGAAATCGGCGCATCCATTTACCGAAATCCTGTCAGCTTCACATTCATCTCAGAGCAGCGGGCGACTAAAACGCTCGTTGGTCACGGAGACGGCCTCGGGCCGGGAGATACTACCTACAAATTTTTAAAGCGGATATTCGAAAGCCCGTTTTTTCAGTTGATATTCCGCCTGGCACACCCGGACTTCGGGATATGGATTGCAACTACCTGGTCAAAAAGAAGCCGGCTGGCGAATGTCAATAAAGGGGAAGAGCGGTTTTTAGGGGAAGATAAGGAGTGGCTTTTTCAATATTGTAAAGAAGTGCAATTTAGGAATCCGCACAAATACTACATATTCGGACACAGGCATCTCACGCTGGATATGCAGGTGAGCGCCGATTCAAGCTATATCAATCTTGGAGAATGGGTTACACAGCAACACTATGCAGTGTTCGATGGTGAGATTATTGAACTGAAAAGATTTACTCCGCAGCCGGCCTGATTAATTTGACCCGTTTTTTTTCTGAGTTTCCGTTTCGGAAGGGGGTATGAAGTCTTGTTTCGTAATATTTTCCCGGGGTGCCACATTCAGTTCTTTCCGCCAGTCTTTCTGCTTAAGATCTCCTTTTTTTACTGATTTTATAAAATTAGCCCAGGCGAAAGGATTCAGGAATGGAAAAGTAGTGGCAAATCCCTTTCCGGCAGCGGATTCGCGCCCAAACATCAGCTGATCCATCGAATACCTGTAATTGGTCTGCGCATTATTCGGGACCTGTGCAGCCATTCTGTTAATGTAGTCAGGGTCAGTACTTTTGGCCAGGGCCTCTCTGTCAGCCTGATCCGGCAGCTTTAATTCAAGAAATGCCTTTTTGAACTCTTCCTCAGTGGAGTAAGGATAAATTGTTACTCCGGAGAGTGTTATCACATCTTCCCGCAGCGCGACGATAGCCGAATAAATGTCCGAATTGTAATTTCTCGGGACGATGTGATATTGATTTTTATAACCCACATAACCGAAAATTATACTGTCACCTGGAAAAACTTTAATCGTAAAGGAACCATCGCTCCTCGATAATGTACCGCGGCCTGCATTGACGATAAAGATCGTCGCGCCCGGCAGGATTTCAGTTTGCTTTCCACCTACAACCATACCCGAGAAAACAATCGCCTTCTGCTCACCCTGCGCAAAAACCTCCGAACCAGCCAGTAGCCCAGCAATCACCAAAAACAATATCAAAAAACCACGTTTCATTCTTTCGAGATTATACTATAAAGACCTTGTTGCATTATTACTCTGGTCTTCAAAGTTTCATTTTCCAATGCTGATAGACCTTTTCGCTTGAAGTGTGTAAAAAAAATTGTTCCTACCTAAGAACGACCCGCATCAGGGAGGATTGCCTGCTGTTATTATAAAGGCGGGGCAGTCAGGAAAATAACTTTAAAAACGTAACTATAAACGGAGCGGAAAGCAAAAGGCCGTCGAAACGATCCAGAAATCCGCCGTGGCCGGGAATGCTGCTGCCAGAATCTTTGATCGCGATACTACGCTTGAAAAGTGATTCCACCAGGTCACCATATGTGCCCACTACCACGATAATTGCCCCTATACAATACCATTTCCAGGGCTCGAAGGTACGGAAATAATGCCCCAATGCAAATGCGATAACTGCGGCAAAAACGGCACTTCCCATCGCTCCTTCCCACGATTTTTTGGGCGAAATCCGCTCAAAAAGTTTTCTTTTTCCAAATTTGGTCCCTGCAAAGTAACCACCAATATCAGATGCCCAGAGCAGCAAGAGGCTACCGAGCACGATTTCGTAATTATAACTTCCGCCACGCATCGCCATCACAATGATCAGTGCAAATGGCAGTGCTACGTAGATAATCCCAAGGAAAGTAAAGCCAATATTTGTAAAAGGTTTCAGGTCGTTTTTTTTGTACAATTTGATAAAGAAGATCATCGACAGTAAGGGACTGATAATGAAATAATTTTCAAAAGGAACAATGTCCTGCTCTATTAGGTACGCAAGTAACATCATAACTGTGCCACAGAAGGTACCATAATATGTGAGCGGCTGATTTCCGTCGAGTCCGAGAAGCTTGTAAAACTCGAGCTGTGTAAGGGAGCTGATCGTGCAGAAAAGCAGTAGAAAGGTTAGTTCATTGTAGAGAATGCAACCGATAATTACGAATACGCCGGCAAGGGCGGTGATGGTTCTTTGCTGTAAGTTACTCAGATTGCTTAATCGCGTCTTCATTCATCAGTATCGTTTGAGCCTTAGGTAGTTCGATGGCAGGTACGTGCACTTCACACATACCAAAAATAGGATAACTGCTATCCTTTTTATTGACAATCACCGCCGCAATTCCATTTTGCTCCAATATTTCACGTGCTATCTCAGCCCTGATCATTTGAGTGCTTTGATAAGCTTTTACCCAGGTCTCGTCCATATTACTTTTAAAATTTTAAATTCACATTAATGGCGCACCGGCCATTGCTCACTCCCGCCTGCCTGTCTGATAAAACGCATTATTGCCAGTGACATAACGATCGAAATGACGATCAGCAGGACTGGCATTGCCTTCGTTTCTTCAATATCGACTTCGATGATTCCCAGGTTGCGCAGGTACATCATGATCAAAACAAATCCGTTATTTACAAAATGGGCCAGTACTGCGACCCAGAAATTACCGGTAAAGTAGAATAAATATCCAAATAACGCCCCCAGCATCATTCGGGGAAGAAATCCGTAGAACTGAAAATGTATCGCACTGAAAATTGCGGCAGATACCCAGATTGCCAGGTGAGCGTTCCCGGTTATGCGCAATAATTTCGTCTGGAGAACGCCGCGAAACAATGCTTCTTCACCCAACGCCGGCAGCAAGGTAACCACAAACAATGCGATCATCAGCTGGCCGAAACTTTTATAATTGGTGATAAATGCGGTCATAACCGAAAGCTGGTCCTCCTTTTGCCGCATCCATAGTTCCAGTCCCGACAATGCATCGGGCAGCTTCATCGACGCATTCCATTCGATAATCAAGCTATTGAAGGGGATAAAAACCAGTACAAGCATGAATGCCAGAGCCCAGATAACGGCGGGCGGATTTTTCCGGCTGTTAACGTGACTGATAGGCTTTCTTTCAATATATAACCAGAAAAGCAGTGAAGGCAGCAGGTAGGAAAAGAAGTGCACCGTTCCCTGAAGGATCATCAGCGCATTCCAGCCGTTTGGTACTTGTGCCGGATTGGTGATCAGATGATTAAGCAAAACGGTTACAGATTCCTGGTGGGAAGAAAAAAGCAGCGCCAGGATCGCTACTGCCAGAATATTACCCACTGCCATTCCAATGAGGATGAACCCTGTCAAAACCAATAAACTGCCCCACGCCGTGGGCGTTCGGGAAACAACCAGATCCTGATTACTATTTTGCATAATTGGTGTAAATTTACAGTTTATTATCAATTTAAAAATAAGCGCTTAACAACTGCGAGCTTCAAAAGTGCTATTGAAAACAGCCGTTTTAAACACTTTTCAACAGAAATGGTCAAGATTGGAAATATAGAACTGAGCGATTTTCCACTGCTCCTTGCACCTATGGAAGATGTAAGCGATCCTCCTTTCAGGGCGGTTTGCAAAGAAAACGGGGCGGATCTGATGTACACTGAATTTGTATCCTCGGAAGGATTGATCCGGGATGCGGCAAAAAGCGTGCAAAAGCTGGACATATTTGAATACGAGCGCCCGGTAGGCATTCAGCTTTTTGGAAGCGACGTCGAAACCATGGGCTCCTGCGCCGAAATCGCTTCGAGGGTACACCCCGATCTGATCGACATCAATTATGGCTGCCCGGTGAAGAACGTTGCTTGTCGCGGTGCCGGGGCGGCTCTGCTGCAGGATGTCCCTAAGATGGTAAAAATGACTGAGGCAGTGATCAAATCCACGCATTTGCCGGTGACAGTCAAAACGCGGCTGGGCTGGGATGAGAATACCAAGAATGTGCAGGAAGTAGCGGAACGCCTGCAGGATATAGGAATAAAAGCATTGTCCATTCACGGCCGTACGCGGGTGCAGATGTACAAAGGCGAGGCCGACTGGACTTTGATCGCCAAAATTAAGGAGAACGCAAGGATAACTATTCCAATATTCGGAAATGGCGACGTAGATACGCCGGAAAAGGCCCTGGAATACAGGAACCGTTTCGGGGTAGACGGTATCATGATCGGCAGGGCGACGATCGGTAATCCGTGGATTTTTAACGAAATAAAGCATTATATGCGAACCGGCGAAAAGCTCGCCCCGCCTACAATCGAGCAGCGTGTGGATGTATGCCGCAGGCACCTCGAATTTTCCATCCGCTGGAAAGGACCTGTCGCGGGTGTTTTTGAGATGCGCCGGCATTATACTAATTACTTTAAAGGGATGGAGCATTTCAAACCTTACCGGATGCGGCTGGTTGAGGCGATGACTTTCGAGGAGCTGGATTATATTTTAAAAGAGGTCGCCAACGATTACAGCGAAATCCTATGTTGAAAATAACGGTTGCTAACGATGCTCCTGTTGAAAACACGTCCGCGACCGATGAAGCGAGGGTGGTAACCATCGATAAAAAGCCGGAAGGCTGGCTGATCGGCGAGTCGCTCTTTGATGGCGATATGGTGCAGATCCGAGAAAACCTGTACCATTTGATCTGGAAAAATAAATCTTATAACATTGAAATACTGGGCAGTAACCCTGCTGATAAATCTTTCCGGCTGCTGATCAACGGAGCTGAATATTTTACGACTGCGAAAGATCGGCTCGACCTGCTGCTGGAAGGAATGGGCCTGCAAAACAGCGACTCTAAAAAGGTCAATAATGTCAAAGCACCTATGCCAGGGCTTATTCAATCGGTAGCTGTTGGGGAAGGTGATCAGGTCAGCAAAGGGGACATTTTGCTTGTGCTGGTCGCGATGAAAATGGAGAATGTCATCAAATCTTCCGGAAATGGCACCATCAGATCATTGAAAGTAGCTCCCGGTGAAATTGTTGAAAAAAACCAGGTATTAATGGAGTTTCAATAAATAAGTTGGTAATCTGAACTCTGTCCGCTTATTTTTACGACCGAAAACACCGATATCACAATCATGCCCGAACCAAAATACAAACGTTTATTACTTAAATTAAGCGGTGAAGCCCTTAACGGAGGCGACAAGGCCCAGGTGATTGATTTCAACATTCTTGACATTTATGCAAAAGAAATCAGAAGGATCGCAGATGTCGGGGTCCAGATCGCAATCGTAATTGGAGGCGGTAATATTTTCAGGGGCGCTTCGGTAGAAAAATCCGGTATCGACAGGGTGCAGGGCGATCATATGGGCATGCTGGCGACGGTCATCAATGGAATGGCGATCCAAAGCTCTCTTGAAAAACATGGTATTCAGACACGCCTGATGTCGGCTATTAAAATGGAACAGGTTTGCGAGCCTCTGATCCGTCGCCGTGCTATTCGCCATCTTGAAAAAGGGCGGGTCGTGATCTTCGGAGCAGGAACTGGAAATCCATACTTCACGACTGACACTACTGCTGGGCTGCGCGCCATCGAATCCGAATCGGAGGTAGTTTTAAAAGGTACCCGTGTCGACGGCGTTTATACAGCCGATCCCGAAAAAGACCCTACTGCTACCAAATATTCCAAACTGACTTTTGACGAGGCTTTGTCAAAGAATCTGAAAATCATGGATTTGACGGCCTTCACACTTTGTAAGGAAAACAACCTTCCCATTATCGTTTTTGACATGAACAAACCAGGAAACCTGTATGATCTGGTGATGGGAGAAAATGTCGGAACGCTTATTTCCAACTAGCAGAATAGCATATCTATATACAACAATGGAAGAAATAGAATTATATCTGGACGACGCCAGGGACACCATGGAAGGCGCTATCAAACACCTTATCATTGAGTTGGGTAAAATTCGGGCCGGAAAAGCATCGCCACAAATGCTGGAAGGTCTTCAGATCGAATACTACGGTTCAATGACTCCTTTGCAGAATGTTGCTACCATCAACACGCCTGATGCAAGGACGATTGCGATCAGGCCTTTTGAAAAGAAAATCATCAACGAAATCGAGAAAGCGATACGCAATGGAAATCTGGGCTTCGCCCCTTCTAATGATGGAGAAATGATCCGGATTTCAGTGCCTCCTTTAAATGAAGAGCGCAGAAGGGAATTGGTAAAGAGAGCTAAAAACGAAATCGAAACAGCAAAAATCAATATCCGCAATATTCGTCAGGACGCAAATAACTCCCTAAGGAAACTAACCAAGGAAGGAGTTGCAGAAGACCTGATAAAGGTAAGTGAAGACCGCGTGCAAAAACTGACTGACGGTTTTGTAACCAAAATCGAGCAGATCTTCAATGCGAAAGAAAAAGAGATTATGGAAGTTTAGTACCAACCATTATGTTATAAAGCAGAAAAACCCGCGAATTGCGGGTTTTTCTGCTTTATAACTATTTTGCAGCGCTGAATCCTTCAAAACCTCTGTGATTGGCTTCTTCGTACAGCCGCTCCTTCGGGAGATTCCGGAAGTAGTCATAAGTAATGCGCAAACCTTCCTCGCGCGATACTTTTGGCTCCCAGCCCAGTATTTCTCTTGCTTTGGTAATATCCGGCTGGCGTTGTTTCGGATCGTCCTGCGGAAGCGGTTTATAAACCACTTTCTGATCCGTGCATGTCAGCTTGATAATTTCTTCTGCAAACTGACCAATTGTGATTTCGCCAGGGTTCCCGATATTAACAGGCAGCGAATAGTCGCTCATCAACAGACGATAAATACCTTCTACCAAATCATCTACATAGCAGAATGAACGTGTTTGCGTACCATCGCCAAACACAGTAATGTCCTCTCCTCGCAAAGCCTGTCCGATAAATGCAGGCAATACACGTCCGTCATTCAAACGCATTCTCGGGCCATAGGTATTAAATATCCTGACAATCCTCGTTTCCAGATCATGGTAGCGGTGATAAGCCATTGTGATCGCTTCCTGGTAACGCTTCGCTTCATCGTAGCAGCCTCTCGGCCCGATCGGGTTAACGTGTCCCCAGTAATCTTCCGTTTGCGGGTGCACCAGAGGGTCGCCATAAACTTCCGAAGTGGATGCAATGATGAAACGTGCTTTTTTTACGCGGGCAAGCCCAAGCAGGTTGTGCGTTCCCATTGCTCCTACTTTCAGGGTTTGGATCGGGATTTTCAGGTAGTCGATCGGGCTGGCGGGAGAAGCAAAGTGCATGATATAATCCAACTCGCCAGGAATGTGAACATACTTGGTGACATCATGATGATTGAACTCGAAATTTGGGTCCGGCATCAGATGCTCTATATTACGCATATCGCCTGTAATCAGGTTATCCATACCGATCACATACATTCCTTCCTTCAAGAACCGTTCGCAGAGATGTGAGCCTAAAAAACCTGCGGCCCCGGTTATTAATACACGTTTCATTAAGAATGAGCTAAGTTTGATTTAAACAATTTTGATCAGGCCGGCACCACTTTCTCACGGCCAATGCTGTAATAGGTGTAACCCATTTCACGGATTTGATCCAACTCGTAAAGGTTTCTACCGTCAAAAATTACCCGGTTTTTAAGCAGCTTACCCATTTTTTCAAATTCGGGTGTGCGGAATTGCGGCCATTCTGTAAAGATAACCAATGCATCCGCGTCATCCAGTGCTGCATAAGGTGTGTGGCAGAAAGTAACCTTGTCACCCAATACCGCCTTTACATTGTTCATCGCCTCAGGATCGTAAGCTGTTACATTTGCACCAGCTTCCAGAAATGCCTCTATGTTTTCCAATGCAGGAGCTTCGCGGATATCATCTGTATAAGGTTTGAAGGCCAATCCCCAGACAGCAATTGTTTTTCCTTTCAGGTCCCCGCCGAAATATTCTTTGATCATTGGAAGCAATTTCTTCTTCTGATCATCATTTACATCCATGACTGATTTCAGGATGCGGAAGTCGTAGTTATAGTCTTTTGAAGTTTTAGCCAAAGCCTGTACATCTTTCGGGAAGCAGCTTCCGCCGTAACCGATTCCTGCAAAAAGAAAACGCTTGCCGATCCGGCTGTCGGTACCGATACCACGACGGATATCATCCACATTTGCGCCCACTTTTTCGCAAAGGTTCGCTATTTCATTCATGAAAGTAATTTTCATAGCCAGGAACGAATTAGCCGCATATTTGGTCATTTCGGCAGAGCGCTCGTCCATAAAAATCACCGGGTTACCCTGTCTTACCAGTGGAGCATATAGTTTCTCCATTACCTTTTTGGCTTTGCTGGAAGTTGTACCTACCACAACGCGGTCAGGCTTCATGAAATCTTCCACTGCAACACCCTCTCTTAAAAATTCCGGGTTGGAGACTACGTCGAAATCGACTTTTGCGTTTTGGGCAATCGCAGCATTTACTTTTTCAGCTGTTCCCACAGGAACTGTACTTTTATCAACAATAACTACATACTGATCCAGAATAGGGCCCAGATCGTTAGCTACTTTCAGGATATATTTAAGGTCGGCAGAACCGTCTTCACCGGGAGGTGTCGGCAGCGCAAGAAAAATAACCTCAGCTCCTTTGATACCTTCCACAAGATCGGTAGTAAAAATCAGGCGGCCTTCGGCAACGTTGCGATCAAAAAGTACGTCCAAGCCAGGCTCGTAGATCGGGATCTCCCCTTTTTGCAACATCTCGACTTTTCTTACATCAATGTCAACACATGTAACCTGGTTGCCTGTTTCGGCGAAGCAAGTACCTGTAACTAAACCAACATAACCTGTTCCAACAACTGCGATTTTCATAAAATGTGATAATTGTTATATAACCTATACCGTGAGTAACTAATTGAGAGCAATGGATTGGATTTATTCAAGTATGAACAACGCAACCGGTTGCAAAAGTAATTTTTTTCCATGAATGTTCACCGGCACGATCGTGATTTGTTCGTATATGGCTAGTGTATTTATCTAATTCTCATTATCATTGGTCACTATAAATAATCACCAACACTATGGATTCGGTAAAATCAGATCAGACACACGCGCAACGGGAAGAAACGTGCAACCTTATTAAAGATATGGTGCGCGATTTTGCGTCCGCTCAAATCGCTCCTAATATCAGGACGTGGGACGAACAGCAGCATTTCCCGAGAGAAATTTTCAGCCAGTTGGGTGAATTGGGGCTGATGGGCATGCTGGTTCCTGAGGAATATGGCGGCTCCGGGCTTGGGTATAAAGAGTATGTCACGGCGATTATTGAACTTTCAAAGGCCGATCCGTCCGTCGGATTATCCATGGCCGCTCACAATTCGTTATGCACCAACCACATTTGCATGTTCGGAAATGCAGCCCAGAAGCAGCAATACCTTCCCAAACTTGCGACCGGGGCGTTTGTCGGCGCCTGGGGGCTAACAGAACCTAATACCGGTTCCGATGCTGGTAATATGCGTACAACAGCTGTCAGAAACGGCGATGGATGGATTATCAATGGTTCCAAAAATTTTATAACAAACGGAAAAACCGGCGATGTAGCTGTTTTGATTACCAGGACCGGAGAGCCCGGTGACAAGCATGGCGCGACCGCTTTCATTATCGACCAGGGAACAAAAGGCTTCACTGCCGGCCGCAAAGAGGATAAACTCGGAATGCGCGCATCCGAAACTGTCGAACTCTTGTTCGAGGATTGCCATATTCCTGACAGCCAGCGGCTCGGTGAAATTGGTGACGGCTTTATACAGTCGTTGAAAGTGCTCGACGGTGGCCGGATCTCGATCGCCGCATTGTCTGTCGGAACTGCATTGGGCGCCTATGAAGCTGCATTGGCCTATTCGAAAGAACGGAAACAATTCGGTAAGGCAATCTCCGAGTTCCAGGCAATCGCGTTCAAGCTGGCTGATATGTATACGGATATTCAGGCTTCCACCCTGCTCACTTTCCATGCGGCCGCATTAAAAGATGCCGGTGAAAAGGTTACACTTCCCAGTGCCGCTGCCAAATATCATGCGTCGGAAACTGCGGTCCGGGTTGCCAATGAAGCGGTTCAGATCTTTGGCGGTTATGGTTTTGTAAAGGATTATCCGGCAGAGAAATTTTATCGGGACAGTAAGCTTTGCACTATCGGAGAGGGTACCAGTGAAATTCAAAAAATGGTAATATCAAAAGAAATATTGAAAGATTAATATTTCCAATGCCACCCATCCTGCCTGGTAACCGACAGGCAATTTTCTGTCGCATTGATATAACAACCGTTGCAACCCTATACTGGAATGGCTATTTTCGCACAGAACCTTAACTAAATATCATGACGACTTCACTGATAGTATTGCTGGTGCTCGTAGTATTCACGATCCTGATGACCGTGAAGGTAGTCCCACAACAAACTGCCTATATTCTTGAACGTTTAGGCAAATTTTATGCAGTACTTCAGCCGGGAATCAATTTCATCATCCCCTTTTTCGACCGGATCGCATATAAATATACTTTAAAGGAAACAGCAATAGATATTCCCGAACAGATCTGTATTACCCGTGACAATGTACAGGTCCGGATGGACGGCGTGATATTTATCCAGGTTATTGACCCAAAAAAAGCGGCTTACGGAATCGCGGATCATTCTTTTGCAGTAATTCAGCTGGCTCAGACTACCATGCGGAGTGAAATAGGTAAGCTGGATCTGGACAAAACATTTGAAGAACGTATGACGATTAACCGCGCAGTTGTAGAGTCTATCGACGAAGCCGCAATTGGTTGGGGAGTGAAGGTTTTAAGATATGAGATCAAAAATATCACGCCGCCACAAAGCGTTTTGAACGCTATGGAAAAACAAATGCAGGCTGAACGTGAGCGCCGGGCCGTGATTTTGCAGTCGGACGGTGAAAAGCAGGCCGCTATTAATGTAGCAGAAGGTCAGAAACAAAAAGTGGTTTTGGAATCTGAAGGTTTGAGGTTACGCCAAATTAATGAGGCCGAAGGGGAAGCTGCCGCACTCCGATCGGTTGCCGAGGCTACCGCTGAAAGTATCAGACTTGTGGCACAGGCTATCAATACAGAAGGCGGTTTGGAGGCTGTTCAGTTGAAAGTCGCCGACAATTATGTGGAACAGTTTGGCAAGCTGGCCAAAGCAGGCAATACCCTCATCCTGCCGGCGAACCTGGCCGACGTTAGCTCGCTGATCGCTACCGCCCTGACTGTTGTTAAATCATCAGAACCGAAAAAATAGTATGGACTTATCGCTGCCACAAATATGGCTGATCGTCGGACTGATTATGCTTCTGGCGGAACTGGTAAGTATCTTACTGGTCTTTGTATTCTTCGCGATCGGAGCTTTACTAACTTCGCTGCTAACATTACTGGGCGTATTGCCAACCACCGAAAGTCAGATCCTCGCATTTTCGGCTATTTCACTTATCTCTTTACTTGTACTCCGCAAACACGCCCGAAAATTGCTTGAACGTACCGGCGATTCCGGATATTCAGAGTTTGTAGGAGAAACGGCGATGGTCATTAAGGATATTCCAAATGATGGAGAGGGCAAAATATACTACCGCGGCGCAGAATGGAAAGCGCTGGCAAACAACCACAATTCAATCCCCGCGGGAAGTAAGGTAGTGATCAAGAAAACAGAAGGGATTGTGCTGATCGTGGAGGAATCGTAGGGGCTGTTGGCTATTAGCGGTTAGCTTTTAGCTTTTAGGAGTTAGCTTACAGATGTTCGCAATAGCAGCAAATAATTAATATTTGCTACAGCTAATTCCTAAAAGCCAAATTCCTAAAAGCTAAAAGCTAAAAGCTAATAGCTAAAAGCCAACAGCCAACAGCCACCCTCACTTCTTCAACGCCTCCTCCACCGCATTCCCAACATTCCCGCTTCCGGGCAGAATATGCAGTAATGCAGCGATAGTAGGGGCAATATCTGAAATATAAGTCCGCTTTAAGGTTTCGCCTTTATTTACACCCCAACCAAAAAGCACGAAGGGGACGTGGGTATCATAGTTATACGGTGTTCCGTGCGAGGTACCGGTAAATGTTCCGTAAAACCAGCCGGGCTGTGCAAGTACCTGAATATCTCCACTCCTTTTTGCATTCACATTATTTTTGTAAAGTTCGAGCTGATAAGTATTCAGTGGCGCATTTCCCATATCAGTCAGATCGATCACGTCAGCAATTCCCGGGACAGTCAGCGCTGATTCTCTCACGACCCGCGCAATATCTGCCACAGTAAGTTTTTTGTTTTTCAACAATACATGATCCAGGTAAAGCTGATTATTATCCGTGCTTACAATATACTTTTCTTTCCCAAATGCTTCATTCAACGCCTCGGTGACGGTTTTGGTCAGGACTTTTCTATCCACAAGCCCGGATGGCAATTTATGCTCAGCTGCGAAACCCGGGACGTCTACCACCCCATGATCGGCTGTAAGGAATACGGTATATTGCCCTTTACCAACGTAACCGTCGAGGAAATTGAACAGATCGGCCAGCTCGCGGTCGAGCCGGATATAATCATCCTGCTGCTCTATTGAATTAGGTCCTACCCTGTGACCAATCTTGTCGGGCGAAGAAAAGCTGATCGCCAGAAAATCCGTCTCAGCACCTTTTCCCAACTTTTCACCTTTCACAGCCTCAATGGCCATTTCCTTGGTGATGGTATTACCCCAGGGTGTATCTGCCACAACACCAAATGCATCACCCGCATACCCGGCCAATTCGTACGGAAACACAGGCCTTTTAGCCCCCGGCAACTTACCTTCCCAAGCCACATCGTCCGGCGAACTTTGTCCATAACTATCCGCCGACAAAAGCAGGTCCCAGCCCTTTTTCAGGTATTCAGAAGGCATTTTCTTCGCATTGTAATCCTTCGCCCATTGCGGGAGATCGTCCATATAAAAGGTACTGCTCACCCAGTTTCCCGTTTTAGAATCAAACCAGTAAGCAGCATTGGCAGTGTGCCCGGCAGGCAGAATAGAGCCTCTGTCCTTGATTGCGACACCTACCGTTTTGGAGCGGAAGTTGGTTGCAATGCGCAATTGATCGGTAACGGTGCTGGTTAGCAGATTCTTAGGCGACATTTTACCAACGCTACCCGTCGTACTGCCCACTGTTTTTACAGTACTATCTTCCACACAATAAACCTCCTGCTTTGCAATAGGATCAAACCATTCATTACCCACAATCCCGTTTATTGCCGGAACAGAGCCGGTATACACAGAAGCATGACCGGCTGCGGTAACAGTCAGCGCGTAGGGATAATGGTTATTTCTGCAATTGAATCCCTCATTCATCATCCGCTTAAAACCGCCCTCCGTATAAGAATCGTAATATCGGTACAGGTAATCGTAACGCATCTGGTCGACCACGATCCCCACTACGAGTTTCGGGCGGGCGATCGTGCCCGGTTTAGTTGCCGCTTTCTTTGTTTGCGCATTTGCAGCAAAGGCTACCAGCAGGCAAAGGATAATTTTTTTCACACTTAAAGGATTTAGATTTAAAATGGTATTCAAAAGATCTCCGGCAATGCAGTTCTACTTTTTCAAAGCTTCCTCAACCGGGTTACCTACATTTCCGCTCGGAGGCAGAATATGCAGCAAGGCGGCGATTGTGGGCGCTATATCGGCAATCGTGGTTCTGCGAAGTGTCTCGCCTTTATTCACACCCCAGCCGTAAAGCAAAAATGGAACGTGCGTATCGTAGTTGTAAGGAGTACCGTGGTCGGTGCCGGTGGCAAATGTGGAGGCAAACCAGCCTGGCTGCATAATCAGCTGCAAATCTCCGCTCCTTCTTGCATTGATATTGTTCTTATACAGTTCCACTTGGTAGGAGTTCAGAGGGGCTTTCCCTATCTCTGTCAGGTTGATTAGGTCAGCAACTCCATTCACTGCCAATACCGCTTCACGGATAACCCGATAAGCATCGGCAACTGTAACCTTTCTCTCTTTCAGTACCTTGTTATCAAAATAGATCTGATAGTTTTCAAAACCCGAAATGTACTCTGCTTCGCCAAAAGCATCATTCAAAGATTTTACAATAGCGCGGGTTAATACAGTCCCGGTCATGGTGCCGGCGGGTAATTTGTGGTCCTGCCAGAAACCGGGTACATCTGCCGCACCGTGATCTGCCGTCAGAAAAACGGTATAATTTCCCTTGCCCGCCCAGGTGTCCAGAAAATTGAAGAAATCAGCAAATTCCTGATCGAGCTTGATATAGTTATCTTCCTGCTCCACTGAATTAGGCCCGAAAGTGTGGCCAATGCGATCGGGTGTTGAAAAGCTCACAGCCAAAAAATCAGTATCCGCGCCCTTTCCCAGATTTTCTCCTTTGATCGCCGCAACCGCCATTTCCTTGGTTAAAGTATTGCCCCACGGAGAAGTGATCACAGGCCCGAATGCATCGCCCGCGTTCCCCACAAGATCATGCGGAAAAGTAGTTTTGTCATTGGAACTAAGCTTGCCTTCCCAAATCGCATCATCCTTGCTGCTTTGGGTATATTGATCAATCGGAAACAAGGTATTCCAACCCTTCCCCGCATATTCCGCAGGCTTTTTCAGGTTATTATAATCAGTCACCCACGTTGGAAGGGATTCCATATAATAGGTACTCGTGACGAAATTGCCCGTCTTGGAATCGAACCAATAAGCTCCGCTCGCCGCGTGCCCGGCCGGTAAAATCGACGCCCGGTCTTTGATTGCCACACCAATCGTTTTCGAGCGAAAATTGGTAGCAATACGCAATTGGTCGGTGACTGTACTTACTAATAAGTTGCGCGGCGACATTTTCCCTACGGTCACGTTACTGCTGCCAACTGTGGCGACCGTATTGTCTTCGGTGCAATACACTCCTTTTTTCAATGCTTTGTCGTACCATTCATTCCCTATAATCCCATTGATCGCCGGCAGTGAGCCTGTGTAAACCGCAGAATGCCCCGCTGCAGTCACGGTAAGCGCATACTGGTAATGGTTGTTCCGGCAATTAAAACCCTCGTTCATCAACCTTTTAAGGCCGCCTTCCCTGTATTTATCGTAGTAGCGGTACAAATAATCGTAACGCATCTGGTCGACCATCATGCCTACAACCAGTTTCGGGCGCGCAAGTTTGGTTGCCGGGGCTGCGGCTTTTGCTTTGGTCTGGCTGCTGGCCGGAAAATGACATATTCCCGCAAGTAACAAAGCGAAAACAAGGGATGAAATATGTTTCATGAGCATTTCTTTCGTACTGATAGATTTAAAGAAGATTTGGCAAAGTTAGAAATGTATGCCTTGTAAAGCAGAAAAACCGGCGCAATTTGCAACCGGTTTTCTGTTCTGTTTAAATACCCTTATTTTTTCTCACTCCCCCCCAGCTGGGCAGGCGCGCCAGTAGCAGCAGCGCCTTTTTTAGACTTTTCAAAATCCCCCGCTTCGATGATCACGAGCTTATTGTAATCAATGTGTTTGTTAAATGCCGATTTGATCTGTTCGGGAGTTAGTGCCTCGATCTTTTTCTCAAAATCAGCATCCCACTGCATGGTACGATTAAGGTAAAGGTTATTGGTCAAAGTACCAGCCAGCGACGCGTCCTGCGACCTCGCCACCTGCCGCGATTGCAAATAGCCCGATTTTGCCGCCTTCAATTCCTCTGCTGTAAACCCGTCTTTCAATGCTTTTTCAATCTCCTCTTTGAAAGCTGCTTCCAGTTTTTGTGCGTTTTCAGGTGCATAGATTGCATACGACATAAAAGTACCGCTCTTGTCGAGCGAGCTTGCCGAGAATTGCGAACCTACGCCATAACTCAGCCCGTCCTTCTGCCTGATACGCGTTGCAAGTCGCGAGTTCAGGAAGCCGCCGCCCAGCATATAGTTACCCATAATCAGCGCGGGGTAGTCGGGATCGGTATCTTGCAAAGGCATTCCCATTCCGGCTACGAACATTGCATTTGCTTTATCTGGCGTTTCCAAAGCTTTATTTTCGGCTTTTACAGGCTGGTACGGCGAGGCGATCCGTGTAAATGGTTTCGCGCTTTTCCAGCTGCCAAATTCAGTATTGATAATTTTCTCTGCCTCGGCTTTGTCAAAGTCGCCGACTATGGTTGCAGACGCATTATTTGAACCGTAAAAATCTTTGTGGAATGCCCGGATCTCGTCGATCGTAGTCGCTTTAATGCTCTCCACATCCTCGTCGAACGTACCTACATAGCGGATGTCGCTTTTTGGATAGGGGTTTGTAATCCGGCGATATTGGTTAAATGCGATCATCTGTGGCTCACTGCGCTGTGATTCAATGCCGGCCAGTTCTTCCTGTTTCAGTTTTTCAAATTCACCTTCATCGAATGCCGGCGTTTTTAATACTTCAGCTACCAGTTTCAATACAGCTGGCAAATTTTCCTTTGTTGTTTCAATATTAGCTCCTGCCTGGTTGCCGGCTCCGAAAAAACTCACCCTGGCTTTCAGTTTGTCGAATTCATCTTTAACCTGCTGACGTGTCTTGGTTTTCGTTCCTTTGTCTAGCATTGAACCAGTCAGGTCAGAGATCGTCGCTTTATTAGCCAGGCTTTTCTCATCCCCGTAACGAAGCGTAACCCGCGCCGCCACTACATTACCCCTGGTTTTCTTTGGCAAATAGGCTGTTTCAATCACATTCGGCTTTTCGGTCCTCGCCGTGCGCGATTCCACATTGGCTGGGGACGGATCAAATGCTTCTCCCTCTGCTACTACCGCCTCGCCTTTGTAATTTTTTACCAGTTCCTGCACATTTGGAGCTTCCGGGATTTCAGCCCGAACCGGTTTGGCGTCGGGAATGAATGTACCCAGCGTGCGGTTGGAAGGTTTAAAATAATCTTTACCCACCCTGGCAACATCTTCCGGCGTCACCTTACGAATGTTATCGCGGAAAAGAAATGCAAGCCGCCAGTCGCCAGTCGCAATAGATTCGCTGATACTAAGCCCCACGCGCTCCGAGTTCCTGAATTCCAGGTCCCAGTTTTTCAGGATGGTCGTTTTGGCGCGTTCCACATCCTCAGCCGAAGGTTTCAGGATCGCAGCAGAATCCAGCGTGGCCACGAGTGCCTGTTTCGCTTCGTCCAGCGATTTTTCTTTCAATATCTCCGCGCCAAAAAGAACAAAGCCCGGATCATACAATTGGAAACTGTACCCAAATTGGGAAGATGCTTTTTTGGTGTTGACGAGGTTTCTGTAAAGTCTTCCGTTTGGCTCGGTGGTGAGCAACTCGGTCAATACCTCCATCGCAGGATAATCGGCGTGTGAGCCAGGCATGATATGATACAATGCCATCAGAAACTGCACATCACCAGTACGCTTCAGTTCCACAAAACGCTCCCCGTCCTGAACAGGCTCCACAGTGTAGGATTTTGGGAGCACCCGCGTCGGTTTCGGTATTTTACCAAAATACTCATTGACCATCGCAATTGTTTTCGCCTCGTCTATCTTTCCCGCCACCGTCACGACGGCATTGTCCGGCTGGTAGTATTTTTTATAAAATGCCTGTAAATTTTCAATAGGTACGCGCTCAATGTCAGACCGGTTTCCAATCGTCGATTTTCCGTAGTTGTGCCACAGATAGGCTCCCGATATTACCCGCTCCATCAACACGTCAAAAGGGCTGTTTTCGCCGGATTCAAATTCATTCCTGACTACGCTGAATTCACTGTCAAGGTCTTTTTTAGCAATAAAAGAATTCACCATTCTGTCTGATTCCAGGTCTAGCGCCCATTTCAGGTTTTCTTCGGTAGCCGAAAAAGTTTCGAAATAGTTGGTGCGGTCGTACCAGGTAGTTCCGTTTGGCCGGGCTCCGTGCTCGGTAAGTTCCTGTGGTATATTCGGGTGTTTGGGAGAGCCTTTGAATACCAGATGTTCCAGCAAATGCGCCATACCCGTTTCACCATAACCTTCGTGACGCGAACCTACCAGATAAGTAACATTGACTGTAATGGTTGGCTTGGATGGATCGGGAAACATCAGCACTTTCAGGCCGTTTTCCAGGTTATATTCTGTAATACCCTCAACCGAAGTTACTTTTGTAACCCCTTTCGGCAGGTTTTGTGCCAGCGCCGGAACAGACAGCAGCGCAGCCAGCATCACGCTGACCATCTTTCTTTTAGAATTCATGACCATATCAGAATGAATTGGATTAGATTTACAATGCTTGAAAATACTTCAGAATAATTCCTGAAACAACGGGTTACGGATAAAAGGTATAGGCGGGTTTTGCAACATTTTGCAAACCTTTATGTGTATAGGTTTAAAATCAGTTTAAGGTATAATGACATTTAATAAAATCCCCAATTACGCCCTCATTACCATCGTGGCTGCCTTGTTGCTCAGCTGCGCCGGCGGAGGTATTCCCATCTCTACCAATACCAAATATCCCATTGAAGTATTGTACGAAAATCAGCCGGTCGAAAGGCCTTATTCCGAAATCGGCGTGGTGGAAATCAGCAGCGAAGACACACTTACTGACCGGCAGACAAAGGACAAAAGAATGATGTATCGGGGAAACGATGCTAAAACAAAGGAGCTCCTGACAGCGAGACTGGTCATCAAAGCACAGAAAATCGGTGCCGACGCACTGATAAATGTGACTTACAAATACTATACAAGTGTCAAAAAAGAGGGATATATCCTGAGCGGGCTGGCTGTGAGGTACCGGGGAGAGTGACCGTTTTTTGCTAACAAAAAATATCAGAAAATGCTTTTCAATACCGACTTATCTGACATGCCTATTGAGGCGGAATCGCGCGTAATTATCCGGTTTCAGGATTGCGACCCGCTCATGCATCTAAATAATTCCAAGTACTTTGAATACTTCTTTAATGCACGTGAAGATCAGGTTTCGAAGCTATACGGATTCAGTTATGAAGCGATGTACCGGCAGCTCAGAACCAGCTGGGTAGTGTACCAGCACCAGATCGCCTACGTGCGGCCGGCATTGATCAGCGAGTGGGTACGGATTACTTCCCGTGTGATACACTATAATGAAGACACGATGGTGACTGAATATTTCATGACCAACGATCTGAGAACAGAACTGAAAACAATGCTTTGGACAACTTCAAAGCACATCAGCATTGAAACCGGAAAACGGGTGCCGCATCCGCAGGAGGTTATGGATTATCTGAAAGCAACCTGTGTCCCGGGCATTGATTTCCCTGCTTTACAGTTTAATGAGCGTATCCACACGATCAAACACGGTTTGTCGGCGGGTGCTAACGTGTAGAATTCTTCTCTGAAATCATTTTTCTACCCGTAGTATCCTGGCGGGAAGAATCGACCGGGACTACATACGGAATCGTCACCGAAGGTTTAGGCATTACATTGAAACGATTGAAACTGCGCGTAAACTGCATGCTTACACCACCGGTTGTGACCGTGTTATTCAGTGAGAGCGGGTTTTGAACGTTCCTGTTGTAAGCTTTTACCCGCACCGAACCTCTGCTGTTCAGCCAATATTCGAGCGTCCATTCTCCCAGCAGGCTAGCTGCATCGTAGGCAGTGGCGCCTGTTTGGTTTTGGGCACCGGAAGTAAATCTTCCATCCCTGGTTACCCGGAAGCGGTCATTTAAAAAGCGGTAGGAAAAGCGCAGTTGCAGGTTATTCAATGCATTCTGATCCAGGGACAGGCCCGAAACACCCACTTCCAGGTTTTCATTAATCCCCGATGCCCATCGGCTGATCTGGTTAGAAACCAGTTCGCTAATGCTGCTGCCCAGAAAATTCTGGCTGCCCACTGTTGCGAGGCTGGTTTCCGGTAGTAATTGGTTCACTACCAAAAGGCTGCTCACCTGCCGGCTCAGTTCCTGTTCATCGGATTTAAGTTTGTTCTGAAAAGCTTCCAGTTGTCCGCGATAAGTGTTTAAAGAAGGATTATCGAGGATTTTGAGATCATAGCGGATCTGCGGCGCCATCAGCCTGTCCGATAATCCAATCGTCACCTCTACGGGATATCGCCTTGAAAGCGCATCATTGGTTGTAGCCACAGTACTGGTATTGGGCAAAACGCCCGCAAGCGAAACCAATTGGGTATAACCCGCTTTTACATCCAAAATAGCCCCGTAAGGGTCACCCGACCACACAATACGGCTGCCCGGCTTGATACTGAATTTCTTGTTAATTACATTTTGCAACGTGAAATTGTATTCTCCACGCTCAATTTCATATGTCCCCGCCATGGTAAAATCGCCCTGGGTATCGATATTCAGACTTAGCCTTCCGGAACCGTTTCCTCTCAAAATGTCGCCGGTCTGCCTGTCGAAAATGATCTCGCAGGTTGCCTCCGGGGTTAGGTTAAAGTTGAAATCCATTTTAATCCCACCTGCGACCTGGCTACGGCTGATTGAATCGGAATTGGTGGTTGCTGTACTGTCAACGGCTGGCAATTTGCTCACAAACTGAATGTAATCCTGGGTAGCCACCTCGGTTGCTCCGTCGAGGGGAATATATATTTTCGTGCCCTTGTTACTACTTACATTCGCCTCGATATTCAGGTTATTAATAGGCCCAAAAACAGCCACCGGACCTGTTACATAGGCGGTACCATAAAAAATGCTGTTGTCTTTCGCATTCGTATTCAGGATTTTAAAGTTCCGGAGGTCTGCATTGAAACCCAGCGAAAAATATTTAAAGCTATCGTGAAATACACCTCCGCGTACCAGCGCAGTGTTCCCGTCACCATCAGTTACGACGATATTGTTCACCGTTATTTCACTTTCTGTAAAATTAATCTTGTCATTAAAATGAAATACCGATTGTAAATAATCGAATTTCATCCGCCCCTGTTCAACCATCAGGGATCCTTCCAGCACCGGCGAGTCCACCTTGCCTTTGATCGTCACAGTTCCCTGCGCACTGCCACCGATATCCGATACAAGCCCGTCCGCAAAAGGTTCGAGTGCCTTAAAATCAATGTGGTTGAAAATCGCTTTCAGATTTAATGTGTTTTCAGCCAGCTTGGGGCGATAAGATCCTACCAGGTTGAACACCCGCCGCGCATTCTTGCTCAGCTGTGCGTCTACCTGCAACTCACTCGTAATCTGGTCCCAATCCCCGGTTCCCGACAGATTACCGAATTCGTATTGCGCGTAACCTAAGCTTTCGATATTAAAACTCGCATCCAGGATAACACTGTTGTAAACGTCCTTGACCCGGGCAGTCCCGTCCATAATACCCGCAAGTTTTGTATTCAAAACAGGGTTAAGGCTACCCAGACGAAAATTTTTGATATCCAGCAACATGCTTTTCTCCGGATTCTCAGAGGCGTTTCCGTTTAAAAATATGCGCTGCTTACCACTTACAAGACCTACATTAGACAGTGATATTTCTTTGCCGGCAATTGAAATTACGCTCTGCGAAGGAACCGTCCACTGTTCTTCCAGCAAACTGAGCCTGGAATCTTTGAAATTAACATCAAACCCTGCTGCCAGAAAACGGATTTCCCCCGCCAGATTGGCCTTGTTGGTACTCCTGACCTGGCGAATCGCGCCGTTGAAATCGATATGGTCCTCATCCCAGGTACCTTCCAGTTCGAGTTTTTCGGTAGGGACAAGTACACTGATTTGCTGCTGATCGGAAGTGACCAATATGGATGCAAGTACCTCGGCATTGTTAACGAATTTGGAAGTAGTGACATCCAACTCTGAATTCACAAACTGATTTGTCCCGTAACGCAACGTGTCAGAAATCGCATTCATGGTCAGTATCGCGGTGTTATCCATTCTAAAAACACCTTCTGCCCTCGCGCCCTTTGATATGTAGATATCCGGATTTAAAAACGCCAGGAACCGTGAGAGGTTTCTGGTTTCGACCTCATATTCGATTTGGTACCTGGCCTGGATAGCCTGGACGGGTTTTTTTGCATAATACTGAGCCCTGTTCGCTTCATTTTCGAAGAAATACAATTTATACTCGTCAATCAAACGGGTGAGGTCCTTCCACGAGCGGGTAGGCATAAAATCACCTTCCACCTTCGCGGACAGAAATTCACTGTCTAATCTTAATATCCGGTTTTGAGCTTGTTTTCGCGACGAAAATGTAAGCGTGTCAATGACGAGGTTCCGCTCCCGATTGGTCATCAACATATAGGTGTTCAGCAGTCTGGCATCCCCGGTTAAATCGTCGACAGTATTCCCGGTTACATTTACATTCAATTGTGTGCTGAGCGTAATGGAGTCGGCGGTAAAACCCAGCTGGCCTAAATTTGCCCTTTCGATAGTCCCCTGAACATCAAACGCATTCTGCTGTTTCGAAAGATCAAATTCGCCTTCCAGGTTCAACACCAGATTGGTGTCTCTGGCACTCACGAGCCCGTTGAAATACTGATTCTGAAGGTTTCCCTTTAATCTAATATTTCTGTAATCATAATTCCGGAACCCCACTCTGCCAACAAGCGCATTCATATCGGTGGTAGCAAACTGAAGTTCCAGCCCTTTTCCAAATACCTGACCTTCAAAATCAAGCTGCTGCCAGGTGTCTTCGCGATCAAGCAACTTTCCCAGCTCAAAGCGGTTAGTCTGGATTTTGCCTGAATAGGTGGTGGATTTGGGGTCAGCAATATGGAAAACAAGATCGCCGGCCACTTCGCCCATTGCAGACGACGCATTGGCAGTTACCGAAAAATCACCCAGTGTACCTTTAAAGCTCCCGTCAAGCAGTGTCAATCCAAATTTTTGAAGCGTAGAATGCATATCCCACTCGGGGTAATACTGGATCAGGTCTGCCGGTTCGATTTTGGAAAGTGAGAGCCTGATATCCATTTGCACGCCTTCGATCGTCGGTAAACCTTTGAAACCAAGGCTCCCGACAAGCCGGCTTGCCTTGCCAAAATGCAGATCGGTATTTGTCACCACAAAATCATCCACCTTCCCATTGAAATCCCCTGAAATCCTCCACGTTTCGTCCAGCGCATCGACGTAACTGGAGAAAAGGCCAAGGTCCCGGGAATCCACGTGGCTGCCTACCAGGTGCCCTTTCATTGTGACTTTATGATTAAAATCACCCAGTTCGCCGGAGCGGTTGTAGAAAAAAACCACCTCGTCTTTCAGGCGGGAGTTTCCAATATGCGCATCCAGTTCTTTCAGCTCCATTTTCTTTTGACAAAACAAAAAACGTGTATCCAGATCGTGCATTTCCAATCCGGTTTGCGCATCAATGGTTTTGAGGTTTTTGGCCACAAAAGAAATTGTATCACCCTGCACCAGGAAGTTTTTCAGGTCGCCATAAAGGTGATTCAGCTTGAAGTGAGAATAATCGAATACCCTTTTGCCTCTATCCCTGGGCCTGCGGGGATCGTCGTAACTGAATGTGCCGTCGATCACTTTCGATTTACCTATTATAAAAGGGATATTGTTTTCGGGAGCATTGGCGGGCCTCGGTATTGCGGGGGCAGTCAGCTCGTTGATCTTTTCGATGAAGCCATCGATATTAAGGTAGCCCGACTCGGGGACAATGGCAAGACGTACTTGGGGCTGAAATACATTCACCTCGTCGAGGTATATTTCCCGGGCGGCATTGTTGATGATATTATGCAGATCGAGATTGACATCAATCCGGCCCACGTCGATCATATCCTTCTGGCTGGTATCCTTAACCGACACCCCTTCCAGAGAAACCACATCAAACCACTTGATATTGACTTTTTGAATCGTAATGGGATAGCCCAGCTTTCCGGAAATGCGGTCGGCTGCTTCCTGTACGGCCCAGGTCTGTACTGAGGTAAGCTGGAGCGCAATGGTCAGGATCCCGAGCGCCAGCAGGGCGAAGATCATCACCACAATTAAACCATTGCCTAGGGCCCTCAAGAATTTAAACATATTACAGCTTCGCAGGCAATACTGCTTATCTTGTTGTTAATGCTTAATTTTGTGAATAATTCAATAGTTATGACCATCCTCGCCATTGAATCTTCTTGTGACGAAACCTCCGCGGCCGTAATCACTAACGGGGAAATCCGCTCCAATGTTGTTGCTACGCAGCTCATTCACACCCTTTACGGAGGAGTAGTGCCCGAATTGGCATCGCGTGCGCATCAGCAACATATTCTACCAGTAGCAGACAAAGCGTTGAATGACGCAAAAGTAACAAAAAAAGACCTGGATGCCATTGCTTTTACGCGTGGACCGGGCTTGCTGGGCGCGCTGCTGGTAGGTACTTCATTTGCCAAATCCATGGCGCTGGGGCTCGGCATCCCGCTGATCGAGGTGAATCATATGCAGGCGCACGTACTTGCGCATTTCATCGATGACCCCAAACCTGCATTCCCGTTTCTATGTCTGACTGTAAGTGGCGGACATACTCAGATCGTAAAAGTTTCGTCGCCGCTGGAAATGGAAATTATAGGAGAAACACGCGATGACGCAGTGGGAGAAGCATTTGATAAAACCGCCAAACTACTTGAGCTTCCCTACCCCGGTGGCCCGCTGATCGATAAATATGCCGCAGCAGGTGATCCGAACGCCTACGCATTTCCACTTCCTGAAATGCCCGGCCTGGACTTTTCTTTCAGCGGTATCAAGACGTCTTTTATGTATTTTCTACAAAAACAGGTGCGCGAAAATCCGGCGTTCATCACCGAAAATATAGCTGATGTATGTGCCAGTATTCAGTATACGCTGGTTGATATTTTATTGAAAAAACTAAAAAAAGCTTCCCGGGAAACCGGAATTAAGGAGATCGCGATCGCAGGAGGTGTTTCGGCAAATTCGGGCCTGCGCAAATCCATTTTAGAAATGGGCCAGAATCAGCGCTGGAATGTTTATATCCCCGCATTTGAATACTGTACCGACAATGCGGCGATGATCGCCATTGCGGCGCATTATAAATTCATCGAAGGCGATTTTTGCGATCAGACAGTGAGCCCGCTTGCGAGAATGGATTTTTGAATTGAATGACCATTAAATAAAATACACATCTGCATATGCACCTTTCAGAAATCTGGATCTATCCTGTAAAATCACTGGGCGGAATCCGGCTCAGTGAGGCGAAAATGGAAGAAAGAGGACTGCAATTAGATCGCCGCTGGATGATCATCGATGAAAACAATAAGTTCGTCACGCAGCGCACTTTGCCCAAAATGGCCCTGATAGATGTCTATGTGACCAGCGAAGGCTTAAAAATCCTAAACCGAACAGAGCCGGACAATGCATTTACAGTACCATTCCAGCCAGTTACTTCTCACCCCCGAACAGTCACGATCTGGGATGATGTGGTGGAAGCTGTTACGGTTTCTAATGAGGCGGATCAGTGGTTGAGTGAGCAACTCGGTTTTCCAGCGCAACTGGTAAAAATGCCTGAGAATACCGAAAGAAAAGCCGATCCGAAATATGCAAAAAATGGTGAAATCGTAAGTTTTGCAGATGGATACCCATTCCTGATTATTTCGGAAGCTTCATTGCAGGAACTGAATACAAAGCTCGAAAGTGAAATTACTATGCGGCGCTTTCGGCCAAATTTTGTAATCTCCGGAACTAGGCCATTCGAAGAAGATCAATGGAAGAATGTGAATATCGGTGCTGCGACTTTTGAAATAGTCAAACCCTGCGCCCGCTGCGTACTCACGACAATCGACCCACAGACAGCTGAAAAAGGCCCGGAACCACTTAAAACCCTGGCTACCTTTCGAAAATTCAATAACAAGATTATGTTCGGTCAAAATGCCGTAGCCAAGATATTGGCTACGTTGCGCGAGGGTGATATCGTTACGGTTGGAGCATAAAAAAAACGCCGGTCGATGGACTGAACCCCAAAAGTTGGACGTTTTATAATTTAACGATTAGTGTGATGAGCCCGGTATTGTGCCGGGCTCATTCCATTTAAATTAAGCCTGATCCTGTCGTTGTTGTAGTAGTCGATATATTCCTTGATGTCTTCTTTCAGCTGGTCGGTGCTTTGGTATTTGTTCAGGTAGAACAACTCTGATTTAATGGTGCCAAAAAAGTTTTCAATAATCGCATTGTCCAGGCAGTTGCCTTTTCTGGACATGCTTTGGATAATACCCTTCGATTCAAGTATTTTTTGATATTTACTCATTTGGTATTGCCAGCCCTGGTCGGAATGCAGTACCAGATTTTCTGGCTTATTGATCTTTTTAAATGCCGTTTCGAGCATTTGTGTTACTTGCTTAAAATTAGCTGATTCGGACAGGTTGTAACTGATGATTTCTCCATTAAACAGGTCAATAATAGGAGACAGAAAAAGTTTTTTGTCTTTCACCCTGAACTCGGAGACATCCGTCGCCCATTTCTGTGATGGTTTTTCAGATTTAAAATCCCTGTTGAGAATATTGGGCGCAACCCTGCCTGTCTGGCCTTTGTAAGAGCGGTACCTTTTGAGACGGATCAACGATTTCAGGCCCATGGACTTCATCAGCTTTAAGACCGTTTTATGGTTGAGCTCGCTGCCCATCTTCCTGATCATCATTGTGATGCGACGGTAGCCGAACCTTCCCTTATGCCGATCGTAAACTTGCCTGATCTGCTTTTTCGCCTCCTTATACTTGCTGGCCTGAGCGCTATTTTTAATATGGTAGTAGAAATTGCTCCTGGGTATTTCAAAGAGCTCCAAAAGCAATTCAAGCGGATATTTCTGCCTTAACCCATGGATTGTCAACGCTTTTTCTTTTGCGCAGCTTCCTTCTGGCGGATTAAGGCATCCAACTTTTTTAGCAAGTCATTTTCTGCCCTCAGGCGCAGGTTTTCGTTTTCGAGCTGCTCTAACCGGGTCAATGGACCGTATGTTTTTATGATCTTGGGTTTGTTTTTCATAGACCTGGGCCTGCCACGGGCCGTGCTAAAACCATCTATACCAAACTGCTCATACTGCCGGACCCAAACATGTAAAGTACTTTTACTGGGTATTTTAAATTTGAAGCAGCACTCATTCAAAGATAAACCCTGTTTCTGATAAGCGAACACAACTTGTTGCTTAAATTCTATTGTGTAATCGCGCCCGTATTGCGGCAAAAGACTTGAACCGCCGCCTTGTTTATAGTGTCCCACCCATTTCTGTATACAGGACCTAGTAATCCCAAAGCGTCTGGCCAATTCATTAATACCACCTCCGCCTAAATAAGATTTTACAACCGCTAACCTCAACTCTGCACTGTGTTTTCTGTTTTTACCCATAAAAATACCCCCAAGAAGTGTCTAACTTTTGGGGGGCAGTGCACGATCCGGCGTTTTTCGTATTGATATTGTTTAAGCTTCTGTCTCGCTTGCCCCGTTGGTTTGAAAGGGACTCTTCATAATACCTCGTTCTGAATTCCGAACAAAATTGATAATCTCGTCACGCTCATTTGACGGCGGAAGTTCCAGTTCTATTTTTTGCAAAGCTTCGGCATTATTCAGCCCGCGCATGAATATGTAACGGTAAATATTCTGGATCTCTACAATCTTATCATTGCTGTACCCTCTGCGTCTGAGACCTACGGAGTTGATACCCACATAGGAAATAGGCTCCCGCGCTGCTTTTGTAAATGGAGGCACATCTTTGCGGACCAGGGAAGCACCTGAGACAAACGAATGAGCTCCTATCTTAACAAACTGATGTACAGCACTTAACGCACTCACAATGGCCCAATCACCGACGTGTACATGGCCAGCCATTTGCACATTATTCCCAACGATACAATTGTTACCAACCCGGCAATCGTGTGCAACGTGTGCATAGGCCATTATGAGGCAATCGGAACCTACAACGGTTTTCCAATGCTCTTCTGTACCTCTGCTGATAGTTGCATACTCTCTGATCGTTGTATTGTCGCCGATAACAGTAAGTGTGTATTCATTGTTGTACTTCAGATCCTGCGGCGTTGCGGAAATAACAGCGCCGGGATAGATCCGGCAATTTTTGCCGATCCTCGCGCCCGAATTGATTACAGCGTGTGAGCCGATCCAGGTACCCTCACCAATCTCAACATCGGAATGGATCATGGCAAAAGGCTCAATCTCAACATTTTGAGCGACTTTCGCGTCAGAATGAATATATGCTAAGGTTGGTGTCATTTTTTCTTTACCAGGCTTGCTATCATATCAGCTTCACATACCAGTTGGCCCGCGACGTATCCACGGCCACTCATTTTTACGATACCTCTTTTCATCGGAGAAGTAAACTCGCATTTGAAAATAACGGTATCACCAGGGAAAACATTACGGCGGAAACGGCAGGCGTCTATACCTATCAGATAAGGCCAGTAATTATCAGGATCCGGAACGCTTGTGAGTACCAGGATCCCGCCGGTCTGCGCCATCGCTTCCAGTTGCAGAACGCCAGGCATAACGGGGTTTCCAGGAAAGTGTCCCAGAAAAAACTGCTCATTAATCGTTACGTTTTTCACCCCTACTACACTGTTTTCGTCCAGGGCGATGATCTTGTCGATCATTTGGAAAGGATAACGGTGCGCCAGCAGGTTACCGATCTGATTGATGTCAAATATCGGCGCTTTGTTCGGGTCGTATTGTGGAATATCTCCTTTTCCGGACTTGATCAGTTTCTTGATCTTTTTAGCCAGCGCTACATTCGCTGCGTGCCCGGGACGTGCAGCAAGTATCTGCGCTTTCAGCGGTCGCCCTACCAGAGCAAGGTCACCGATGAGGTCCAGCAGCTTGTGCCGGGCCATTTCGTTGGGATAATGCAGGTCTACATTATTCAATATCCCCTTGGATTTGTTGACACTCACTTTTGGTTTGTTCAAAAGTTGTGACAAATGATCCAGCTCACCATCGCGTACCTCGCGGTCCACGATCACGATCGCATTGGTAAGGTCGCCTCCTTTGATCAGGTTCTGGCGGTACAATGCTTCCAGCTCATGCAAAAAGACAAACGTGCGGCATTCTGCGATATCATCTTTAAATAAGGTAATATCATTTAAAGAAGCGTGCTGGCTGCTGATCACGGTTGAGTTATAATCAACCATCACCGTCAGCCTGTAATCAGAAAGCGGTAACGCGACCAGCTCTGTGTCTTTTTCCTTATTGATATAATGTACGTATTCGGGAACTTCAAAGTAATTGCGGTAGGCATTTTGCTCTTCAATCCCTGCGTCAAGCAGCGCGTCTACAAATTTGATCGAACTGCCATCCATAATGGGAGGCTCCGGGCCGTCAAGCTGGATCAGTACATTATCAATCTGTAATCCTACTAAAGCAGCGAGCGTATGCTCCACCGTATGAATGCGGGCTCCGTTCTGCTCAATGGTGGTCCCTCTTGAAAGATCTACCACGTTGTCCACATCGGCGTCTACAATAGGCTGATCCGGTAAATCGACGCGCTGGAACTTGTATCCGTGGTTGGCTGGCGCCGGAACGAACGTCATCGTCGCAACTACACCCGTATGTAAACCCACTCCCGTTACGGATACTGATCTGGAAATGGTTTGTTGTTTTTCGTTCATTAGAAATTCCTTTTCTGCATAAAGGCTCGTTGGGGTATTTGGGGTGATTTTACTATTGAAAATCAGAAGTTTCCTGCTTTCTTTCAAGATCTTTCAGGCGCTCCTCCATTTCAGGAAGCCTTCTTACCAGCGCCATGGATCTTAAATGCTCATTTAAATCACGTGCCGGAGATCCGGAAAGCGACAAGCCCTCTTTTTTAATAGACTTGCCTAATCCGCTTTGAGCCCCGATCTTGGTATTATTTGCTACTGTAATATGGCCAACCAGCCCGACCTGCCCCGCTATGACACATTGCTCGCCCACAATTGTCGACCCCGACACTCCGGACTGTGCCGCAATTACGGTATTTTTTCCAATCTCCACATTATGTGCGATCTGAACAAGGTTATCGATTTTAACTCCCTGTCTGATAATAGTCGATCCCATTGTTGCGCAGTCAATCGTTGTATTTGACCCGATATTGACATCGTCTTCAATGATTACGTTTCCTAATTGCGGAATCGTTTTATAGGTGCCGTCAGCTTGTGGTGCAAAGCCAAAACCGTCACCGCCGATCACAGCATTGGCTGAGATGACACAATTCTTACCAATTACTGTATTCTTAAAAATCCGTGCGCCTGTATGAATAACAGTATGATCTCCAATCGTCACATTGTCGCCCAGATAGGTATTGGGATAGATTTTAACCCCGTTGCCTACTACACAATTATCACCGATGTAAGAGAAAGCGCCGCGATAAACGTCTGCACCTACCTGGCTGTTGGTGCCGATAAAGCAAGGCTGCTCGATGCCCAATTTGTTTTGCGCAAGACGTTTTTGATATTCTTCCAGAAGAATGGTGAAAGCGGTGTAAGCATTTTCCACATATATTAAGGTAGTGGAAACCTCTTTTTTGGGAACAAAGTCCTTATTTACTATAACTGCGGAAGAAAGTGTGGAATAGACGTAAGGTTCGTATTTGCTATTGGCTAAAAAGGATATGCAGCCCGGACGCCCTTCCTCAATTTTAGCAGCCGAATCAATTGTAATTTTTTCATCTCCAACAATAGTTCCATCAAGCATTTGGGCAATCTCGCTGACAGTAAATTTCATATTTTTCGGCTAATTTCGGGTAATTTATTTCGAGTATGTTGCGTAAATTATTAAGACGGCTTCTTCTTGATTTGATCCTTACTAACCACGCAAAGATACATTTTTACCCCAACATACATAGTACTTGCGTACAATCTTAGTGAGCGCTTCAATGGTCGGAATGTCCGAAGCATCTGCAATATCAAGTAAAGTTCCGTTCTTCATTTTAACACGGATCGGGTCCTGCTCTTTTGCGTAAGCCCAATTGGCTGTTTCTCCTTCTACTAAAAAATAATCGAGATCTTCCCCCCTGACACCCGCGCTCCTGAGCTGTTCTTTCAGCGGTTCCAGGACTTCGACACCCGGGCGTTCCTTGTAAAACTGGATCTTAAACAAATCCCTGTTTAGTAATTTTCTGCATAAAACGGACAGAACCGGATCTTCGTGTGTTTTCCATGCTTTCACAGAAGCCCATACGTCATTATCATCCAAACCGTTGAAAGCCGCAATCAAATCAGGCTGGGTATCGAAGTCGTGCAGCGTGAAATTGTTGCGCAAAAACCTGTCAAAGTCCGGGGTGGCAAATAATTGATCCCCGTTGCTTGCCAGCTTCCGGGCACGGAAGAGGATCTGGGTGAGCATTGCCTGCGCACTCAGCAAGGTCTTGTGAAGGTAAACCTGCCAGTACATAAGCCTGCGGGCGTGCAGAAAATTCTCAATGCTCAGTAATCCCTTTTCTTCTACTACCAACTGATCATGACTGATATCCAGCATCTTGATCAGCCTGTCGGCACCGATAGAACCTTCGATCACGCCTGTATAAAAGCTGTCCCTGTTGAGGTAGTCCATCCTGTCCATATCCAGCTGACTGGAAATCATCTGATGAAAGAACCTGCGCGGATAAGTACCCTCAAACATTTGTATCGCAATGTCGAGCCGGCCTCCCATTTGCCTGTTCAATTCTTTCATCATCGCGAGCGTAATCGATTCGTGCTCCACGCCCGGCAGCATGACACTTTCAAGAACGTGCGAACAGGGGCCGTGGCCCAGATCATGCAGCAGGATCGCAGCCTGCGCCGCTTCCAGCTCCGGCTCCCAAATAAGGTGTCCTTTTTCCTGCAAAGCTCTGAGGGCCTGGCTCATTAAGTGCATTGCGCCAAGCGCGTGATGAAAACGTGTATGCAATGCGCCGGGATAAACGATATCGGCAAGGCCCAGCTGCTTGATTCTCCTCAGACGCTGAAAAAATGGGTGATCTACCAGGTCATAGAGCAGATCCGAGGAAATCGTGATAAACCCGTAGACAGGGTCATTGATTATTTTTCTTTTATTCAAAGCTATTTTTTCTCAAAAGTAATAAAAGAAGCAACGGACGAAAAAGGTTATTCTTACAGATAACGTTTGGAGATTTGGCGCCTTTCGCTAATTTTGCACCTCAATCACGCCCATGGCGCGAGGGCCTATAGCTCATTCGGTTAGAGCAACTGACTCATAATCAGTAGGTGCCTGGTTCGATTCCAGGTGGGCCCACTCTGAAAATCAAGGACTTACGAGGTAAAACTTGTGAGTCCTTTTTATTTGCTGCCCTTGGGAAGCGAATATGTGATTAGTCCGCGAAGTTGGGGGGCATCCCGGAGTTTCTTCGTAAGGCACCCTGGATTTTCACAAGTTCCCTTACTATAAACAGACGCCATCCCTGCGTCTTACTTTTAGACTTACAGTATCAAAAACAGGCTGTTGACACCGTCGCCGTGCCAGCCTGGGTGATTTATTTGTTACCTCCAGAAATTTTCTCATCCAATTTACTCTGCGCCAAAAATGCCCTGTAATCCCTGATGTTCAGCATGTCGTGCAGCGCCTTTTTCTTATCGGCTGCCTGATCAAAATAAGCTTTGCAGATTTGATAGCCTACCCAATAACCCAAGTCGGCTGGGCGGTCGGCTGTCTCCTGACTGCTGTTAGCAATCCAGTTTGAGTGGCGGTCCAGATACATTTCCTTTTTAAACTCTTCCCAAACCCTCCGTTCATTTCCAACAGCCCAGACATGAAGGCGCTGATTGGCCGTTCTGCCGCTGATTAGCTCCCCGATAAAATCAGCCATACCTTCCACAATCGCATAGCGGAGCAGGATGGTGTCAGCGGCCATGTTATTTTGTTGTACATGCACTAGCTCATGCGCTACCACATGCTTCAATTCGTTAAATGGCAACATGTTTTTTTTCTGCCACAAGTTCAATTCATGAGTGGGCGTACCCTTGCTCGCCGCCTGCATATCGACCCCCAAGATAGAGCCGTAACCGGTAACAGTTCCTCCTGAGCTCCATCCTCCGATTACAAAAGCTACACTGGGAAAAGTGGCAGGCTCGTACCAGTGTTTCAGATTCCGGAATATGACGCGGAGGGAATCCTCCAATGTGCTAACCTGTTCAGTGTTAGCCCTGATACTGGCATAATATTCGGGCATAATTTTAAGGTTGTGAACAAAACCTTTGATACCGCCGATGTTTGGAGTTTTAATTCTGTAATATTCCTGCAAATCGGGGGTACCTTTCTCGAAATATTCGGTGAGAAACAACTTCTGAGCGTTGGAAGAGTCTTTTTTATATCGGTCATAAACTTTCCAGAACAGCGCTATGTCGCTCGTGATCACCGCAACCCGATCGGGATCACGCTGCGCGTTTTCTTTGTCGAACATGTACCGTAGCAGGTGTGAATATGCCTGATACTTCCGGACCGCAGCCAAAGCAGGCTCTGATTCTATCCAGTTTTTATTGCTAAATCCATATAATTTTACGGCTTTTTCCAGGCTGACCAGCGCACTGTCCGGCATTTGGGCCATGGCGTAGAAATAGGTGGCGTTTACAGCGGGCTGTCTTTTGTATGCAAGTATCCTGCGGGCTTCACCCTCAGCATGATAGTTTCTGGCAGCTGCTTTATATTGCTTTGCTTCGCCCAAACTGTCTGCCAGCTTTGATATTTGTCTGCTCCCGGATTAAAATCCTGCGAAAAAATCTTAGTGGTTAAAAGAAGCGACATGGTTAGTACACATACCTGAATGACCTTCAATAAAACTGAATTACTCATTTTAAGATTTGAGGTAAATTTCGAATAGAATTTGAGTTTGGTTGACATCAAAAGGTAAAAGTAAGTTATAATTATGTGTAACATCCAGCAACTTATTGGGCCCTATTCAAACAGCAGCCGCTTTGAAATCCGGGCGGATAATGGTATGATTGCTGTTAGCTACTATAACCCAATTTATGCGGAAACCTCTAACGCTGACTTTGATTATCATCATTACCATTGCCCTCATCTACGGCGTTTCGCATTACATCGATATGCAAGGCTTTTCATTTGCGTGGATAATCAACTTTTTGCTAATGGGCTGCGTGCTTTATTTTACAGAAACGTTGAAGAGCCCGCTGACGAGTGCATATTATCAAGAAAAGGCCTGGGAAAAGAAAGGGAAAATATATGAGTACCTGGGAATCAATATCTTTAGAAAGATTTTGATATGGGTCGGATGGGAAAGGCTGAACAAGAAGTCAAACCCGATCCGGAAGAATACCCAAACTTTACTGCAGCTGCATTACCGCACGAAGCAGTCTGAATTCGGGCATGTTATCATTTTCATCATTGTGCTCGGATTCAATATCTTGGTAGCATTTAAATATGGATATAACAGGTCCATGTGGTTGCTGGTGCTCAATATCCTGCTGAATTTGTATCCGATTTTTCTTCAACGATACAATCGGCCACGCATAGAGCGAGCAATCAATCTGAGTAAACGCCAATAAAAGAGTTCTTTAACGCTCAATCCGTTATCACCATTTATGAGCTATTACTGTCTCCCTCCATTTATAATTCAATAGCCCCTTTTATTTAAGGTGCAATGTACCTTGTGATGCAATGGACCTACTCTTTTGCCAGGGAAATGTCGCTGTCGATATCGATCCTGCTATCTCCGCGACATAATCGATTCTGGTCGTTCAGGATGAGGGCACATAGACTTACAATCTAATCACAGGCATTCTCACCTTTGCTCCCGACCTCGATTTTCATAGGCAACCCTGCACCCATCGCCTATACCTTAACTGAAAGCGACATCGATATTGCATCGATCGTATATTGGTATCGTTACTCCTCGATCAACATAATTCTTCTGTATCAGGCCGATCCTTTGATACAATTATAAAGTATAAATAATATCTTGCACCCTTTCAACAATAGCATAATATCAATTAATTTTTAGCTTAATCGAATAGCGAAATACCTCAACAGGATGCTATTACCGACACATTGATCTGTTAACATTCGAAATCTGATCTCATCTAAACTGACGCCTATGATTACACCTTACGCTAGAGGATTACATTCTACTTCCGCAACCGCCGACTAATGGCGACAGTACGCCTGAATCATTCAGATACCAAATCCTAACTTAAGCTCATCAAAAATGGACACTTTCAGATCCTGCGGATATCCCGTGCGATATTTGCCAACCGCATTTTTTTCTTTACTTCTTCTAACGCTCTTTTTAACACAGGCTTCGGCAACAAACTTTCCTGCCGAAAAAACCATCAAGGGAAAAATCACTGATTCAGATAACAGCTCCCCGCTTCCCGGGGTTAATATCGTTGTAAAAGGCACAAGCCAGGGAACTTCCTCCAATTCGGAAGGGGATTTCGAAATATCAGTCCCCGACAACAATGCAATCCTTGTGTTCAGCTTCGTCGGCTACGAGAAACTTGAAATGCCCGTCGGTAATGAATCGACCCTCAATGTTTCTTTGAAGGTGGACAGCCGGAGTATGGAAGAAGTCGTCGTAATCGGATATGGAACTGTCCGTAAAACTGACCTTACCGGCTCGGTTGGAGCAATTAAGGGAGAAAAATTGCTGGACCGGCAGGCGACTAATGTTGCGCAGTCGCTGCAGGGACGGATTCCGGGCGTAGATGTTGCCGTCAATTCCTCTGCTCCCGGCTATCAGCCAAGGATCCGGATCCGCGGTGTAGGCTCTATTAATTCAAGCCTGGAACCGTTGTATGTAATCGATGGGATTGTTGGCGTGAGTAATCCCAACCTGCTGAATCCGAATGATATAGAATCACTTGAAGTACTGAAAGACGCATCAGCCACGGCCATTTATGGAGCACGGGGTGCAAATGGTGTAATCATCATCACCACCAAACGGGGAAAATCGGGGGCCACGCAAATATCCTATGATGTATGGGGATCCTATATCACGCCTGCCCGCAGACTGGGAACGCTGAGCGCCACTGAGTTCATGGATGTATACAATACGGCTTTCGACAATGCAGAAAAATTTGACGAGCAGGGTTTTAAGGATGGCAAATACGTTCGTAACCTACCCGCCAACTTTCCCAAATTATTCGATTCCAGCGGCAAACCACTCTATAATACCGATTGGGAAAAAGAAATATACAAACCCACTTCCGCCCAGAACCATGAATTTGCTATTCGTGGCGGTACCGACAAAACTGCTTACAGCATTTCCGTTGGCTATACTGACCAGGGAGGGTTAATGCGCAATTCTTCCCTACAACGGTATTCGGCCAAGATTACACTCGATAATGATGCTACAAAATGGCTAAAAGTAGGCGGTAGCTTATTTTTAAACAAAGCCATTATCAACGAAGTCGATGGTGGCTCAGGAGGCTTAAACGTACCCCGGATGGTTTTCGAGGCTATTCCAATCCTGCCAATCAATTATCCGGATGGAAGCTGGGGTAGAAACCGTGACTGGCCAGGCATGGAAGGTGGTGAGAATCCTGTCCGTATCGCAGACCAGCGTACCCAGGTAAATCCAAGAACGGAATTATTGGGACAGATTTATTCCCACATTAAATTCACCCCAGACCTGTCTCTCAGGACCAATTACAGCTACGAACTGCGTTTTGACAAAAACAACTTCTATTCAGGACGCGATTTGAACAACCTCTCTGCGGATCAAAAAGGTTCGGCCAGCATTTCTGCCAATAATGAGCTGTACTGGCAATTTGAAAATTATCTTAACTATAACAAAACAATCGGAACAGACCACAATATTTCGGCATTGGCCGGTTTGTCGTGGCAAAAACGTTCCTGGGAAAACTTCGGCGTGACGGCCCAGAATTTTATTGACGACTATTGGGGCTGGCACAACCTCAATGTTGGAAATACGTTGGTGAAACCGAATTCAAGTGATCAGGAATGGTCGTTGAACTCCTATTTCGGCCGTATTAACTATAACTTCAAAGACCGCTATTTATTCACAGTAACCGGTCGCTACGATGGTTCTTCGAAATTCGGGGTAAACAATAAATATGGTTTCTTCCCTTCGGCGGCAGTTGCATGGAATGTAAGTCAGGAGGATTTTCTGAAATCCAGCACGGTCATCACCAACCTCAAACTACGTGCGAGTTACGGTAAAACGGGGAACCAGGAAATCGGCCAGTATGCTTCACAGCAATTCCTGGGTACCGGCGACGTGTTGCTCGGTGGATCGAGGCAAACGGGTATGTGGCGCAATTCGTTTGGTAACCCCGACCTACGCTGGGAATATACCAATCAGCTGGATATCGGGGTGGACGTCAGTCTGTTCAATAACCGCATCGACCTGACCGCCGATTACTACCACAAGGTTACCAAGGATTTGCTGCTCAATGCGCCTATTCCGTGGTCAACCGGACTCAGCTCTGTTACACAGAATATCGGTTCTGTTGAAAACCGCGGGATAGAACTTGGATTGAATACCAGGAACATTTCCAATGAGAAATTTAGCTGGAGCACCAACTTCGCCTTTTCTACCAACAAGAATAAGATTTTGAAATTAGGTAAGAATGGTGACGATATTTTCCCTGGCCCTAACTTCCTGGGAAATACCAATATCCTGCGCATCGGGCACGCAGTCGGAACGCTTTGGGGATATCGCCGTCTGGGAACATACAGCTCGGATGAGGCAGAACTTGCTAAAACCTACAACCGCTTTCCGGGTGACCTGAAATGGGAGGATATTAACAAGGATGGTAAGATTGACGGCTCGGATGAAACCATTATCGGCCGCTCTTATCCAAAATGGAATTTGAATATTGGAAACAACTTCACGTTTGGGAAGTTCGACCTTTCTTTCGATATCCGCATCGTGATGGGCGTCAACACGGTGAATGCTACTAAACACTCCGTGGAGGATCGTCAGGCCATTGCAAGCAGCGCCCGTACCGTGTTAAATGCATGGACGCCCGAAAATCAGAACACGCATATCGCGCAGATCCGCCATTATAATGCGGGCTACGATACGCATATGGACGACTGGTGGGTGGAAGATGGTTCATTTATCCGCGGGCAAAACATTGTTCTTGGCTATTCGCTTCCTACCAAATACGGTAAAGTCAATTTTCAGAGACTGCGGATCTACGCGAGTGCGCAAAACTTCTTTTTGTCTGACAAATATTCCGGATACGATCCCGAGGCGCTTACGGGTTTTGGAGGTCAGTTAAATGCGAATATGGAGTTTTTCCAATATCCGCGCCCACGTACGTTCAGTCTGGGTTTGAATGTCACATACTGACAAGCATGTCATTTCAAATCGAATCCAAATATTAAAATTGATGATCATGAAAAAGAACATTATATATACCTGCCTCGCATTCGGACTCACTTTAAGTTCCTGCGAAGACTTCCTGAAAGAAAACCCGACCGGCTCGCTTACAACTTCTTCTGAGGTTTCCAGCCCGGAAATTGCGCGCGCTTTTGTGGACGGTGCTTTGTCGCAGATTACCGTTTTCAACAACGGCGGCGGTGGGTGGGGAGGCAACAACGCTTCGCTTACCGAATTCATGACTGGTAAAGCAGATGGAAATTCGCAAACAGAAGCTTTCAAATTCTTTGACCTTGAATATGACTCCCGCGCTTTCTATATCGACAACTGGTGGTCGGGCATGTATTCGGGAATTGCCAGGGCAAACCTGGCCATCCAGAAAGTAGGGGAAATCCCAACGTTACCTGCCGAAACCAAGAAGAACATGATCGCAGAGGCCAGGACCATGCGGGCTTTGTACTATTTTCAACTGGTGCGCATGTTTGGGGATGTACCTAAACTTACCGAGCTGGTCACATCGCTGGACGAAGTACAAACACCACGCTCGCCGGTGAAGGAAATTTATGACGAAATCATCATTCCAGATTTGCTGGAAGCCGAAAAGTCGACCTTGCCGTGGCGCGATGCGAATGGACGAACTTCAATGGGCCTGATCAAAACGCTTTTGGCCGATGTCTATCTGACCTATTCAGGCTTTCCTGTGCAGGGCGGCCCGCAGGGTTATGCAGAATCTGCCAAGCGTTCCAAGGAGATCATCGACAATGGCACGTATTCGCTTTTTACCGAGTACACCGACATGATTTTACCTGCAAACCGCAATACGAAGGAATTCATATTTCAGGTCCAGCATGAAAAGGATATCCGAAACAACGGTCTCACGCCCGTTACCCTGCCTGCGTTCAGGGGCATTGCAGCCTATTCCGATGAGTACGGCGGTCTTATCCCCCGCAAGGAATTCGTGGAAAGCTATGAAAAGGGTGACAAACGTGCGCAGGAGAAGCAGTTCTTTTATACCTACTACAAAGGACATCCCAACGATTATCCGGCTGGTGATGTGCGGAGAGACAGCCTGAACCTGGGCGGCTATTTTATCTATAAATATTTTGATAAACAGGCCGTTGACAATGATGCCAAAGCCAACATCAATTACACGATTTATCGTTACGCGCAAGTATTGCTCATGTATGCCGAAGCGTCCAACAGAGCAGAAGGAAAGCCAAATGCCCAGGCAATGAAAGCGCTCAACGACATCCGTACCCGTGCCAAGTTACCGGCCATTACTACGACCAATATGGATGAATTTGAAAAAGCGGTGTGGGCCGAAAGGTATTTTGAACTATGCTTTGAAGGTAAAATGTGGTTTGACATTATACGGACCCGGAAGGTAAGAAATGACGTTACGAAGAAATGGGATGATTTCGTAGGACACAGAACAGTGTACGGAAAGTCCTTTACCGAGAAAAACCTGCTCTTCCCGATTCCAAGACGTGAAACGGATAATAACAAATCCTTAGAGCAAAACCCTGGTTTTTAGTACCATAATAAACTCCCGTTGCAATACAACGACCTTGCCGGGCGACGTATTTCAACGGGAGTTTTTGCATTTATCACACTTCCATTAACTGAGTGGTTCCCTGGGAGCGCGTAATCCTAAATTCATGCTCATTGGTACAGGGTGAAAGACAAAGGATGTGTGTTCTTTTGCTATGCTTACACTTTAAATCACTACCTTTTCCAAATGATCCGGCGATTGACCCGATCGCCCGGGAATTCAGTAGCAACTATCAGACAAGTATTTAATCAGGCAAAAGACGGCGTAATGATCAAAACAGGTGGTACCCGATTTTTAGATATTGTTCTTCAACCACCTTCTTACGGCTGGATAGATAGTAGCGGAAATTTGATTGAACCAAGCAACAGGCAAATCGTGCGGGAGTTTTTTACGCGGCTGAACATTTTTGGTGACCGCAAGAACTGGCTGCCGTTTATGAGCTGGATGAAGGTATTGCTGATGATCCCTTTCCTCGGACTATTTATATTCGAATATTTCACCTGGACACTCCTCGCAGTTGCGTTTATATACAGCATGATCATCATGGGTACGCATGGGACGATCTGGCACCACCGGTATTGCACGCACGGTGCTTATACCTTTCGAAATGCCTTCTGGAGATTTTTCACAAGGAATCTGACAGTCAACATGGTACCAGAGGAAATTTATGCGATCTCCCACCATGTCCATCACGCAAAATCGGACCAGCCGGGAGACCCCTACAATGCGCAGGCGGGTTTTCTCTACTGCTTTCTGGCCGATGTAAATCACCAGCCTATCGCGAAAGATCTGACAGAAGCGGAGTATGACAAGGTGAAGCGGCTCATGAGCCACACCGGTGTAAGTGGTAACAGCTATTTGCAATACCAAAAATGGGGCTCGTATGTACACCCGCGCACTGCTGTTATTTCGTCCTTATTAAATTGGGGCTTCTGGTACGGGGCCTGCTTTCTGATTGGCGGCCACGCATTGGCCTGCACTATATTCGGGGCTGCCGGATTTTGGGCAGTGGGAGTCCGCACATTCAATTACGAAGGGCATGGAAAAGGCAAAAAAGTGCAACGGGACGGTGTGGATTTTTACAAAAAAGATAATTCCATCAATCAGTTATGGCCTGGCCTCGTTGCGGGCGAGTGGCATAACAACCATCATTTGTTCCCCCGGAGTGCAAGAAGCGGCTTTAAACCGCACCAGATCGATCTGGCCTGGTACTATATCTGGTTTATGAAAAGCATTGGCGCGGTAACCGCCTACAAGGATTTCAAACCGCAGTTTTACAAGCAATATTATCTGGCTACTTCCGAAAGCCTTAAAACGCAGCAGTTGCAGCGCGAAAGTGAATGTGCAGGCACACATCCTGATGTAAGTGCGTCTATTCCACAATAAAACCGAAACTTTCTTCCAGACCCACCGGCAAGATCGGGTAAATGTCGTTAATGCGATTGTTTCTTGATTTAATCCGGATCAGTGCATCATACTTTTCCGAGTCGCCAAGCATGCAAACACCTTTTGGCGAAGGCTCATTGGTTTGGGCGTAGTTAATAGCCGGATATATATCATAGGGACCCTTTTTCTTCGCAATAAAACCAATGTCCAGATCCCAGTAGCCGTTTCTGAGCACAGCATCGTAGCGGTAAGCGTCCACCTTATTACCAGTCCGCACAAAACTGTCGAAATGCGTATTGAAAACCCTGAAAATCGTAGTATCCATCGCAAAAGGAGATGTACTGGAGACAAAAGAGGCAGTAGTAAGCCGGAAAAACAATTGTAGGCGCCCTCTTACCAATACCGGCTTGTTATGCATCGAATCCATAAAAGCCTCGTGAATATGGGCGCGCATAAAAACCGTGTCCCCAATGTTCATTTTTCTGGATGTAGTCCAGATCTCTGCTTCCTGGTATCCAAATTTGTATTTCTGCGGCACAAAGGTTTCGCATTTTCGTTCCAGAAAATCAAGTTTAATAAAGCCACAGCTGGCACATAGCGCGGGAAGAATAAGTGTAAACAGTTGTTTCCATTTCACTTTCATGAACGATGAGATTTAGAGTCCAGAGAATCTTACTCAAATTAGAAAAAATCAAAACATAATTCGAATAAAACCATTTTACTTATTCTACTGCTCGCTTTCAGGCTCAGAATCAATCCGGCTGGCGAAAGATCTGTTCCTGAAATTGATTTATTTATTTGGACTTAATACAAATAGCAGCCTATATTTGCTCGTGCTTCTGCCTGGCTCGCTCGTCGCACTCACTTGTTTTCAGGCAGATCTTATGTTTCAATTACTCTAACTACTTCTTAAATGCGTACTAAATTATTGCTCTTTGCACTTCTAATCACGGCAGGTACTACTCAGCTATTCGCTCACGCACTGTGGATCCAAACCGCGCCGACAGGTAAAGCAGGTCAGAAACAGTCGGTCAAGATCATTTATGCCGAGCCGGGGGATAAACCGGAAAAATTGAGCGAATGGTATTCCGATGTTAAAGAATTCGAGCTCTGGCTTACTACACCGGACAACAAAAAAACCAAGCTTGCCACAGTGGCAGGAGAAGATCACTTTACCTCGGAATTCACACCCACTCAGGACGGCGTATATACCCTTTCGGTAGGGCATACTGCAAAAGAACTGGGCGGTGAAACGGTGTACCAGTTCAATGCAAGTGCGCTTGTGACAGTAGGTAAGGCATCTGTGGGGAACGACCCCTCGCTGAACAAAAATGAATTGAGCGTATTTGCAGATCCTGCCAAAACCTATAAAGTCAACAGCCCGCTCACTCTGAAAAGCCTGTTCAAAAACACTTCGAACGAAAAACTTTACGTCTCCATAGCATCTCCTTCTGGATGGTCAAAGCAGATCAGTACGGACGAACAAGGTTTGGCTGATTTTACACCCATCTGGCCGGGAACTTACTATATCGAAGTTTCCAAAAGCTGGAAGGAGACAGGAAAATTGCACGGAAAAGACTACAAATCATTCTGGCGTTCAGCGACTTTACTTGTTGAAGTTGCCAGATAGCTGAACACCGCAAGGCTCTCCGGGAACCAGTTCCCGGAGAGCCTTTTTTTATTATTCCTTCAAGTCACTCGTCGAAATGGTGTTATCTGAGGCTATAAATTCTTATTGTTTGAGCCACAAGCTACGTTCGGGAGGCAAAAGAATGATCGTGGCAGATCAGCTTCTGCAGTCGGATGGATATATAGACGGCGACGCACTGTGGCGGTCGTTGCGGAGCAATGGTATCCGGATCAGCCCTGCGACTGTGTACGACTCGCTCAACTGGCTTGTGAATGCAGGCTTTGCTGAACGGATCTTATCCGAAAGCAAAAAAAATCTTTTCGGAATAAAAGACCGCTTTAAAAAAAACACTTAGTTCCCGGCATTACAGGATTACCATAATGTCAGGATTCGGTTTATCCCTCTTCTCTAAGTATTCCCAGGACACAATATCTTCTTCCGGGTAAATGTTTCCGGTGTCTTCCGGCCCTTCATCTCCAATCGCTTCTACAAATGCCTTTGAGCCCTTTTTATATATTCCTTCTCTTGGTATCCCATTTATGTCAGTAAAAAGTACCAGCGACTGGTCTTCGGGAAGCTTATTATTTTTCATAGTCAATTTTTATTAGATCTCATTATTGGCAACAGAAGCTACTTCCGTGCGGTAATTAATATCAGATTCAGAGATTTCCGATTCTGATTCGTAACCCTTCTTAATTTCAAATCCGTCTGTGGTCATTTGAGGCATAAAACTGTTAGCCGCAGCGGAAAGCGCGGAAACCAAGCCAGGATTGGCACCCTGCAATGCAACTACCAGTTTGGCTGTCAGGGTAAGAACCACCTCATTTTCTCCGTGTTCGATCGCCTCGATGATCTCCTTCGCAGACTGTTCTGCTTTTTGGGAAAACAAAGGTGAAGAAGCCATGGTCTTGAACCAGGCATATTCCGCTTCGTGATTGCCCTTTACGGAAACGTTTCTCGGGCTTCCTGTTTGCATCAGGTTAGGGATGACCGTAGTAACCAGTATATTATCCCGTTTCAATTCCGCATGCAGCCCTTCTGAAAGTCCAACCATTGCAAATTTGCTCACACTATAAGGCAGTAAATGCGGCACGGAAATCTTCCCGCCTATCGAACAGATATTGGCAATCCGGCCCTCTGCCTGTTTTAAATAGGGAAGCGCAGCTTTGATCATGTAAAGCCCGCCCCAGAAATTGGTATCCATCGCCTCCTTATAATCCTCGATCTCCATGGCTTCCTGCGGCCCGACGACCATCGTGCCTGCGTTGTTGATCAGCACATCGATTTTCCCGAAAGCGCCGATCGTGGCCTCAACGATACGATGTGCATCCTGCTGTTCACTCACGTCGGCAGTGAGGGCCAGTATTTTCGCCCCGCTGGCAGTCAGTTCCTGCTCCGCCTGGTCGAGCTGTTCCGAATCTCTGGAACAAATCACCAGGTTAGCACCTTTTGTAGCAAGCTGGCGGGCTAATATTAATCCCAGGCCTCTTGCTCCACCCGTAATAATCACCACTTTATTTTCGAAATCGTACCGGGTTATATTTCTGTAAATTTTCCTGGCTGCTGCCAGCAGGCCCACCGCTGCAATCGCATATAAACCCCACTTTCCGGAGCCTGACAATACATTCTTTTCCTGAACCATAGTGATAGCTGTTAATGATTCAGGAAAAGGCTAAATTTTTATGCCTGCGCTGTTTTCCGGCCGTGACGATCGATATCAACCCTGTTCCTTGCCGGCAGTCGTGATAGATAAAAGTAAGAGAATGCTGACCTCCATGTCAGAAGCTCCTGGCAAATGTGACGAAATTGGCCCAGTCGTAGGTGGTCATATTATGCTCGCCTTCGCGATTGTGATATGCCATAGGCGCTTTGGGCAGCGGCTGGTCAATTGCGGGCGGGTTCTCAGGAAGGCTGGATTTCTTTCCGTATAAACCGTAGACTTTCTCTGCATGCTTCAGCGCCAGATATGTCCCTTTCGGGTCGGCCCAAAGGTCGTTGGAAGCATTGGTAGCATAAACCGGGCGGGGCGCTATCAATGCAATCAGCATATGCTGGTCGACAGGAAGCTCATTTTCGTTGTCATTGAATTTCTTATAATTGTTGTTAAACCAATGTGGAAAAGTAGTGTTAATCTTCGTGATCCGCTCTCCAAATTGCCGGCGTGCCAATGCAGCCCCGGTATTTCCTGAACAATTGGTGACGCAGGCCGCAAACCGCTGATCTTGCGAGGCTGCCCATAATGAAGCTTTTCCGCCCCGCGAGTGTCCCACAACAATCACTTTCTTGGCATTGATATCCCGGTCTGTTTCGAGATAGTCCATCACCCTGCTCGCTCCCCAGGCCCAGGCACCGATTGCCTTCATGCCATTATCGGCCGAAAGCTGTTCAGGGTACATCTGAAGAACACCCTCCGCATATTTTTCTTTGTCGTCGGGAGCAAGATCACTCACATGAAAAGCCGCAACAGCAAAACCGCTGTCGACGACCATTTCTGCGGACCAAAATTCGCTTTTCTTCTGACGGGTGGGATCGGTATTACTTTTCGGACGGTTGTTTATCAACACAAATACAGGAACGGGCCCTGACCGTTTGTTTGGAATAAAAAGGGTCAGATTGATCCGCACAGATTTCTGGTTCCTGAACACCTGAATAGCTACTTCCTTCAACGTTGCATTCCCCAGCATGGCCTGTTTGTCTTCGGAAACAACTGAATATTTTATACTATCCAACGAACGGGGCATCTGACCGTAAATGTTATTTTCAAATAGCCTGAGAATTTCCGGCCTTCTGGTTTTTTCCCATTGATTTTTATTTTTGATCTCTTTACCTGATACCGTTTTCAGCACTTCGGGTAAGGTATAGGCAGGCACTTTTGATTCGTCATAGTTTTGCGCCTGTGCGCTGGTCATCGCGACTAATATGACCGGCAGGAAACGGATCGATCTTAACATAAAGCGGTGGTTTTCTCTTTGAATAGAAAACCACCGCTTCTCACTTATTTACTGGGTTATTTAGAATTTTACCTCTCCCTCCTCTTCGCCCTGCCAATATTTGATCTGCTTTGCAGCAACGGTGATCATAGCAAGGCCGGGTGTATCCAGCCCTTCTTCGAACCAGGCGTCCAACTCTTCTACCCAATGCTCTTCCATTTTCTCGCGGCTGCGGGTCACATCAGCTCTTCCGGTAATTGAGATAAAAATGTCCTGCCCGCCCTGGAAACTCAGGTTAACACCATTGTCCATTTCAATGTCACTGACCATTCTCGACCCCTCCCAGGTAAAAAAGTGGGAGTTCCCATCGTATTCGACCTGCCGGTTGTTGCTCATAGGCCGGGAAGCGAGCATTCCGTTGGAAGTTGTGGTAGTAAGCATACAAATATCGAGATCCTTCATAATCTCGGCTACGTCCTGCAATGTTTTCTCTGCCATGGTTTCAGTTGTTGATTTTTTAACAGCAAATATCAAAATAGTGCCAGCGAAATTTTTTCACTGCCCCACCCAACCCCGGCCCCACTTCATGTAGTTTATTTTATTGACAGGGCGCCGCTGTTCAATTTTGTTCAACACTAAATTTGAAAGTCATGAAGACCGAAAAGTTAATCCTATTATGTATTGTGCTGGTTTTCTTCCAGCTGGTTGCCTGCGAGAGAAATCAAATAGATCAAGTGTCTCCGTCTCTGGCCCAAGCTCGAATAGGCGCGGACGGAGTTTCAGCTAACGGTAGAATTATTACAGACAAAACAGTCGGTATTAAGCAAAAAGAACCGATCAATTTCACATTGACCGACCCGAAAGGTGAATTTGTAATGTGGAGGGTATTACCAGCTCAAACAGTGATTAATAACGGCGCTAAGAGTATAATATACTTCCAGAAAGCTGGAAATTACCGCGTTTTCGCCATCGATAGTACAAGCCTGGACACTGCCTTTATCGATGTATCAGTTACCGATGAAGTTTATACGGTTCCGTCCGGCGAACAGGATTTCAGGAAAAATGAGATATTGCGGATCACGCCCAGCTGCTATCGAGATTCCGCCAACGTACTGGTACTGAATGCAGTGACTGACGGCACCTACAATTGCAAGAATAATGAGCTGGTCGTTTCAATACAACAGCGGGATAATTCAGAAGACCTTTACTACGATATTAATTATCACAAAATAGCAACCAGCCTGATGTGTGAAACCGGGGAAAATAAGCCCAGGAACACATTACATCTCGTCAATCCGGTCGCCGGAAAAATCAGGGGAAAATTTCAGATTGTATTCAATAATGAAACCTATTATGGGTCGTTTGTGAAAACAGGTAACAAATATGAATTTGACTGGCCCTACGAAAGCGGCGTGATATTCACCACCAAATCCATTTAGTCGATCGCCAACAGAGTCAGGCTGGCGACGAATGTTGCCAGCCCCTCTAATACCTCAGCTTGGAGAACCTAACAGAAATATTGGCCGGTTGCCGTCGCAGGGACCGCAAAAGTCAGGAAAAATTGTACCGGCAATTTTATCCTGTCCTTTTTGCGCTTTGCAGGAATTTCTTTGAGGAAAAGCACGACATACTTACTGCGATCAATAACGGAATGTTAAAGGTTTTCCAAAACATCGACCAGTATGAACCTGCGAAGGGCGAATTTTTCAGCTGGACTTATACCACCGTAAGGAATGCGGCATTGACGCTGCTGCGGGATCGCAAAACACAGACTTTCGACTATCAGGAAATCGCAGATTTCATGGGTTTTGAATCTGGCGAAAACCCTTTTGAGCAGCTGGCAGCCGGGGATATTCACATTTATTTATTACAACTCCCCGTCGCGACGAGACGGATATGCGGGTTGTTTTATCTGGATGGATTTGCTGTGAAAGAAATTGCAGAGGCTTTGCGGATCAGTGAAGGGACCGTCAAATGGCATTTGAGCGAAAGCCGGATGAAGCTCAGGGTTATCTTTGAAAAATCACTTTAAAGGGTGAAAAAGACAGACAAACATATCGGCAAATTTTTCCGCGACCCACTTCCCGAACCGGAGGTACCGGCCGACGACGCGTGGGCGGGAATGAATGATATGCTGCACGCAGCCGCAGGCGGAACTCCGGTTAACGGACACGCCGGAAAGTGGTTTTCAGGCTTGTTGAAGTTCAAAGGTTTGATTTTGTCATCTTTGATTCTGGTATCAGTTACAGGGTTTGTAATTTATAAAATAGCCGACTCCCCGGTTGCAACATCAGATCCGGTACCTGCATTGGTGCGATCGGAACAACCTGCAAATCCAGGCAAAACACTACCAGATGAAGCAGTATCAGAAAAAATCGAACAGTTTAGAGCAACACCAGAAATTCCCGAACCAGAAATAATAATACCTGACAAAAACCATAACAATCCCGAATCAGAAAAATCAATACTTACCAAAAAACAAAACAATCCTGAATCAATAACCACTGACAAAAAACTCCCAATTCCCCCAAAATCACCCAACCAAGCCCGTCGAAAACCCGAAGTGGGCGAATCAGAAGAGAACGCCCGGTCCTCGACCACCCTGGTAGAAAAAGTCGGCATGAATAAGGATCACGATGTTGCCGGGACGCAAAAAATATTACAAAATTCGTCAATAGCAGCCGCAGCACAGGAAAATGCATTCAATGGATTTACACCGGGCACTCACAGTTTGAGAACAGGCGCAGCGCTTTCTTCGGCGGAACAGTTCAACATACATAGCCTAAAACCTCTGAATGTGCATTTTCAGACATTTACCATCGATCTGGGCAGAAGGGTGATAGTTCAAAATCTTCCAAAACAACCGGAAAACCAAAGAAGTAAGTCAATCAGAACCTTCCATCTTGGCCTGGAATGGTCGCTGAATTCTTCGCTAAAATCCACAAACTATATTGCAACCGGCGCAGACAGTATTCCCCGCATCGCGCGGCTTTTGATACCGGGCGTTTTTGCCACTAAAACCTGGCGAAAAAGCAGCATCACAGTCAGTTACCTGCCATATCAATCCTATTTCGGAGACAACAAACTGATGCGTCAGGAAGTCGATTCCACCAGTACAGATTCTGTAAAAACATACAGTAACGCCCTATTTATCAAAGCAGTAGGGATGACTTTCAGCGCGCAATATCAATATCACGTCACCCGCCTTATTGCCCTGAACGCCGGCGCCTCTTACAACATTTTCACCTCAGCGCTTGTCAGGCCGCAAGCGCAAAACTGGCAGGGACAACTCCTCGACGGACAATTAGCGACGCTGAAAAAATCAAAAGAAATGTCACCTTACATTAATCCCCGCCTTTTCACATTAAAAGCAGGAGTTGCATTTACTCCGGGGCGTTTTCAAGCGGGATTGAATGTCATTTTGCCTTTGTCCAATGTTTCAAAGTCTTCGCAATTTCCGGTTAAAGCTTTGAATGGACAGGTTTATTTGAGATATCTGGTTTGGTAAATTTTAAATTTTAATCCCTACCGAAACCTGAAAACTACGTCCGTCCGAAGTCCAGATTCCCGCACCGGGATACATAGTAGGCCGTTTTGTAAAGTATTGTTTGTTCGTGATATTGTTTACACCCATTCGCAAAGTGTAGGCAGTGCCGAGACGCAGAGTCGCATTCAGATCCAATAATCCATAACCCGGCACTTTACCGATCGTCCCGTTTGCGGAAGGTTCTACCGTATTGAGCGGGTTAGCGAAGTTGGAACTGACATAACTGTATTGCAGCGTCGAGGAAAGCTTTTTGTATTGAAACTGAATACCGTTCCGGGAAATCCAGGTGGGCACACCTTCTACCCTATTGCCGGCCACGCTGGTATTTTCATTGTTCACGATCGCATTTCCCTTGATGTATTGTGCGTCGAAATAGGATGTTGAGGTAAAAACGGAAAGCTCGGTGGGCAAAGCCCCGCTGGAAGTTTTGAAGGGAGTATATTCAAGATAAGCCTCTACTCCCCGCGTGCGACTGTCGCCCGTGGTTGTGCGCAATAAATATGCGTTGTTATTTTCATCCCGCATGGAAACCGTCCCCATCCGGTGATTGATCAGCAACTGGAATACACTGATATCATATTTCAGAACATCTTTTACATTGCCGCTCACGCCCGCTTCCAGATTGTATCCGTATGCATCTTTCAGATTTTTATCCACGCGTTCCAATACCGATGCCGGAATAATATCCTTGAAAACGACCGGCCGGTATGCCTGCGAAAATCCGGCATAGGCGCGGCTGTTGCTACTGATCCTGTATTGCGAACTGATCCCGAATAATGGAAACTGGTGTTTAATCGTGTTGGGAAGGTTTCCCGGATCGTAATAAGATATTCTCCCTGTCATATCCGTAGCGCCGCTCTCAATCCTGAAACCCGGCGAGACTGTCCACTGCGGGGTTAGATAGATCATATTTTCGATAAAAAGGGCGATGTTATCGGTCGTCATGTATAGGTCACGACCAAAAGTTGGGTCGGTCAGTGTCAGGTCGAAATCGCTGCCGGTTGTTCCTTTACCCTGCTGCCGCCTGCGCAGTTTGTTGTGCATATATTGGACGCCGCCGGAAACGACATTGTTAATGCCGGCAAACTGGTATTGATGCAAAAGGCGCAGCTCGGAGGTGAAACTTTTGAAATTATCAATATCCACCTGCCGCGTGCGATAGGATTTAGTTATAGCGCTGATCGTATCAGGCACATTGGCAAATGCATCAAACATCACACTGTTCCGCGCGCCGTAAACGCCTGAATTAGTGAATTTGAGCTGGGTAGCGGGACTGATCTTCCAGTCTAATACAATGGAAGGAATATAAATGTCAGGATTAAAATAATTGCGTGAGCGCGTCGACTGCCTTGGATCAGCTTCAAACATCGCATCGGTCAGCGGGCCCGGGATTTGGTAAATGTACTTCGAACGCCCCAGTTCTGCTTTGATCCGCAGGGAAGGCGTTACTTCATAAGACAAACTCACAAACTGCGACTGCGCGTCGGATTTCGCGTTTTTACGATACCCTTTTGAATGCCGCGTCTGAAAATATGCCTGGTAAGTCAACTTCCCTACTTTCCCTCCAATCGCATTGTAAGAGCTGAAAAGTCCAAAAGAACCGGCAGAATTGATGGTTTCAAATGTAAAAGCGCGTGTCGTGTCCGGAGCCTTCGTTACGTAGTTGATCATCCCCCCAAACTGCGCACCGAATTGCAGCGAAGCAGTACCGCGCACCAGCTCAACCCGCTGCACCGATTCCATGGCGGGACTGTAATGACTCGCCGGGTAACCGTACATATCCGAATTGGTAATCACGCCGTTTTGCCGGATGTTGTATTCCCACGACCGGTGCGGGTCCAGGCCGCGGGTGGAAATATTGATCTGGTTTCCGCTTCCATCCATATCATAAACAAATACCCCCGGAATTTTAGCGAAAATATGCCTGCCTGTTTTTTCAGCAATATTCCCGTTAACTCCCTCCAATTGAACCACTTCACTCTTTTTGCCAGCGGTAATATAAGTATTGTGAACATCGGGAAGGCGCTCTGTATGGATTGTATTCTTTCGCTGCTCAATCGTCACTTCATTGAGGTCCAGCACTTTATCAAAGTGTTTTTTTTCATTTTGCCCAAAAGCACTGATACTTGCCGCCAAAAGTAAAGGAAGGGTGTAAAAAATGTATTTCATTCCGAATCTATTCATTCTATTAATTCACTTAACTCCTTAATACTGTTTCGTTTCCGGGTGGAATGTGCGCCAGCTGTGCCAGTATTCCTGGTATGCATTGATCCGCGTCAAATTTTGCCCCAAGCCGCCAAGCCGCTTTCCCAACAGGTCATAGCTCGCATTCTTCCCAAAAATCGTATCGTTCCGGATTGAATAGCTTTCCTGCCTATCCGGTCTTTCAAATGCAAAAAAGCTCTTGTTGTCTTCTGCAATAGTTACTAAAACAGGAACCGATCCTACCTGCTCATTAATCGCCTTCTCTTTCCCCAACCTGCGCCAGTCAAATGCTTTACTGCCGTCTTTGGTCTGAACGCCCACGATCCACGATTTATCTTTCCACGGAAGCGAATCGGCGCGCGTGAGTATCGACTTGTTTTTCCCTGATTCATAGCGGCTCATGGAATCGTATTTAGCCTGGTAGACGGGATCGGGCTGCATTACTTTGCTTTGCGGATGTAATTTGAGCCACTGGCCCAGTGAAGTCTGCGTAGTGGCCAGCTCGGGTAATGTTTTTCCTTTCGATGGTCCGGTAATAGCCTCACCATTCGCCTGCCGCCACCAGCTGCCGGTGGTTTCGTCTTCGAACATCGCATTAAAATGGTCCATTCCGACGAGCCTGAAATTTTCAATCTTTCCGTCGACTATTGGTTCAAAAACTCTTCCCGTGCGACAGACAGTACAGTAGGTTACCATGATCGGCTTTCCACCCAGCGTATCGCGGACCTGGTGGTGGTAGCCGATGAACTGGATCGGATAAGCTTTCGCTTCTCCATTTACTTCCGTGCCGATCACCAGTCTTTCCAGGTCGATTTTATTCGCAGCAGCATCCTGCATGAATACGGTTTGCGGCTGATAGAACATCGTATCCGCGGCCATTTCGTAGTTGGTAGCGTAGGTTATTCCCGCCGCCAGTATCAGCAACAGGCCGGGCAGCCATTTTAATTTACCCGTAAAAACAGAAAGTGAACCGACCAAAATCATCACCCAGAACACGATCCGAAAAGCCCAGCGCCAGGTGTGCAGAAAGTAGGCCGCATCAATGCTGTTCATCTGCTGGCTGCCGGGCATCGGCATGATGAAATACACTTTTGCGATTTCGTAAAGCAGAATGCCGGTTATACCTATGTAGAATAGCTTTTTCATTTGTTTTATCAATTGAAATCTAACGCCTGTGTAGGGGTTGTTACTTACGCCTGTGTTGGTGTTGTTACCAACACATCACGATAAGCGGTTGTCTGATTGTCGGTGACAACACCAACAATGGCAGAAAATTGTCGGTGACAATACCAACAATGGCGGTATTGACAACGCCAACAATGGCGGTAACGGCAGAAAAACAAAGAAACGGGTTCGCCAGGCGGCAAACCCGTTTGCTTAATATATTAACCTATGATATTCACAACTAAAATCACTTACTGCGCGCAGTGACGACCAGCGCGACAAGAAACGGCAGCGTAAACACGAGCAACGCATTTCCGAAACCTCCCAGCACACTGACCAGAGACCCGATAAAAAAAACCGCAGTAGCCGTAAAAAATCTGCCGACATTGAAACAAAAACCGGTAGCAGTACCCCGGATCGAAACCGGGAAAAGCTCCGGAATGTAGCTCGACAATGCGCCCTGGCTGATCCCAAAGCAAAATGCGAGTAAGGCAGTTTCCAGATATACGATCTCTGAAAATTTAGTATTGGTCAAAAACAAAATGCTGCAAATGATCAGGCAGGACGAGAAAACGCCTGTTAATGTTCTTTTTTTACCAAAACGATTCAGCAGCATTCCTGAAAACACCCCGCCTATAATGCCGCCTGAGCCCAGCAGGATCATAACTAGTCCGCGTTCTTTCTGTCCGTTTTCACCCGTCGCCAGTAAAGTTTGCACCCAGGTGGGCAGCCACGAGAATATCCCCCAAAGCCCGATCAGTACCGAGCCGAATATGATCGAGCCAGAGATCAGGTTCGCGCGGTTTTCGCCGGTAAGCAGCGCGACGGATTTTTTATCAGCAATATTTAAATTCTTCCATTTGACTGATTCAGGCGCAAGCAGGAAAATGAGCAGCGATGTAATGACCGGAATAATACCAATACCGAATGCGCTGCGCCAGTCGGAGAAGATCAGGTTCAGGCTGCCGGTGGTGACAATGCCGACAGGAAAGCAAACTGCCAGGATTCCCAGTATCACAGCCCGGTTTTTTTCCTCCCAGATCTCGGAAATGTAAACCGTCGAAATCAGCAAAACACCGCCTACGCCCATTCCAGTCATAAAACGAAAAGCCAGCAAGGTGTACCAGTTTGGAACAATGGTTACCAGGCAGGTAAATATCCCGTAAAGCGCGGTAACCAGCGTCAGCGACTTAACCCGGCCGATGCGATCACTCACAATACCGAATAGCAGCCCGCCGCACATCCATCCGTAGAGATATAGTGCATTAATATAAGCCCCGATCTCACCCAGCTGCGCCTCACTCACTGCGCCGCCGTTCAACTCGGGAATAGCGACTGGCAGATAAACCGACATTAATGTTGAAACAGTCCCGCTGAGCGTATAGCTCACAAAACACAACCCAAATGCCAGCCATTTTCCGGCCACGCTTTTCGATTCGATATTTGTTATTTCCAAAGTCTGCATAGCTGATCTTATCTGAATAACTGATCGAAATTCAAACTCACATAATACAATCCGCCCACTGCCGGAGAACCGTAAGCCTGCACGATGTATTTGTTGGTGATATTGGAACCGCCCACTTTCACCGTCGTTTTCAGCGAAGGAATGCGGTAGCTGATCTGCGCGTCGAGCAGGTTGTAAGCCTGTACTTTTCCGGGTGCGTTTTCGGTGAATGTTCCGTACCAGTCAAATGCAGCCTGCCAGTGCCAGGCGATGTTGAAGCCGAGTTTATCAGTCAGTCTCGGATTACCGAAAATCACATTGGTTTTCCATTCCGGCGTATTGAATGCTGGGATATTGTTCTTGTCCGCGTCGCCTATATTGAAATCGATCCACGTCGCATTGCCGCTCAGCTTGTAATTGCGCGGCAGCGAATAGGTAACGCCTGCGCTGACGCCCTGAATGGAAACCTGATCGGCCGCATTGGTATACAGCTGGAACAGTTGCCTGTCGGCTCCCAGAAGTTCGGCAGCAGCAGCAGGGTTGACCGTTCCATCCGCTAATAGAATATCTGATTTCGCCCGCGCCACGACTGTATTGATCATAAAGTCGGTGTACTGGCTGTAATAGTAATTGATATCAAACAAGAACTTTTTGCCAAACAAACCTTTGTAGCCAACTTCATAGCTTTTCACTTTTTCCGATTTGATATAAGGTACATTGGACTTGACCAGCTTGTCCTTATTTTTCGCAACTGCCTGAGGAAAAGGAGTTCCCTGCTGCATATCCGCGCCGAAAGCACTTGCAAATGCACCGAACGAAGCGATGGTTACGGAATTTTCATAAGCATTCAGTCCCTGCGAATTCACCGGTGCGCCACCCAAAATGATGATCGGCCCGACATTCAGCTTAATGAACTGATCGCTGACTGTCGGGTTACGAAATCCAGTTTGATATGAAGCGCGGAAATGATGGTTTTCGGTCGGAGAAAAAACGGCGGATGCGCGGGGTGTAAATCTGCCGTCGAAGTTTTCATTTTTGTCATAACGACCCGAAAGCGTGATTTTCAAACGTTCTTTCCACAAAGATTTGGAAGCCTGCGCAAATACGCCGTACTCCTGGTTAGTGAGGTTTTTATCCTTATCGTCAAAAAGTGTCCCGCCGGTATTGAGGAAATATTTGCGATAGTTACCTCCTATTTGCAGATTAAAAACCTTCAACGCAGAACTGAAATCGTACATTCCTTCCACGTGGCGCAGGCTGCATTCGCTTAATATACCAGCGCCTGAAAGTCCGCGCGTTTTGATCAAAAGATCTTTAGAGGTATTAAATGCATCTGAGCCCGGCAATATCCTGCCTTCGTCGGCGAAAGAACGGGCGGCATTGTGGTCTTTGGTAGTAACCCCGCTGATCGTCCCATTATAGGCAGCTGCATATCTTTCAAACCAGGTTGCGTCGGCTTTGTCGGGCATAACTGTCGCGCCGGCAAGGTCTTTCACCCAGGTGCGGTTAATATGCTGGCCCAATGCGCGGGTATTATAGGAATTAGTCGAAATTTCCTTGTTGGAATAGGCGCGTACGTAAAAATTGCTGCCCTTCAGTTCGAGTTTATGCTGGATGAATTTAAAATCATTGATCACAAACCGGTTACTACCTGTGTACTGCGCTGTCCCCTGGTTGAAATTCCCCTGGTAAATCGCTTCCAGCTTGTCGGTAATGCGATAATGCAAAGCTGCATTGAGTTTCAGACTATACACTCCGTAAGTAGCCAGGTCTTTTTCTTCGTAACCCGTCCTTGACACTCTTCCTATTTCCGGCAGCGTTTGCGCCACTTCGTCGCCGTAAATGTTCAGCAGATTTTTACCCGGGTTATTCGGTCCGCGGTTTGCGGCCGGTGTATTAGGGTCAATATCCGTGTAATCATTTGCATACCAGTCAGTTCCTTTCAAATAGGAAGCATTGACCTTGAATGCGAATTTGTCGTTGAATGCTTTCGCATATCTGACCGCCAGATCGTACATCGGCTTGGCGCCCAGGTCCGTTCCGTCGTTAATATGATTGACGCCAAATTTTGTCTGTGCGCTCAGGCCCTGGTATTCAAATGGATTTTTGGTGCGTGTATTCAGCATTCCGTTAAATGCGATCGGACCATATAACGCAGACGCCGCGCCCGGGATCAGCTCAGCGCTTTCCACATCAATATCATGCGGACCAAACAGATTTCCCATCGCAAAACCGAGGCCCGAAGGCTGGTTATCCACCCCGTCGACCAGCTGCAAAAAGCGGCTGTTACCGGTAGTATTAAACCCCCGCGTATTGATCTGCTTGTAAGTAAGGCTGCTGGTGACCATATCAAGCGATTTCATATTGATCAGCCCGTCGTAAAAATTAGCCGAAGGAGTCTGCTGAATTGCCCGCGCATCCATTTTTTCAATACTTACCGGCGAGCGGAGGATACTTTCTTCTACCCGCGACGCGGTTACTACCACCTGGTTCAATTCTTCAATCGCCGGCACCAGGTTGATACGCAGGTTTTCCGCGGTTGCGACTACTGCCTCCTGCCGCGCATATCCTACCAGTGAAATCACCAGTGTAGCCGGCAGTGAAGTATTTAATTCAAACAAACCGTCAGCATTTGTAACCGCCCCGGTATTCTTTCCCTTCACCGAAACAGACGCGCCTGAAACCGGTTTTTGAGATTCATTATCGTAAATATGCCCCTGAATTTTAGTCGATTGCGCTTTTGCTATTTGTGAAAACGCAATGCAGAAAAGCAGGGATAATAGGAGTAAATGTTTTTTCATAGGTCGTTTTTTGATAGCAGGAAGGTTGATTTTATTTTTTCAAATGATCATAACCATTGGGCAAACGGTTATAACCGTGTTCTTTTAAACGTTGTCCGAGCCCGAGGTAAAACTGCGGATCGGCAGGAGCGACAGTCGCCATTCCGTCTACATAGCGGTTGTATAGGCAAAACAGGGCGGCGATCAGCACCGTGTCGTGGATTTCAGTATCGGTAGCGCCCGCATTTTTCGCATTCGCAATAGATACCGGGGTTACAGCTTGTCCGCTCACCTGCACCATTTTCGCGATTTTCAGCAGTGATTTCATTTTCTCGCTTACAGGAGCGGTGTCAATATCTTTCTTAACCAGCTCGCAAGTTTCGCTTTCGCCCAGCAGCACGTCCGCAATAGCGGTATGCGCCGCTGTGCAGAATCTGCATTCATTCCCATGCGACACCACCGTCGCGATCAGCTCACGCTCTCCCTCTGTCAGGGTGTTCTCGCCCCTTAATAAAAACTGGGTAAGCACGCGGATTGGGTGCGCAGTTTCTTTACTGTATTCGAGCAAGCCGGTGATACCTGGCAAATGATCAGGTAGTGGAATATGTGGCATTTGGGAAATGTGCTTTTAATCCTGAGAAACCGGAAACCTTACATAACCAGTGAATGCCATACGTTGCCCCATCTCGCGATAAGCCTCGTTGTCTTTCGGCGCCCAGGTACCCAATCCGTCCACATACCTGTTGAACATGCAGAATGCTGCGGCGATCAGTACTGTATCGTGGATCTCTTTGTCGGTCGCTCCTGCTAAACGTGCGCTCGCAATATCCCCGTCCCCAACTTCCTTTCCACTCTTTTGCACTTTTGCCGCAATGTCAAGAAGCGCGCGTAGTTTGGTAGAGATTTCGATTTGCTGAAAACCATTTTTGATGTCGTCGATCAGGCTCAGGTCGCAATCCAGGTGCGCCATCGCAGCCGATGCGTGCGACGTGTGGCAGAAATGACAATTGTTCAAATGCGAAACGTAGGCGGCGATCAGCTCGCGCTCTCCGCTGGTGAGCGGAGAATCACCTCTGAGCAGCGTTTCGGCGAGCTGTTGCAAAGGTTCGGCAGTTTGCGGCCGGAAATTAAAAAGTCCTACTATACCCGGAAGCGATTCGTCGGGCAGGGTAATATGTGCCATTTGAAGAAAGAACAGTTTAGTAAATTCAGAATTCTTCCTTCCGCGCGATCACAGATAAACAGGATAAATGATCAGCATATAGTGATCATTCTGAGACTTTTACGGAAAGAATAAAAAATTCACTAAGCCTGATCAGGCGGCGGGGATGGTATGGAGAAGTGCGCCTCTGAGGTAAGGGCAGATGTAAATGAAGCGATTACTTCACGGGCGGGCGTCCATTCAAGCACATAAAATACATGCTTTCTGCCTTGCCCCATATATTCTTTCAGGAAGTTCTTCAATAAATTGGAATGCTGGCCTTTCTGATCTTCCGCTGACTGGCCTGTTACCTGATCATTGATTTTTGACACAAGGTCGGTGAACCTGTCCCGCGCATTCTGGTCAAATTCGCAATGTACGTACATGGTATCGTTCAGCAGCTGCTGGCTTTTCATCTGGTAAAATCGGCCCTCGTGCTGGATCTGACCTTCCACAGGTTCAGGGGCACTCCAGTTGGTCTGGTAAGGGACTGTTACGGGAATCTTAATTACAATATCCGCAGAGCCACCCGACTGCTCGATCAAATCCGTATTTGCTGCACTGACCTTATAACCTCTCTCCGACAGATAGACTATTGAATAGCCTATCATGTTATAGAGCAGTAGCCCGAAGAGCAGTATGGATAAAATCCTGCGCAATGTTTGAATATTGAAATTTTCTGGAATCCGCAAATATATAAAAAGCTTTCTATTGATTTGATGCTTTTACCCTATTTTTACCTCCGATTTTTCGCAATGTTGATTTTACTACGATATTCATGCCTTTCATCAATTTCAATTCGAAGAAAATTATAAAAATCTGGGATGGGATATATGGCACAATGGCTCATTCCGAGCAACAAACTTTCGGCCACTTTACGATCGACAGCGGAACAGTACTTCCCGAGCACAGCCATTTCCACGAACAATGGTGCCACGTGCTGGAAGGTGAGCTAGAATTTGATATTGCCGGGGAAAAAATGTTGCTAACAAGCGGGATGACTGCCTATATTCCTTCGCATGCGCCTCATTCGGCGGTTGCCCATACCCGATGCAAGGTGATAGACTGCTTCACGCCAGCACGTCAGGATTTTGTCGAACTCGAAAAGCAGGATCAGTAGTCACGCTATTCCTGCTCAATAAGTCGCCCTTCCGCCAGTAAGGTCGAAAGTAAAACCGGTAGTAAAACTGTTTTCCGGGGAGACGATGAACGCTGCCATATTCGCCGCTTCTTCCAGCGTTCCACATCTCTTCATTGGTATTTTATCTGTCATATACCTAACCTGCTCAGGTGGCATTGCATCCACAAGCGGGGTTTGGATCACGGCAGGGGCCAACGCGTTAATGGTTATCCCGCATTCTGCATATTCCTTCCCCTGCACTTTCGTCATTCCGATTATCGCGGCTTTTGATGCAGAATAAGCCAGCATTCCCGCATTTCCTTCCTTGCCAGCGATGGATGCGATATGTAATATGCGGCCGTATTTTCTTTCCAGCATATGCGGAATCACCGCTTTGGACATATAAAACGCGCTCATAAAATTGACGTCGAAAACCCTTCTCATATTTTCACTGCTCACCTCATGGCTTTTGACGTTGGTTATCCCCGTGATACCTACACAATTGACTAAAATGTCTATTCTTCCGAACCGGCTGATGATTTCATTGACCGATTCTTTGACTGCTTGTTCGTCGGTGACGTCCAGTGGTATTATCTTTTCCTGCTCGTTATTTCCAACATACTGTGCTTCAAGTCCTTCCTTGTCCAGATCGAGTAACGCTACGGTCAGCCCTTCGTTTAAGAGCTTATGACCGATTACCAGGCCCAGGCCCGAGGCAGCGCCGGTTACAACAGCTACTTGTGCGTTCGAATTAAGCATGCTGAGAATATTGTTGAGTTTGGTTTAAAAGCTTATTCTATCTTAAATTATACTTCCGGTTTAAAAATCGTAGTCACTTTGAAACTAAAAAACCGGCACTGTGTGAACAGATGCCGGTTTTTGAATGATTAACTTGTAATCTTACACGAGCTCACTCTCATACTGGATCCCGATTTGTGCAGCCGGGAAATTTGCAATTTTGTTGAACTCTGTGATTGCCAGGCTGACTTGTCTTTGGGAAATCCCGCTGTATTCAAGCATTAATAATTTAGCCTGTTGAGTTGTCGACCGTTTCATTTTCCAGTATTGAGGATGATTGGCTCCTATCGGTGTGCGAAAAAACATTTCTTTGGGCTCCTTTATCAAAACCTCGTATTCGGTATTAACCTGCGGATTGTCATTTAAAAAATAGCCTTTGACAACTATCTTCACCTCTCTGCCACTTTTTAGGTGGAAAATTTTCTCGTGTATCATAACGGTTATGTTTAAGAATTTCGGAATGGTTGACTGCTGCCGGCTAATTGATAAAATCAGAACTATTTATAATTCCGTACCAGCAGCTATTGCGATAATCCTTGCAAACATTAACACACGAGCTCATTTTTTTTCATAAAGTTTAGCCAACGGTCAAATATGTTAGCCTGCGGTTGATTTGATGTACTTTTGGCATCCAAAAAATTACAACAAACTGACCAGCAGCTCCTAATTCTACATTTCACGCTATGACATGGCCGATAAACTGGGCAGTATTATCCAGTATATTACCTCCACGCCGCAAGCCCAGCGCACAGGCTTCTCCCGAAAAAAACACGCCAGCCTGGTAGTTTCGTCCTTCCGAATCAGCAGGAAACGGAAAATACTCCTGATAGATCCGCGGCTGGCTACCATACTCACCTTCGACCGTTTCCAGTACCGAACCTCCTTTCTCCAGAATTGAAACATTTGCCCCTTCCCTGCCAAACAATACCTTGCTAACCGATTGTTTATGTGGCAGCGCATAGCGCTCGGTCTGCAGCAAAAGCGGGTGGTAAGGATATAAGTCCCACAAGACCTTAAGAATGTATTTAGATTGAAACAGCAGCGTGTAAGCAGGGTTAAGTATCACTGCCTTTCTGTTTTTTACGATCTGGGTTAGCATTTGTGCCAGTTCGGGCTCGTCGGAACCGATGTATTCCCACGGTACCAGCTTGAACCAGAAATCGAAGCGGATGAATTCTCCCGTAGTGGTGTCCTGAAAAAATATGCCGTCGCCGTTTGAAAATTCCACATCGTCGATAAACGCAAATTCAGTATCGAACCCGGCCTCACTTGCAGCGGCGGCCAGCACCGCCACATTCGTTTCATCTTCGGGATAATCCCGCATGGTTGAAAAAAGAATGGAAGGGGTCAGGTCCGGATTTGCATCTTTCAGATATTGGAACTGTCCAACAAGCGTTTCATAGAGTGTATTGAACTGCTTAGCCTCATCGAGCCCATTCATCCGCAAATGAGCCCACTGTACCACTGAAGTTTCTGGTATGCAGGTTGCTGTATCCGCGTTGAATTCGATTAGTTTGATCTGGTCGTTCTCAAACCCGCCGGCCAGATCGAAACGGCCGTAAAGATGAATATGCCGGTCATCATTCCAGGATATCTCGATCAGCTCAATCAGGTTTTCCGGAATCCCAAGGTCTTTATATATCTTATTATCAACAACATACTGCCCGGCTTCTACCAGCATATCATATAACGTATTAGCGGCGTCATAATATTGGTTCGCCAGCTCCTCCTTGATTACTACCACGTCATTTACCACATAAGGAACGGTATCCGTTCCGAGCATCCAATCCCACCCGGCATTGCGGAGTGCACGTTCAGGTCCATCGACCAGCGTTCTTACTTCTACCATTTTCAATATTGTTTAACCTCCGCTTCTGGAAGATGAGCGACCGAAAAATCCTTTTCTGCCTCCACTCGGCCTGGTATTGACCGTGCGCGTCGTGCGGGAAGCATCTACCTGTCTGAATGTGCTTTGCGACTTTTGGTACGCGGATGGATTGCTGTAAAATGCGCCCGGATTCTGCGGGCCGGAGTTACGGAAGTTGTTGATATAACCATTGCTGGAATTTCTGCCCAGTAAATAGCCCATTCCGCCGTAAAGCAGCATAGTGGATAACCCGCTGTGATGACCCACGTAAGACTGATTATTCTTGATTTCTTCGTCGATCAGCGCTTTTGCGGCTTCCGGGCTCAGCTTATCTGTGTGGCCGTCGAGGTATGTTACCACTGCGCCTGAGCTATCGGGCGGTACGTTATCTTCGCTGACAATCTTGAATTCGCCGGGTTTCACTTCCTTGATATGCGACCGGATCCCTTTCGTAAAAGTTGTCTCCTCATAGCTGTAAGCCGCTTCGTCCTCCTCATTGGAAGAGCAACTGCCCAGTGAAATGCCCGAGAGCAAAGCAATAGCCAGTGCGCCGCCGATACTGATATCCTTCACACTCCTGATGAAAGAACCTTTCCTTATTTGTGCCATACTATTGGTTTTGAATGCTGACAATATCTAAAAATACACTTTTTAACGGCGGCAAACTGCTACAATCTTTCAAATGGTACATTATTCAGGATTAAAATGCACAAATGCTTTACCAGCGGTTTTACCACCATTTTGAAAAAAATAAGGCATAACCTTTTGATAGATTATGCCTTGGTTACTAAAAATAATACCGCAGTTACGCTTTTTTAGCAATTTTTTCCAAAGCGCCCACCAGTTTATCGAGATCAGAAAGCTTGGTGTAAACGTGCGGGGTTACCCTGACACAATGGATATTTTCCCAGTTGATGCCCACTGTGTGAATCTTATAATCTTTCATCAGCTTTCCGTCGACTTCCTCGGGCTTCATTCCGTCGACACTTACCCCGGCAATCGCGCAGGAATATTCGGGCTTCATGGAAGTATGGATTTTAACGCCTGGAATTTGTGCTGCTTTTTCCGCCCAGTATTTTTTCAGGAAATGAACCCGCTCCTGTTTCCTTTTTGAGCCGATCCCCTCCTGAAAATTAATTGCCTCACCAATCGCCTGTTCAATTGGAAAGCTTCTCGTTCCCAGCGTCTCAAATTTCCGGATATCTCCACTTTTGGGCTGGCTGTTACAAAGAAGCGGCCAGATTTTCCCGATCTTGTCTTTTTTGATCCACATCATTCCACTGCCTACGGGCGCACTCAGGAACTTGTGCAGGCTGGTCCCAAAATAATCGCATTCCAGATCCGGTATCCTGTAATCCAATAATCCGAATGTGTGCGCCCCGTCGACTACCACTTCAATGCCTTTGCTGTGTGCCATTTGACAAATCTTTTTCACCGGCATAATCTGCCCTACCCAGTTGATAATGTGGGTTACGTGGATGATCTTGGTATTGGGCGTAACTGCATCGGCAAATGCTTTCACGATTTGCTCGTCGTTTTCAATCGGGAAATCGAAAGATAACTGTTTGTAAACCAGCCCATCGCGCATCTCACGCTGTTTCCATGCCTGGATCATATTCGGGTAATCCTGTATGGTACCGATTATTTCGTCTCCCTTTTGCAGCGGAAGTCCGAAAATAACGGTATTCAAGGCTTCGGTCGCATTCCTGTTGATCGCAATTTCTTCGGCGTCGCAGCCCGCCAGTTTGGCCAGGCGCTGGCGGAGTGGCTCACGGCCTTTGTCCATGATCCGCCACATATAATAGGAAGGTCCCTGCGCCGCTGCTTTGTTATATTTTTCCAAAGCTTCCTGCACAGCCAGCGGAGAAGGTGAAACTCCCCCGTTATTTAAAATGATAATTTCGCTTTTGCTGGCAGTATAAGCATCCTGGATCACCGACCAGTAATCTTCATTGTCACTACTGTCTGCTTTCCAGTATTTTTCTGCATTGCTGAAATGCTCTGCGTGGAGTTCGTTAAAAAGGCTGTCGACACCGAAAGCGCCCATGCCGAGGGCTGCGCTCTTTCTGAAAAAGGAACGGCGATTGTTCATAAGGTTGGGTTATAGGAAATGGTAATTGAGTCAGCTACAATTTATTGATAATCCGCGGGAATCACAATTACATCTCGGGATCGCTTTTTACAATGGATTGTAGCATCCACTCGTAGGTATTGTAAGGCTCGGGCATGCCAAGGCTGTCCAGTTGCAGGTACATCAGATGCACGTGCGTCGGCGAGCGTTTTTTGTACGCATTATAGCCGCTGCGACCCATTTCGGCGATTTTATCTCCCGCTCTCACACTTTGCCCGGGCTGTACTTCAACAATATTGTTGTGTGCGTAGTAAAATAGTCCGTCGAGGCAGGGATCGTAGATCCAGATCCAGTTTCCGCCGCGCAATTCGCTGTCGTATTTCCAGCCGGTTTCAGTCGCCAACACCATTCCTGACGTAAACGAAAGCACATTGATCGGCTTCCAGGTCCTGTCGTCGAGATTATCCTGATCTTTGTCTCTTACAAAAAGATCATGTGCGGGGTGACTTCCGGATACGTTCATATCAAAAAGATCAAACCCGTTTGGCCTGTATCCTTTCCCTCTCGAACCGATTGATTCCCTTGGCAGATAAGATTCGACCGGATACACAAAATAAGCGGAATCGATACCGCGACAGGTATCGGTCCTTGCTAACCTCCTGATATTACGCATTACTTCGCCGAAAGCATTACGGGCAGAATCAGGACTAATAGCAGAGTCGCGGATATCAAGCTGTATCTGATTAAATGCGGCGCAGTAGTCGGATAGTTCTGGTGAAGTTTCACTTTGATTGATAAAGGCCGAAATACCAACAATCAGCAGCAATCCCGCTGCTCTTTTTACTGTCATCAAAAACATTTTTATCATGAATCCTCTTTCCCCGAACACGTTGGTTTACTTACCGGCCAGCGCCGGAATATTAAATTAAAACAATACAAATGTATTTCTATTGCATTAAAAAGGTTCTATGCTTTCCTTTAAACCCGGAACACTAAACAAAAACAAAATGCAATACCGTCGTTTTGGACGCACAAACTGGCAGGTCAGTGAAATCGGATATGGAATGTGGGGCCTTGCCGGCTGGACCGGCTCCGACCGCAAAGAGACCGATGATTCGTTAAACCTGGCCGTGGAATCAGGTGTAAACTTCTTTGATACAGCCTGGGGCTACGGGGAAGGTTTAAGTGAGCGTATCCTGGGAGATCTTATTAAAAGATATCCTGGCAAAAAGATATATGCAGCGACAAAAATTCCGCCGAAAAACCGAGCCTGGCCGTCGAGACCAGAGTTTAAACTGGCTGATGTTTTCCCTGCAGACTATATCATCGAATACACTGAAAAAAGTCTTCAAAACCTGGGTACCGAGCAAATCGACCTGTTGCAATTCCACGTTTGGGAAGATAACTGGGCACAGGAAGACGAATGGAAAGAGGCGATTCAAAAGCTGACGCAGGAAGGAAAAGTGGGCGCCTGGGGAATCAGTATCAACCGCTGGGAGCCGGATAATGCATTAGAAACGCTGAAAACCGGGCTGATCGATGCCGTGCAGGTAATCTATAATATCTTTGACCAGGCGCCGGAGGACAATCTTTTCCCGCTTTGCCGCGAGAAAGATATTGCAGTGATCGCGCGGGTACCTTTCGACGAAGGCACGCTGACGGGTACATTGACCAAAGAAACCGTCTTTCCGGCCGACGATTGGAGATCCACCTATTTTGTTCCGGAAAATCTGAATGCGAGTGTCGACCACGCGGAGGCGCTGCGGGCAGATATTCCGGCAGGAATGACGATGCCGGAACTCGCATTACGCTTCATTCTGAATAATCCGGATGTACATACTACCATTCCCGGAATGCGAAAATTGCCACATGTACGCTCGAACGTAGCCGTAAGTGACGGAAATCCGCTTTCACCGAAAGTAGCTGATCTAATGAAAAACCACCGCTGGGACAGACAGCCAACCAAATGGTCACAATAACAAAAACCCCGCTTCCAATTCAGAAGCGGGGTTTTTTGTTTACCTATATAGATTACTATCAATCGAATACTTCCCGGGACCTGTGAAGAATAAGGTCAGATAAGTGAGCAGGAACGAGACTGCGTGTTCTTTTTTGGCAAAAGGATCCGGGCCGTGGACGACAAATGCCACGACGATCATCGTAAAAATGAGAGGGATCAATGCCGCTCTTGAAAATAAACCAAGTATCAGCAGCACCGAGCAGCCGAATTCCGCTAAGATCGTGAGAATGTAAGATAACTCTTCACCGATTCCGATCGGGTCGGCAAAAGAATGGTCACCGCTCAGGTAACCTGAAAGCTTCGCGTATCCGTGTGTGAGCATTAAACAGGATATGCCAACCCGCAGGGTCAGTATCCCAAAATCTGCCGATGCAGGCAGTTTAATCGGTTTTAAAAACTTCTTTAACATAAATCCATTGTTGTGTGAATAAATAATTCCCGGCCCGATCGTGGCTGGAAAAACTTCCTTTCACCTAACCGCAGATAGTAGCGAGATAGTTTCCCTAAAAAATTTCGTGCTGCCTGTATGTAGTATTTTTATTTGCCAAGTTATATTTTTAGATTTACCTAAATTATATTTCAGAGTAAATTAAATAATTGTTTTGAATACCTATGAAGCTATACATACTATTCATTCTGTGCATATTAGGAACAACTTCGCAAGCTCAATTTGTGTTGACCGGCAATATTTCGCTCGAAGGTCAAACGGAAAGCGCCTTTGGAGCCTCCGTTTATATTGAGCAGCTAAAAATCGGAACGACAGCAGATACACTTGGAAATTATCACATTGCCAACATTCCCGGTGGAACGTATACGGTTAGAGTCAGCTATATTTCAATGCCCACGATCACGGAGAAAAATGTATCTATTAGGCAGGACCTGGTCAAAAATTTCATTTTCAAATCGGGCGCGAATGCATTGGAAGAGGTAGTGGTGACGGGAACGATGAAGGAAGTCTCCAAGCTCGACAGTCCGGTGCCTGTGGATATTATCACTGCCAAATTTCTTTATAAAAACCCGGTACCCAGCATTTTTGAAGGGTTAAGCTATGTAAACGGTGTGAGGTCGCAGCTGAATTGCAATGTGTGCAACACTGGCGATATTCACATGAACGGACTGGAAGGCCCATACACCATGGTGCTGATTGACGGAATGCCGATGGTGAGCGGTCTTTCTACCGTTTACGGACTTTCGGGAATACCAAATAGTCTGATTGAAAGGGTTGAACTCGTAAAAGGACCTGCTTCAACACTTTATGGGTCAGAGGCTGTGGGCGGGCTGATCAATATCATTACCAAAAACCCATCCAAAGCGCCCATTTTCTCGGCGGACGCTTTCAGCACCAGCTGGCTCGACTACAATCTGGACCTCGGCATGAAACTGACTCCCGGTAAGAACGTCAGCTCGCTGATCGGGGTGAATTATTTTAATTACCAGAATCCGCTCGACCGCAACAAAGATGGATTTACGGATATGACGTTACAAAACCGGATTTCGGTTTTTAATAAATGGTCTTTCAACTTAAAAAACAACCGGCAGGCCAATATTGCTGCACGGTACTATTATGAAGATCGATGGGGCGGGCAAATGAACTGGAACAAAACTTTCCGCGGCGGCGACGAGGTTTACGGAGAAAGCATTTATACTTCCCGCTATGAAGTACTTGGCAACTACCAGTTGCCGGTGAGTGAAAAGGTCACCCTCCAATATTCGTTCAGTTCACATAACCAGAATTCCGTTTACGGAAATGTCCCTTTCCTGGCCGATCAGAAAATCGCTTTTGCCCAGCTGCTTTGGGACAAAGAAATCGGCAAGCATAACCTGCTGGTTGGTACGCCTTTCAGATATACCTATTATAATGACAATACCCCTGCTACCCGCTATCTGGACGGAAAAGATCATGCTGACAAGATTTATCTGCCGGGTTTTTTTGTGCAGGATGAAATTAAATCAGGCGCGCATTCGCTGCTGCTCGGTGCCCGATATGATTTCAATAGCCGGCATGGAAGTATTTTTACACCCCGGGCTGCCTATAAGTTCAAATTTAACCAGACTGACGTCGTTCGTCTGAATGTAGGTCGCGGTTTCCGCATCGTGAATCTCTTCACAGAAGACCACGCGGCACTCACAGGATCTCGGCAAGTAATTGTAAAAGAAGCACTTAATCCGGAGCAAAGCTGGAATGCAAATATCAATCTGGTGAAAAAGATCGTGACTGGCAGTTCTTTCATCGGTTTCGATGCCTCCGTCTTTTACACGCATTTTACAAACCGGATCCTGCCAGATTATGATACTGATCCCAACCAGATCATTTATGATAACCTCGACGGCTATGCAGTTTCAAAGGGGATCAGTTTGAACCTGGATTTCAATTTTCCTTTTCCGCTTAAAATAATAGCCGGAGGAACGTTAATGGATAACTTCCAGAAAGAAAATGGCGTACGTTTCCGTCCGGTGCTGACGGAAAGATTTACGGGCGTATGGTCTGTCAATTATGAGATCCAGAAAGCAGGTATTTCGCTGGACTACACGGGTAATATGTACGGACCAATGCGACTGCCGGTATTAAGCGAAGACGATCCGCGTGCGAGAACCTCGCCAATCTGGTCGCTTCAAAATATTCAGGCAACCAAGAAATTTGATAACGGACTGGAAATTTACGGAGGGGTTAAAAATCTGCTCAATTTCACGCCACCAGCCAACTCCATTGCCAGATCCAATGATCCATTTGATAAAAATGTTAAGTTCGACGATAATGGCCACGTGATTGCAACTCCCGAAAATCCCCACCGTCTTACCTTCGACCCATCTTACGTTTTTGCGCCTAATCAGACTCGCCGGTTATTTTTGGGAATGCGATATACGTTGAGATAAAACGTTGTAAATCTGGCTTGTAAAAAAATGAGGTTTATTAGCTTGTTTATAATTTTTCAAAGATCAATAACGTATACAGTATTGATATTCATTGATTTGAATAATTTTTGATTGTATATTTGTGCCATTGATTATTTAACACTACTTAATTATGGCATTAGCAAAACAATTTGTAAAGAGCAAGTCTGTTTACAAAGTAACATTTACTCTTCCCGCGGAAGCAGCCGCAGACGCAAAAACGGTAGCCGTTGTTGGCGAATTTAACGATTGGAATCCTGAGGCGGTTGTGCTTAAAAAACAAAAAGACGGATCTTTCAAAGGTATTGTAGAACTAGCTGCAGGAGAACACCAGTTCCGTTATATCCTGGACGGTGAGAAATGGGAAAACGACTGGGAAGCAGACAAATACGTGCCAGCAGGTGTGGACGAAAAAGCTGAAAATTCAGTGGTTGTTTGCAGCTAATTAGCTTTTAGCTTTTAGCTTTTAGCTTTTAGCTTTTAGCTTTTAGCTTTTAGCTTTTAGCTTTTAGCGACAAAAACCGGAGGTAGTTTGGCCTACTTCCGGTTTTTGTATTTAAATACGATAAAAAAGCTAACAGCCAATAGCTAACGGCTAAAAGCCAACAGCCCTAAACCTTAAACGCATCACTCTCCACATACGCCTTGATCAGCGCGTCTTCACCTTCGGCGCCGGATTGTGAATTTCCGTGCTCCATGCCCATGATGAATGATTTATTCTCTTTCTTGCTACGGTCGTAAATGTATTTGAAAATGTTTTTGTAGTTGATCTCGCCGGTTGTCGGCTCTTTTCTCCCGGGCTCGTCGCCAATCTGGAAATAGTCGATTTCACTCCATGTTTTGTCGATATTGTAGATCAGGCGGCCTTCGTTTTTCTGCATGTGGTAAATATCATACAGGATCTTGCAGGCTTTACTGTTCACCCCGCGGCATATTTCGTAGGTCTGCTCGGAAGTTCGCAGAAATAAGTTTGGTGTGTCGCTGAGCGGCTCCAGCACCATGACCAGCCCGTGCGGTTCCAAAATTTCTGCACCGCGGCGCAATGCATCTATCACATGTCCGGTTTGAACGCCTATGGGTAAACTTCTGTCAAAATCACCGGGCACAACAGTCATCCATTTTGCATTGACACGCTTCGCTACCTCGACGGCTTTCTTACATCCGTTGAGAAATATATCGATATACTCCTGTTTACCGGCTGCAAGGGTATTGGCTCCGTTTCCACCTTTATCTACCACAAAAACACCCATCTGCATCCCCAGGCGCGTCATTTCTTTCGCAATTGCCTCTTGTTCCTGCACCGGGCGGCCCATCATACCGTTGTCTTCAAGCGCCATAAAGCCATTAGCGGCCATAAATTTCAACTGGTCAATAACACCTTTTCCGGCTTTGTTCTGAAACATTCCGAAATGAGGTGCGTATTTGAGCTTAAACTGATTCTTGGCAGTTGGAGCCTGCTGGCCGGCAAAAGCATCATTAGCTGCCACTGCTGCACCCGCCAGGCCTAGTGTAGATTTTACAAAATTTCTACGAAGCATGTTTTTCTTTGAGTTATGTTTGAAATGTAAAGAAACGAAATGCGCCAATTTACCTCAAAACCGCACTCATTATTTTAAAATGCGTTTTTGTCAGGATCTTCGCTTCTTCCGCCTTTCTTTTCTCAAAGCAGGCTTCTCAGGTGCCTTTTCAGCTTCCTGCACTACCGGCTTAGGGAAATATGGTGCGAGCTGTGCTTTTATTTCCTCTCTGAATGCATTACGGACTCCGTCCAGTGCGCTTTCTTTTACTTCACCTGCCAGCCGGTTATCCACAAGTAACTTCACCACCGCTTCTTCTCCGGGCCAGCTTGCTCCAAGAAATTTCGCCGCGTTCGTGCGCACAGCAGCCGGTTCATCCGGGTTGACCGCCGTGGAACGCAGCAGGTAAACTGATTCGGCGCTTCCAACAGTTTGAATTGAAGCCAATAAAGCAATTTTTTTTGCTTCATTCATCCCCGCAAGTTTTTGGGTAACATAAGATATCCCGGCTTGTTCCAGGAGCAATGCCCCGGCGTCTCTTCCAAGCACATCCTCCGACTTTTCCAATGCCATCTTAAGTAGCCGGTCATTTTCTGATTCCAGCTCGTAACGTGTCATTAAATCGATATAATGCTCGGTACCATAAGTTTCGTTCAGCAATTTGTTCAAGGCTGATAATCCTTGCTGGGAGTTTTTTACAAATGATTTATCCAAATGCAGCAATGCCAGCTTACTCACTTCAATGCGGTCGCTTGCAGGAACTGTCAACACATTCAGCAGCGCCTGTGTTTTCTCATACCCTGCGCGGAAGAAATCGAATGCGCGGAAATACCTCAACCTACTCTTGAAATCTACTGAGGTATCAGCAGCGGCCTCCGTCAGATAGGGAATGGCTTGCCGGGTTCGCGCCAGCCAGATAATATCTTTACCGGCATCGGTGGCAGTAGGTTTACCTTTTTGTCTTTCAAGCCAGGCTGGAAAAATCCGTTCCCATTGATCAAAAGCACCGATACTCAGCGCTTCCACAGTCCAGCGGTCATTTCCTTTGTACTGCTTCGCCAGTTGCAGCCACACATCCAATGCTTCATAAGTGTGATTGTGGTTGATCGCGAGTGCGCATTCCCGCCGAACCTGCGGGTCGGGATCAGCAGTAAGTCTTTTGATATATTCGGTAGGATCGCTATTACGTTGACGCACAGCGCGTAAGGCAGTAATCCTGATATTAGGGTTCAAATGGCGAAAACCAATATCGAGTGCCCGGTAGTTGAAACCTTCAATGCGGTTGAGCACCCACAATGCCCTGGCACGCAGTTTCGGGCTTGCATTATACTTGTTGAAAAGCTCCTCAAGGTATGGTTCCGCATTCCACCCGTGCTTCACGCAGGCATTCCAGGCAAGGTAGCGCATCGACAAATTCGGGCTCTGTAATGCTTTAACCGCTTCCTCAGGGTTATTCAGATCGAAAACAGGTATTTGATACGGCACTCCCGGAGGCGCAACCCTGAATATTCGGCCACGGCTCTTATCCTTCATTTGATTAGAACCAATCACGGGATCATACCAATCGGAAATGATCAGTGAGCCGTCGGGAGCAACGCAAACGTCCGTCGGCCTGAACCATTTGTCGCGTGTACCTTCAACGACCGGTACAATTCCGGTCGATTTGTAGCCGGCCCCATCATTTTCCACCGGGAATGCACTTACGTATCGCTGTCCCGCGTCGGCAAGTAATATCTGGTCCCAATAGCGCCGCGGCAGCAGCTCTCCTTCATAGATCGTAATTCCCATCGGAAATCCAGAGCCCGTTTGCAGTAAATCCGGTACTACGCCCGGGTCGTTCTGATGCCAGTGCCTGCGCGGAATTTCGTCTTCGAGATTGGTCCGGTTGAGTCGCCAGCTGGCGCCAGTCATTTCATCGATATAACCGAAATTTCCGTTTTCCATTACATACGAAACCCGGTCGGCCCCATGTCCCGGCTCTTCCTGGTCCGACTGCCACATCGTTCCATAACTGTCGACAGCCACTTCAAAGCCGTTCCGAAAGTTTTCGGCCATTATTTCGACTTTGGTAAAATCCTGCTCACAGCGAAAAACAACGCCTTGTTTAAATTGTCTGAAATCGATCGGCCTTTCGTATTTATCAAGCAACGGTCTGTCTTTTCCATCGACAAGCTGCCTGCCTGCATTTCCGAAATTGAAATAGAATTTTCCGTCCGGCCCGAAAACGAATGCATGGATACCCGCATCGCTTTGCACCCCGCCTATTCCTTTAAACAAGATCTCTTTGGTATCGGCTTTATCATCGCCGTTTGTGTCAGTAAACAGCCATACATAAGGACTTTGTGACACAATGGCCTTATTACCCATTACCCAAATACCCAGCGGCGCATTGATTTCAGGGCCCTGGTAAAAAACCTTGGTAACATCCGCCTTTCCGTCACCATCCTTGTCTTCCAGGATCAGAATGCGGTCGCCCATTCCCAGTTCCGATTTTCCGTTAACGGCTGGGCGATAGTTGTAAGCTTCACAAACCCACACCCTGCCACGATGGTCGACGTCGATATTGATCGGATTGACTACATTTGGTTCAGAAGAAAACAGTGTCGCTTCCAAACCTTCGGCGACTTTTATACCCGCCACGGCATTGCGCGAAAAACGTTTTTCCGGCTCGGAAAGCGCCGCGTAGGCGCTATCTGGATTGGTAACAACCACTGAATCAGCAACAAATGTATCAGCAACCTGGGGAAAACCGTAATAAGGAAGAAAGGCGGCAACTACGGTAAAGAGAAATGCAGACTTAAAAAAATTGATATATTTCAAAACGACCTCTAGATTTCAAACTCTCAATAAACGTATAAAAATACCTTATGTTTACTGAATAAGGAAAGGAAGTCGGGAAAAGAATTGAAGCACTGCATCGGAGCCTTTTGGATTCTTGAGAGCTGATAATCGATTTCTGACAAAACCCGCAATGCAATATTTTCACCCCAGGTTTCAAATAGATATTCGGTCAAAATTTCATAGTCAGAAATAGCACGTTCTGTCCAATCAATCTCCCTCACCGGCCCGCGATTCTGCTCTTCATCTCGGAAATTTTGCTGTCGATCCTGGCACGGGCAGCTTTATCCCCAAGGATTCGGCCCTCGCGCAGGTCCTGCAATCCTTCGACAATTCCTAAACCAGCTGCTTCGGTTATACCTTCAAATACTGGTTGGTTAGACTCAAACTTATACTTGAAGCCCAGCTCTGTCAGCAATTTCTCGAGAACAGAAATATCTTTCTCATTCTCTATGTCTATTCTGAGTGTGTTCATAAGTTAAACTTAGCAAGCTTTCATTGATTATTCAAGAAGCGGGCCGCACATTATTTCTTCTTCAAACCGCTCAGATAATCGACCAACCCAACGAGTTCCTCGGTGGTCATGGCATCCTGTAAGCCAGCCGGCATCATGGAATCTTTGAGCTGCTTGATGGACTTCACTTTTGACATTTTGTATTCCTGTGTAGCTCCGCCGGGGAATTTCAATATCAGATCGGTTTCTGTTTTGCTGGCTACGATGCCGGTTACCACCGAACCGTCTTTGAAAGCTACTTCGAAGCCTTCGTAACCAAAACCAATGCCTGCACTCGGCTCAAAAATGGCAGCATACTGTGCTTCCTTCGGCAACTTACTGCCTATTTCAGACAGTTTCGGTCCAAAATCCATTCCCTCGCCGTTCACCTGGTGGCATACCGAGCAATAGGTTGCAAAAACCTGCTTACCCTTTGCAGCATCGCCTTTCATGCCGATCAACTCCTTCACTTCCGGGTGCCTCCGGGCAGTGGTAACACTTCCTTCCAGGTATTTCGCAGCTTCCGTTTTGACCGCTTTTCGCCACGCGCCACTCAGTCCCTTCACTGCGGCAACCTTTACATCGCCTAATAATTTTCCTTCTTTTAACAAAAGCAAAACCTGATCCTCACCGCTCATCGTTCCGCCGAGAGATTTGGCCGCTACGATTCGCTGTGCTACTGGGTAGCTTTCTGTGGTTGCCACTTCCCTCAAAATATCCAGCGATTCTTTGCTTCCTGCTGACCTCAGTGCAGTCAAAACCGCCTCGCTTTTTACCGGATCATTTGCTTTGATTGTCTTCCAAACCAAATCTCCCCCGCCCTGCTTCATCAACTGTGCTGCGGCTGCCGGACCTGTGCGGCTGGAAGACTGGCTGATCGCCAGATCCAGCAAACGCTGATTTTCAGAGCCTAACTCATATTTCGCGACCAGTTCCAGATATGCAGGTGTTCCATAATTGGCGTCCAGCAGTTTCTGTAGCGAAGCCATCGCTTCTGCATTCTGTTTTACAAAACCCGGATCTAAATGCCGCAACGCAAGTTCATTAACCTTATCCTGATCCTTACCGGAGCCTTTCATGATTTGAAGCAATGCCAACGATTTTTCATTCGCTGCCGGATTAAAGTCAAATGCACGAAAATAGCGCAGCCTGCTTTTCAGATCAGCTTTGGGATCTCCTGCCAGCGAAGCCAGCAAAGGCAACGATTCATTTCCTCTTGAACGCCAAACAATGTCTTTGCCAGCCTGCGTAGCAATGGGGTTACTGCCTGCTTTGGCAACCCAGGCTTTAAAAAACGAATCCCATTGATTATCAGCACCAATGCCTAATGCTTCCAGGTACCAGCGATCTTTCCCATCATATTGACTTGCGAGTTCCGCCCAAAGCGCAGGAGAGGACGGGGATGTATTATGATGTAATACCAAAGCGCATTCGCGACGAACCTGCGGCTCGCTGTCTTTTGCCAGTAATTTAATATAGCTCAGAATATCCAGATCCTTTGCTTCGCTCGCGGCCCGCAGTCCGGCAATGCGCATATCCGGGTTACTGTCTTTCACAGCCAGATCAATGTTCTTTTTGGCAGTTGACGACCATTTGCTCAATACCCATAAAGCTCTCGCCCGCATTCTGTAATCTGCATTTTTATCCTTGAATAACTTTTCCAGGGCCGGAGCCGCCTTTTCGCCCATTTTGTGCAATGCATTCCAGGCCTGAAAACGCACCGATAGGTTAGGGCTTTGCAATGCTTCCACTGCACCCGCTGTTGTGGTGAAATCGGCTTTTTTGAATCGGTAAGGAGTATTCGCAGGAGCCACCCTGTATATTCTTCCTTTTTTCTGGTCGCCTGCCTGGTGGCCGCCTACGCCGGGATCATACCAGTCGGACACGATCAGAGAACCGTCGGGAGCGACGCAAACGTCGCTCGGCCTGAACCATTGGTCCCTTTTTCCGTCAACGATATTGACGATTTTGGCGGTATAGCCCGCGCCCGACTTTTCAACCGGATAAGAGCGCAATACATTATGCCCCGGCTCGCAGTGGATCATCTGACCATAAAATTCCTTTGGAAGTAACTTGCCTTCGTACACAACCATGCCGGTGGGTGAGCCTGAGCCGGTTTGTAATAAGTTCGGCACAACGCCGGGATCATTCAAATGCCAGTGGCGATACGGAATGGAGTCTTCCATATTGGTCCGGTTGGCACGCCAGCCTGCGCCGGTCACTTCGTCGGTGTAGCCGTAATTTCCATATTGCATTACATAATTGATCCGCACACCCTTATTTCCGTCATCATCATTATCGGATTGCCACATGGTACCGTAACTATCTACGGCCACCTCGTAGTTATTCCTGAAATTGTTACCCAGCACTTCGATATTTTTGAAATCAGGATCGCAGCGAAAAACCATTCCCTGTTTCAGCTTTTTAAAATCAATTTCCTGGCCGTTTTTGTCAACAACCGGCTTACCCTTTCCGTCGAGGAGCTGACCGCCTTCATTTCCAAAGTTGAAATACAGCTTTCCGTCGGGACCAAAAACGAATGCATGCATACCGTGATCGTGCTGCTCACCGCCCAGCCCTTCAAATATCACTTCCTTTTTATCTGCCTTTAAATCACCATTTTCATCTGTAAACAGCCATACATAAGGACTTTGAGAAACAATTACCTTATTTCCCATTACCCAAATCCCAAGCGGCGCATTGATTTCTTTTCCCTGATAAAAAACATTGGTCTTATCGGACTTGCCGTCACCATCGGTATCTTCCAGCACGACAATCCTGTCGCCTTCATTGTTGACAGGGTTACCGTTGATTGCGGGACGATAGTTATAAGCTTCGCAAACCCAAACGCGACCCAGATGATCCACGTCTATATTGGTGGGATTGGTAATTGTTGGCTCTGACGCAAACAAGCTGGCTTCCAATCCTTTTGTTACAGAAAGGCCAGCGACAGCATATTTTGGCGACCGTTTCTGCTCTTCCGTCAGATCCTTATAGAGGCTATCGATCGTTGTACTTTCGAAAGTGCTCGGATTGGAACGCTGATAAGAAGCTACCAGCAAGCCAGCCAGCAGACACCCTGCCGGAAATAATATCAATGATTTTCTGAAGTTCATGAGGTGAATTAGTATAGGCCGGGAAAGCGGGACCGAATTGTGCTATTCTTAAATTAAAGATTGCTAATTTTAGAGTATAAGAGACAATCCACCTGTCATTTACTATCATGAACAAGACTTTTTTTTCCTTAATCGCTGTCGCACTGGCACTTCCGGTAGCGGCCCAGAAAATCCCTTCGCCTGATATTCAGATCAAGACCGCTGTACTTGCTGCGCCGTCCGAAAAACAGGCTGGCGCCAAAGTTTACGGTTATGCGGAAGATGGAACGTTTAAAGTATTGCGGGACGGCACCAACGATTACATATGCATTGCCGACGACCCGAAAAAAGATGATATCGGCGTTTCCTGCTACCACGCCGACCTCGAACCATTCATGGAACGCGGCCGCGTGCTGACGAAAGAAGGCAAGAATGCAAAGGCTATTTTTGATATCAGGGAAAAGGAAGCCAAAGACGGAACACTGAAAATGCCGAAGCAATCATCGACGCTGTTTGTGCTTTCCGGAACAAAAGACAATTATGATGAAGCAGCAGGCACGCTTAAAAACGGCTACTTGCGCTATGTGGTTTATATTCCTTTTGCTACTGCGGAAAGCAGCGGGTTACCGCTCAAACCGGATGTACCCGGAATGCCCTGGATCATGGACCCGGGCACGCACCGCGCCCATATTATGATCAACCCGGCCAAGCCCTGACCTACCGGTTTACACAAATACCTAATCTTCCTTCACGCTTTGAGGTATATCAAATGCGAAAATTTCTTTGTGTCGAAAAGAACCATTTATGAAAAAAATATTCCATAGTATTGCCTCCCTGAGCCTGTGCGCTATTTCTTATCAATCCATGGCACAAAACGAAACGATCAATCTCTGGCCGGAAGGCAAAGTACCGAATTTCAAAACCAGCGACGTTCAGGAAAAATCCGAAACCGATGCAAGTGGCATTCTGCGGATCAGCGGCGTAACGGTCCCTACGATGACCGCCTACATTGCACCAAAAGAAAAAGCGACCGGCGCGGCTGTTATGATCTGTCCGGGTGGCGGCTATGGCATCCTGGCCGCTTCGCATGAAGGAAGCGATTTTGCAAAGTGGTTCAACGACAGAGGTATTTCGGCATTCGTATTGAAATACCGCCTGCCGAATGCAAAAGCAATGGAGCATCAGCACGAAGTACCTTTAATGGACGCGATGCAGGCGATGAAGCTGATCCGCGAAGGTGCAGGTAAGTGGAATATCGACAAAAACAAGATCGGCGTAATGGGTTTTTCGGCCGGCGGACATTTGGCAGCGACACTTTCGACGCACCATAATATGGGCCCCAAAGCTTCCCCCGACGCAAAACCCGATTTTTCTATTTTGCTATACCCGGTCATTTCATTTCAACCCAATATCTCGCACGGCGGCTCGCGCGATAATTTGCTGGGCTCTGAAAAATCGGACGAGCTGATCAAATATTACAGCAACGAAATGCAGGTAAGTGACCAGACGCCGCCTGCGTTCCTGGTGCACGCGATGGACGATACCGGCGTACCTGTCGAAAACAGCATTCAATATTATCTTGCATTAAAAAACAAAAAAATACCTGCTGAAATGCACCTTTACCCAAAAGGCGGCCACGGCTACGGCATGCGCACCGAAGGAAAAGGCTCTCTTGCCAACTGGCCCGCCGCGATGGAAGGCTGGCTGAAAACAATGGGTTATATGAAGTAGTAAATTTGAAATGACCGCATTGAACCGCTTTTTATCCAATCAGAAATACCTGCTGTTTTTATTTGTAGCAATCGCCATTTTCGCGAGCCTGCAATCCTACTTTTCGCCGTTGAAAACCTTTGTGGAAGGCGGCAGACTGTACACAGCTTATAATAACTATATCATTTTCAAACAGTCGTTTTTCCATTTTCTGGAAGGAAAGGACTTGTATATCGAATACCTCGACGAACAGGGGGACCTTTTTAAATACAGTCCCACATTCGCGCTTGTCTTTGGGGTCTTTGCGCTCCTGCCCGACGTGCTCGGGCTTTCACTCTGGAATATCCTCAATGCAGCAGTTTTGCTTTACTCGGTATATTACCTTCCAAAAATTGACATTCGGACCAAAGGACTGATCCTGGTTTTCGTGGCGGTCGAGCTGCTTACAGCTGTACAAAACGAGCAAAGCAACGCGTTGATCGCCGGCCTGCTGTTATTCAGTTTCGGCGCGTTGGAACGAAGGCGTTACTGGCTGGCTTCCTTTTGTCTGGTCTCGACGATCTATATAAAGCTGTTTGGGATAGTTGGGCTGGCGTTATATTTATTGTATCCTGATAAACTGAAACTGACATACACCACAGCCTTCTGGGTCGTTGCTTTTACAGTTTTTCCTTTGGTAGCCGTTGATTTGGAACAGTTTGTGTTTTTATACAAAAGCTGGGGGAATTTGCTGTCGAACGATCACTCCATCTCTGACGGAATTTCGGTGATAGGTTGGCTGAGAACGTGGTTTGGTCTTGAAATGAATAAAACTTATGCGAGTGTGGCGGGGGCGATACTGTTCTGCATTCCGCTTTTGAGGATAAAAGCTTACTCAAATTTTACATTCAGGATATTGATACTGGCATCGGTGCTGATCTGGGTTGTGATTTTCAACCACCGGGCCGAATCGCCGACATTTATCATTGCTGTAACCGGTGTAGCACTCTGGTATTATGCGCAGGCCCCATCGAAGGGAAATTACGCTTTACTGATACTTACCCTGATTTTCACGATCCTCTCACCCACTGATCTGTTTCCGAGATTTATACGGAATGAATGGATGAAACCCTATGTAGTGAAAGCAGTGCCATGTATTTTGGTTTGGGGGAAATTAATATACGACCTGATTCTGGGACAGCTGCAACCGCGCAAATTCGAAGAGACCGGGCGACTTGAATGAAGGGCGTTACAGAAATCCTGCGGCAAGATCCTGTAACGCTCCATTCCGAACCTTAATTTGCACTCATCATCAATCTACTTACTTCCCTGACTTCGTCGGTCGACAGAAATATGTTCTTGACCACCTTTTCATGATCGTTTGAAACTTCGACGGTGTATGTTCCGTCCTGCATTGCCGCGAAGTTGAGCTTTTTCCCAAATTTCGTCACCCATCGGCTCACCAGTTCTTCGTGCAATACTTTGCCTTTGAAATCCATTATTTTAATGGACAAACGTTCCCCTTTTTCCTTTTCAAGAAGCAGGTTCATCGTTTCCGTATTTTTAACGCGGTACATGCCTATTCTGAATTTTTCGCAAGTGTTATTCTTGCATTCCGTTTTGGCCTCGACCGGGTCTATGGCGAATGCGTTTTGATTGAGCAGGCAAATACTGAATGTCAGCGCGGCGATTGTTTTCATCACGTTTTTCATGGCTTCCGAAGGTTATTGAGGTTGAGAAACTTTGAGTTTCCCCAATGATCACCTCTTCCCGCGCATTGTTGCACGGCTTATTTGAACGGAAAAATTACGTGTTGGACGGTTAACCGCCGATCGCGATCATTTCACGGTTGGTCTCATATTCAGACTTGGCCTGCTGCTCGGTAAAGCCCGCGTGGCCACCGTGCGCGAAATGTTTTTTGTAGAAATGCTGGTGAATCAGCTCCCGAACGTCCTTACCCTGCCTGAGCGGCGTGAGTAGGTCAGCCTCTGTAGTATCGAAAAGGCAATTTTTCAGCTTACCATCTGCAGTAAGGCGAATGCGGTTGCAGCCCTCGCAAAATGGTTGGGTGACGGTACTGATAACGCCGAATGTCCCACCCGCGCCGTTCACGTGGTAGCGGCGGGCAGTGTCATTTGTTTCAGGTTGGATTGCATCAAAATCAAACTCGCTACTGATTTGTGTTAGCAGATCGGCGTGCGACACGATTTTGGACATATCCCATTGATTCCCTTTAAAAGGCATAAACTCAATAAAGCGAACGTGCAGGTTCGGTTCGTCAAGGGTTAATCTCACAAAATCATTCACCTCATCATCATTGATGCCCCGCATCACAACCATATTGATCTTTACCACAAAACCTTCCGCCAAAAGCAACCTGATGTGACCGAGTGTCTGCGCAAAATGTTCTCGCTTTGTAATCGCTTTAAATCGATCTTCCCGCAACGTATCCAGACTCACATTCAGCGACTTAACCCCGGAATCTTTTAAAACGGGAATAAACTGATTGATAAATACGGCATTTGTTGTAAGTGTAAGCGAGGCAGGCAGCTGGCCAAGAGTGGCAATAATCTGCTGTGCGTCTTTCCGGATCAGCGGCTCACCACCCGTCAGCCGGATTTTCTCTACGCCCATTCCGACAAAAATCTCCGCAAGTGTACGGATTTCATCTGCCTGCATCAGCCACTTGGAAGGCATAAACTGCATATCTTCCTGCGGCATGCAATAGGTACATCTCAGGTTGCACTTATCCGTCAGCGAGATCCGCAGATAAGTGTGCTTGCGCCCGAATGTATCTATAATAGGTTGTGACATTTATTTTGTTTGAAATGAAAATCAGTGCTTTTCGCCCTCTAGTACGGAAAATACGTGTAAAATATGCGGAAACAACGCGTCAATATATTCCGTAACCCCTCCGGTGCTTCCCGGCATTGTCAAAACCAGTGAGTCACCTGAGAATCCGGCCACTGATCTGGAAAGCATGGCTGTCGGTATCCGGTCCTGTCCGTAGCTCCGCGCGGCCTCGGCAATGCCAGGTATTTCGCGGTCGATCAGCTCCGATACAGCTTCCGGTGTAACATCCCGGCGCGACAAACCGGTTCCTCCCGTGATGAGTATCATTTTATAACCCGTGTTCGTCCATTGCAATATCTGCTGCTGGATTGTTATTTTATCGTCGGGTACTACTACATAATCTGCGACTGAAAGATTGAACGCTTCCAGTTTCTCAATGATCTTTTTCCCGGACTTGTCTTCCCCATTTCCATTTGAAATCGTATCTGAGCAAACCAGTACTGCAATTTTCAGATCACCAGGAGCGGCTTTCCGGTCACTTTTTCCACCCTTCTTTTCAAGTAGCCGGATGTTCTTAATCTCAACACCTTTGTCGATCGGTTTGAGCATATCGTACATCGTCAATGCTACTACCGACGCGCCGTGCATTGCCTCCACCTCTACACCCGTTTTGTATATTGTCTTGACGATCAGTTCGATCACAATTTCCAAACCTTCAATGCGATAATTGACGGCAGTATATTCAATCGGGATCGGGTGACAATCGGGCAACAGGTCCGGCGTTTTTTTTACTGCCAGAAATCCGGCAGCTTTGGCCATTTCAAATACATCACCCTTCGGAACAGTCCGGTTCTTAATCGCGGCAATTGTCTCACCCTTACTCACCTGCACAACCGCCTGCGCCTTAGCAACCCGAAGTGTATTCGACTTATGCGTAATATCGACCATTTCTATTTTTTAATGAATGCCCTTCGACAAGCTAAGGGTGACAAAAAATCTCCTTCCTCCTTACTCCCTTCCTCCTTCCTCCCTTCCTCCCTTTACCCCCTTACCTACCTATTCTCCTTCCACCGAAAATCACCGGCTTCTCCAATCAGCTCTTTCCCGAAAATCGGGGCTTTGTTTTTAATTTCTTCAACTATAAACTCCGAAGCCTCGAATGCGGCGCGGCGGTGGGGGGACGAGACGAACACGAACAGGCTGATTTCTCCCGTCGGTACGAGGCCTAGGCTGTGGTAAATATGCAAGCAGGTAAGTTCAAACTTCGCAAATGCGGCTTCGCGGATATCGTAGAAAACATCGTTCGCCATATCCTCATAGGCAGTGTACTCTATTCCGGAAACTGTGCCTCCCTCCTTTTCATCTGCCCTGATCTGTCCTAAAAAGATCGCGTGCGCGCCAATGTTCGTCTTGGACTGGTGACTGGCAATAGACTTCGCTATAAAATCCGGGCTGATCGGGCCTTCTACAAATACTTTTCTTGGCTTGTGATTCTTTTCCATACCTCCTGTTATCCTCCCGCAAATGGTGGAAGAAGTGCTATCTCAGATTGTGGGTCAATAGGCGCGAGATCTTCGGATATCCGCCGGTTTACTGCGATTTTAAATTTCTTCCCAAGAAGCTCGGGATATTTTTCGGTAACCTGTTTACGAAAATCACCTACCGTAAGCTTACCGGTTTCGAGCCAGTTTTCCTCTGCCTGCCCCGTCACCTCTGCCAACATTCCAAAATACTGCACGTGCAAACCCATATTTTTTCGGTTCAAAATCTATCTGACTAAATTAAAATGGCAGCAAATGCACTTCTACCAAATCTCCCGCCGCCACCTTGTTCTGGCTGACAGGGAGATAAATAATTGCATCCGCCAGCGCAAAAGAGCGGATTGAAAACGATTCCTGTCCGTCGAGCGGAATTACAGAATCGTCCGCTATCGACGCCTTTAAAAATTCGTCGCGCTCACCGTCAAATGAATAACCATATTTGACCGGCAACTGCAATGCTTTCAAAAACAAATCCGTCCTGCCCGTCATTTTCCTGATCGCTGGCAATACATATTCATAGTAACACACCAGAGAGGATGCAGGATTCCCTGGCAAGGCGAAAAATAACTTTTCATCCTTTTTAGCAAATAGCAAAGGCTTGCCTGGTTTCTGTCTTACCTTGTAAAAAACGGTCTCTGCCCCGACCGCATTCATCGCCTCTCCTACGAAATCGTAATCTCCTACTGAAATTCCACCCGACGCCAGCACTATGTCGTTTTTTTCCACAAGTTTTTGCAACTCGGTGATGGTCGTATCAAGATCGTCGCCGGCGTAGCGGATTTCGATTTCCCTCAGCCCCTCTTGTTTCAATGCCGCGGCTATCATGCCGGAATTTGATTCGAATACCCTGCCAGCGACCATCGGCTCACCGGGCTTCAAAAGTTCGTCTCCCGTAATCAATAAGCCGATTTTCGGCTTTCTGCACACCTGAACATCAGTAATTCCCAGCCCCTGCAAAAAAGCGATACCGCCGGGTGAAAGGTAAGTTCCGGCTGTCAAAGCGGTAGTCCCCGCCATAATTTGCTGACCGATCCTTCGCACGTTCTTGCCCTCAGGAACCGGAAATTCATCGATAAAAACCTGCCCGCCCGCAACACGCGTGTGCTCCTGCATTATTACCGCAGTTGCGCCATCGGGAACGGGTGCGCCGGTAAAGATCCGCATTGCAAAACCGGGAGTAAGATTTTCCAGCTCCGTTTGTCCCGCCTTTGACTCGCCTTTCAATTGCAAGCCGGTACCAGCAGCGCTGATATCCGAATGCAGGATCGCGTAACCGTCCATCGAAGATTGCCTGAATGAAGGGAGGGACAGTGGCGCATTTATGTTTTCAGCTAGTACATAACCCACAGTATCAGCCAGTTTCCTGGTTTCCGGCGGCAAGACCGCCGCATGGGCAACAATTAATTGCTTCGCCTCGTTGACTGTAACCATATTCTAATAAAGAAGAAATGCAAGTTAGAATATTAGGGCTTTCAAAACCTTTTTTGCTGGGCAGTTTGTGTATAAAATCTTCAAAATCCAGCAAGGATAGCATTTTAGTACTAATTCCACATACGTGCAAATTTGCCTAAATAATTGTAAATCAAGCCAAAAACGGAGATATACTTTTTGTAACCCTTACTAAAATTATATCTGGCACGAAATTTTACGTTTCGCGATCACCGGTAATCACCCACTAATATTCCTAGCGGGTAACGATTCCCAGGTAATTTGACTGGCGATAGAGATCTGGGCCAAATACTATACCCTTTGTTTAGTGCTAATTAAAAATAATCAATTCACTGGAAATGAGTATTTTAGTAAAATTTGAAATATTTTAAATTCAATACCGTTATCTTTGCACCCCGGCTTTAAGCCAAGTAATATGTTTCACGAAATACAAAATGAATGATTAAACTTATCTTTATGGCCTTCTCAATCGCAATAATGGGCAATGAACCTGTGAGCGAGGTGGAGCTTGAAAAGAAGGAGCTGAAAGAAACAACAATCATTGATTCAGATCTTCTTGCTATTGACTTTTGTGGCGAAGCCGTTCCACTATCAGAGCTTCGAATCGCTGAGCGATACCAGAACATGATCAGAAATTACGATAATCCATCCTTTCGTAAGCTGATGACGAAGACCCAAAAAAGAATGCGCATTATCGAGCCTATTCTTAAAAAGTACGGAGTACCAGCCGATTTTCAATACCTGCCGCTCATCGAGAGCGCAATGAGTAACCAGGTTACTTCACACAAAGGCGCAGGAGGCTACTGGCAGTTCATGCCATCCACAGCAAAATATCTTGGACTGGTAGTAAATGAAACCAGGGACGACCGCAAGCATCTTGTAAAATCAACGCATGCAGCGGGCAAATACCTTCGCGAATTATATCGCCAGCTGGGCTCCTGGACATTAGTAGCAGCTGCTTACAATGCTGGCCCCACGCACATTCAAAACAGGATGGATTCCCAAAACAAGGACGATTTTTTCAAATTGCGCCTGAATTCTGAAACCGCTAAGTATATATACAAGATTCTGGCTGTAAAGGAATGGTTCTCCAATCCTGAAAGAAGCCGCGAATGGGGAAGTGGAGAGGTTTTGACACGCTTAACTGATTTCAAATCAGAGCAAAAGAAGGCAGAACTTGATTTGGCTAAGGTTGCAGCCGATTCATAAGCAATATCTTTTTATTGAGTATCATGCAAAGAAAAGGACTCATTCTCCTTTTCTTTGTGTTTTATACCACCAGCACCCAAATGCAAGGCTGGAATCTCAGCTTACTTTTCAAAATCTAGATTCTCTTTAACATGACAAAAGCGGAAATGATCACTGATAAGGGCACTATGCTCATCGAATTTTACGATGAAGACGCGCCGGGGACAGTGAAAAACTTTGTTGACCTTTCTAAAAAAGGTTTTTATGACGGATTGATTTTTCACCGCGTAATTCCTGACTTTATGGTGCAGGGTGGTGATCCTACCGGAACAGGACGCGGAGGCCCCGGATACAAAATCAAATGTGAGCTGACAGGTGGCAACCAATACCACGACCGCGGCGTACTTTCGATGGCGCACGCAGGACGTGATACAGGTGGGTCCCAATTCTTTATCTGCCACAGCCGAAATAACACGGCGCACCTTGACAGGAACCACACTTGTTTTGGAAAAGTAGTAGAAGGTGTTGATACCGTTGATCTGATCCGTCAGGGAGATAAAATTCAAAAGATCACAATTATTGAAGAGCAGGAAGCCTGATTTCCTGTTCGATTATAAGACAAAAGAGGGTGTCAAAGATTTCCTTGGCGCTACTCCGCTAAATGGCTGGACAATTTAACTTGCTTTGCAAATTGAATTATCCAGCCATTTGCAATATCGATTTAGTCAGGCGGAAATCACCAGAGGTTCTGAGCCTCCTCCCTCCACATCGTTTTTGTTTCAGGACGACCTGCATTTTTTTTCAATAAGATTGACCTGCACAAAATTAGGTACAGGGGTAAAATGGCTTTGTATCGTCAATTAGTTATTACTTTTGGCAAAAAAAGATTCTACTTTGATCATTGAGACACGCGCTTATGCCCGCGCAGGGTTACTAGGCAATCCATCTGACGGTTTTTTTGGAAAAACAATATCCATTTCGGTCAGAAATTTTGGTGCATCCATTTCGCTTTATGAATCTCCCGAACTGAACATTGAGGCTCAGCCGCAGGATTTAAGCACATTCCGAAGCATATTCCATTTGCGGGATACGGTCAGTATGTTGGGCTACAATGGTGGAATTCCATTGATCAAAGCCGGAATCAAGAAGTTCGGAGATTATTGCGAAGAACAAGGCATCCGCCTGCCGAACAAAAACTTTACTGTACGTTACCGCTCCTCCATTCCCCGGCAGGTTGGAATGTCCGGGTCCAGTGCAATTGTAGTAGCGCTTTTCCGGGCATTGATGCAATTTTATAAGGTTGAAATTCCTTTGGAGATCCTTCCGCAGCTGGTAATGGTTACCGAAACCGAAGAATTGGGCATCACTGCCGGGTTGCAGGATCGCGTTATTCAATGCTATGAGGGCTGTGTTTATATGGATTTTGATAAAAACATGATCGAAGAAAAAGGTCATGGACTTTATGAACGACTTAATCCTGAATTGCTGCCAAAACTTTATGTAGCCTATAATACCAATCTCAGCAAAGTATCAGGCAAGGTCCACAGCGATGTGCGAACGCGTTACGACCGTGGCGAAGCCCAGGTAATCGACGTACTTGGCCAGATTGCACAAAAGGCTGAGGACGGAAAAAAAGCTCTGGTGGAGGGCCGCGCCGACGATTTGCATCAGTTGATGAATGAAAATTTCGACCTGCGCTGCCAGATATATAACGTACCCGAGTCAAATAAAAAACTGATCAACGCAGCCAGGGCTTGCGGCGCATCGGCCAAATTCGCCGGGTCAGGCGGGACCATTATCGGAATTTACCGAGACGACGATATGCTGAACCAGCTTTTTGTACAATTGAAAAAGTTTAATGCCAGGGTTATTAAGCCGTTTGTGGTTTGAGTTTTTAGCTTTTAGCTTTTAGCTTTTAGCTTTTAGCTTTTAGCTTTTAGCTTTTAGCTTTTAGCGATAAACTCTGGTCTTAGACGCGCAGTTTCAATTTTAAAAAATACTTTTTATTTAATGCATGGCTGAGAGCCAATTGCTAACAGCTAAAAGCTAAAAGCCATAAAAATCCAACCTGAATATGATTCGTAAAGCCGTTATACCTGCTGCCGGACTTGGAACCCGGTTTTTACCAGCTACCAAATCGATGCCGAAGGAAATGCTTCCTATTATCGACATTCCTACTATTCAATATGTAGTGCAGGAAGCTGTTGACTCGGGAATTGAAGACATTCTGATCATTTCAGGCAAAGGAAAAAGAGCGATAGAAGATCACTTCGACCGGAATGTGGAGCTTGAAAGTCGCCTGGAAGAGAAGGAAGACCTGCTCTGGTTCAATGAAATGCGCCGTCTGGCTGATATGGCCAACGTTCATTTTGTTCGACAAAAAGAAGCCAACGGACTTGGAGACGCCATTTACTACGCCAGACATCACGTTGGTAATGAACCATTTGCAGTATTATTGGGAGACACAATCATGGACTCCGTAATCCCCGTTACACAGCAATTAATGGACACTTACGAGCAATATGGCGGATCGGTGATCGCAGTGGAGGAAGTCCCAGCCAATAAGGTAAACAGATATGGTATCGTGGGCGGAAAAACGTTGAGCGATTTCATCATGGAGCTTTCAACGCTCGTTGAAAAGCCAGCGATTGAAGCCGCACCATCCAACCTTGCAATAGCTGGCAGGTATATCCTGACTCCGGAAATTTTCAATACCATTGAACAAACGCCAAAAGGAAAAAATAACGAGATCCAGCTGACAGACTCGCTGCTACTGCTTTTGAAACGCGAAAATATCTATGCCCACCATATTGAAGGCAAGAGGCACGATATAGGCGACAAGCTCGACTACCTGAAAACGACAGTGGAATTTGCATTAAAAAGGAAAGAATTCGCTGAGCCCTTTCGAAAATTCCTGATCGATATTTTAGAAAAATAGTCTTTAATATTTGACCATAACCATGCAAAAACAGATCATTTTAAGCGGTGCCACCGGCAATCTGGGAGGAGAAGTCGTAAAAAAACTGGTTGGGCTTGGTTATGGTTTACATATTAATTTGAGGGCTCGTAGTGTAGCAAAGGATTTTGAACAGGAATCAATATCAACTTATCCCGCTGATTTATCCGATGCAGACCAGGCGGCTAAATTTGTCGAACATGCGATCAGCAAAGCGGACAGGATCGATGCGGGTGTTTTCCTGGCCGGTGGTTTCGCACCCGGGAAACTTGCCCAAACCAAACCGGAGGATATAGAGAAGATGATCATGATGAACTTCTTCACGGCATTTAATCTGGTAAAACCGCTAAAAGAACATTTCCAGGCGAATGGAGGAGGCCAGTTCCTATTTATCGGCGCACGCCCCGCATTGGTCCCTTCGCAGGGAGCAGCAAGTTTCGCATATACTTTATCAAAGTCCCTGTTGTTTCAGATGGCCGAGATGATCAACTCCGAAGGCAAATCCGGCAACATCACGGCTTCTGTAATCGTACCCAGCATTATTGACACGCCTGATAACCGGGATGCAATGCCGGACGCCGATTTCAGCAAGTGGATAGCAACTGGCGATATGGCCGAAGGTATCGCTTTTGTACTTAGCGAAACGGGCAGTAAATTGAAAGAAACTGTTTTGAAACTCTACAATAAGGCCTGAGCTATTCCTTTTTGGGCTCGTAATCGATTTCAATTACCCGCATTCCGCTTTCATCCACCTCGCCGATCATCACGCGTTCAATATTACCCGCCTTTTCCTTTACCTCAGCCTCTGCTGTTTTCTTATTTTTTACCTTCCTTCCATTCAAATAATATGTCGTACTATCCGCAGGATAATTGAAGGCATCATAGTAGCGTGATATCACCTTATAAGTAGGCTTCTGTCCGGCAGCTGCGGCACGAGGATCTACATGATCATAAATTTCCTTCCGGTTGCCCCTGATCTGCTCGTACGTTGGAAAAGTATCCTGTTTCTTGCTCTTCTGGGCAAAAGTATCTTCCAAATTCCAGAAAAAAAGTAATGCGAGAACGATCTGGATTTTCCTCATAGCCGGTTTTAGTAAGAGGTTAAAATAAATTCTGGTTATCCAATAACGTAATTTTCACCTGACTGATCATACTACGCTGCTTTTTCAGCACAGCAAACTCATAATGCCTGGTCTTGATCTTCTCTCCGACGGATGGAATGCGTCCGAACTTCCAGATCAGATATCCGGCCAGCGTTTCATATTCACTTTTCTTGCTTAGGTCGTGCGGCAGACAATCGTTCAAATCCTGAATCGAGATAGATCCCTGGGCGGTGAAACTGTTATCTCCCTCATTTTTGAACACAGGGGTCTCGTTATCATATTCATCCTGAATCTCGCCGACCAGTTCTTCCAGAATATCCTCCATTGTAATAATGCCATCGACTCCCCCATATTCATCCACGATGGCCGCCATTTGCTGACGGTTCACCTGAAAGTCACGCAGCAATGCACCGATTGGCTTTGATCCGTGAACCGTAGAAATGGGCCTGATCAGTTCCTGTAAGACAATATCCTTTCCCTGGCGCATTTTCAACAACAGGTCCTTCAAATGCAATACCCCGACAATCTGGTCCAATGTATCTTCATAAACCGGAATCCTCGAATATCCTTCCTCGATAATCTTTTCCAGTTTAGCCTCATTAAAATCGTTCATATCCACGCCCACAACTTGCGGCCTGGGGATCATGACTTGCCTGGCCAGGCGCTCCGAAAAATCGAAAGCATTTTTTATTAGGTCATAATCAGCGGCTTCTATCATGCCGCTCTCTTTTTGCTGCTGCACCAGGTACCTCAGCTCGTCGCTGCTGTGGACTTCACTGCCGTGCGAAGGCGTAATACCTACTGCTTTTAAAATGAAATTGGCTATTCCATTCAGTACCCAGACAATCGGCCTGAAGATAAGAAAGAAAATGTGCAGAGGATAAGACAGCACCAATGTCGTCGCTTCGGGTCGCTGAATCGCAATAGATTTGGGCGCCAGCTCTCCAAAAACAATATGCAGTACTGTAATGATGGCAAATGCAGCTGGCAGGGCAATCTGGTGCGCAAGTTCCGGATCGAGGGAAATACCCACCAGTTCCATCGCACTGATCAGGATTTTAGAAACAACCGGCTCTCCGATCCATCCCAACCCCAGACTTGCCAGCGTAATCCCAAACTGGGTAGCAGCCAGATAACCGTCAAGATTTGAAACGATTTGTTTCGATAAAATGGCCACTTTATTTCCCTCCTGCGCCTTTTGTTCCAACTGCGATGCCCTGATTTTGACAATAGCAAACTCAGCAGCTACGAAGAAACCATTCAACAGAACGAGTACTAATGTGATTAAAACCTGGATAGCCATTCAAGTATGTTAAAGTGTATTAAACCGCGCACTATGCTGCATTTTAACAAAAAATTGTACCATTGTGAAATGCGGATCATGTCCCGGTGTTTTAATGGTAATTTGAAGATGATTAGATTTATACTGGCCTGTTTGGTCGGTTTGAAAGTAAAAGAAATAACTAGAGCACGTTATGATACTTCGTTCCCCATCATCTGTATTACCACGCACTCTGGATGAATTTCAATGCCAGCGTAAAAGTTGTCTGGCATGTTTATCCTGAAAACAAAGTAATCTACGTTACACCTCCCGCAAAAACGTCTCCATCTGTACGGATCTCGATCTATGCTCGGCTGCGCCGGTAATGCCGGATTTCGCAATCTCAGCCAGGGACTTACTTTCAAGTACTGCGTAAATAAAACTCGCCACTACTAATCGCTATCTTAGAAAAAGCTCAATTTTTCGAGCTTTTTGATTACTTTGTATGCGTTTTCTCAACGAAAACCCATTATTCCGCATAAGCAATCATCTCAATGATCCCCAAAATCCAATTCAAAAAACCTTTACTACTTCTTGCTGCGACCACGGTGGTTGTAGTATCCTGTATGAAAATGGCTCCCACCGGCTCGACTTACAAAGCTGGCAAGACTTCTAAGACAAACAGTACTGCGGTTGTGATCAAGGAAGATGCCGCAACAGGAAAAGCAAGAGCCAAAGAAATTCGTGAGAAAACTGCCATTAAACTTGCCGATGGACTGAAACTCGACTTGTGGGCCTCCGATTCACTCGCTCCCGACCCGGTTGCAATCGCTATGGACGATTGGGGAAATGTGTATCTAAACCGTACTAACCGACAGAAAAACTCTGAGTTCGATATTCGCGGCCACCGCAACTGGATGACCGCTTCCATTGCATTACAAACCGTGGAAGAGCGCCGGGCATTTTTGCGCAGCACATTTGCACCCGAAAAAAGCAAAGAAAACAGCTGGCTCAAAGACCTCAATGCCGACGGTTCACACGACTGGAAAGACCTTGCAGTAGAAAAAGATGAAGTTTGGAAAATCCAGGATACCGATAATGATGGTATTGCAGATATTTCAACAAGAATTCTGGACGATTTTTTCGAGGAGGTAAGTGACGTAGCCGGCGGTTTGCTGATCCGTGCGAAAGATGCTTTCGTGGCGATCGCGCCAGATTTGTGGAGATTAAGAGATACCAATGGTGACGGTGTTCTTGACGAAAAAACTTCGATCAGTCATGGTTACGGGGTACACATTGGTTTCGGGGGACACGGCATGTCAAACCCTATCGAAGGTCCTGATGGAAAGATTTATTGGAATATCGGTGATATAGGCGCCAATATTACCACGGCCGAAGGCGTAAAACATGAGCATCCAAACTCGGGTATCATTGCGCGCTCGAATCCCGATGGAAGTGATTTCGAGATATTTGCCCACGGTTTAAGAAATACGCACGAATTTGTTTTTGACGAATACGGAAACCTGATCAGCTCAGATAATGACGGTGATCATCCCGGCGAAAGTGAGCGATTGGTGCATGTGGTCGAAGGTTCCGACGCTGGCTGGCGGTCGAACTGGCAGTATGGAAAATACACGGATCCTAAGAACAACAGTTATAAAGTATGGATGGACGAGCAGCTGTACAAACCTCGCTGGGAAGGACAAGCTGCCTATATTATCCCTCCAATCCAGAACTTCAAAAATGGCCCGACCGGTATGCAATACAATCCGGGAACTGCATTGGGCTCGGAATGGAAAAACAAATTTTTCCTGGTCGAGTTTGTAGGTAACCCTGCCCGCTCGCCGATCTGGGCATTCGGATTGAAACCAAAAGGTGCATCATTCGTATTGAATGGCGAAAAAAATATCCTCTCCGGCATATTGCCAACCGGTATCCGTTTTGGGCCGGACGGTGCATTATATGTAGCTGACTGGATCAATGGCTGGGATACCAAAAATTACGGCCGCGTTTGGAAACTGGATGTTACCGAAGAGAAAAACGACCTGAAAGCATTGCGCGCCGAGACTAAAAAGCTGATGCAGCTTAACTATGCCGAACAAAACGATGAGAAGCTTCTGCAATTGCTGTCTAACCAGGATATGCGGATCAGGCAGAAAGCACAGTTCGAGCTGGCGTCGCGTGGCGCAAAAGGCGCTCCGGTACTAAGCAAGGCAATCGCGCAAACAGGTAATCAGTTTGGCCGGATTCACGGGATCTGGGGAATGGGGCAATTGGCAAGCGCTGACAAGTCTTACGCGAATGTGTTAATGACTTTACTTAAAGATTCAGACGAAGAAATTGCTGTGCAGGCCGCCAAAGTACTAGGCGACGCACGCATTGCAGAAGCTGGCCCGATGCTGATCCCGATGCTTTCGAGCAAAAAACCACGTGCGAAATTCTTCGCGGCACAAGCGCTGGGCCGCATTAAGTACAAGGATGCAGTAACGCCGATCCTGAACATGATCAAGGCCAATAATGACGAGGATTTATATATCCGCCACGCAGGCGTTCTTGCGCTTTCGCGTATCGGCGAAGCAGAACCTATCCTGGCTCTGGCCAACAGTCCTGAAAAGTCACTCCGGACAGCTGCTGTCCTGGTTTTACGCAGAATGAAAAACGACAAAATCAGCGTATTCCTACAGGATAAAGACGAATATATCGTAGCCGAGACGGCCCGCGCGATCAACGACGATCTGTCTATCCCCGGTGCGTTACCGGCACTTGCTGCAACATTGAACACCACCAAATTCAAATCTGAGCCCTTACTTCGCCGGGCGATTAACGCTGCATTGCGGGTAGGCGGAGATGCACAATTAAATGATCTGATCGCATTTGCGAAACGCACAGATGTGGATAAGGAAATCAGGGCGGAGGCGCTCGCCACATTGGGAACCTGGGCAAGTCCGTCGGTAATGGACCGGGTTGATGGTCGCTACCGCGGCGTGGTGGAAAGAAGCCCTGCTGCGGTGCAAGCTAAAATTCAGCCAATTGTGGCAGACCTATTACAGGAAACCGATCCCGCTATCCTAATCGCTACCGCTCAAATGCTGACAAACCTGGGCGCTCAAGATAGTAATGAGGCGCTTGCCAACATTTTCAGCGAAAATAGGGACCCGAAAGTACGTTCTGCAATGCTTGTTGCCCTAAATGATCTGAAATACGCTGGTATGGAAACGGTGATGAAAAAGGGAATGACCGACTCCGATGCAGATGTGCGTACCGCTGCGCTTGGTATGGTTGGAAATGTGACGATGTCAAAAGAAACGCTTACTGATATTTCAAACACAATTTTTGACAAAGGAAGCGTGCGCGAGCAACAGCAAATGCTGAAAGTATTGGGCAGCTTGCCGGTTGCCAAAACCGAGACTATTTTCACAGACCTGATCGGCAGGATGAGCGACAAAAAATTGTCCCCTAGCCTCGCATTAGATCTTGGCGAAGCAGTAGACTCTACCAAATCGACTACCCTGGCGGCGAAACTTGCGCCGATGCGTTCTGCAGGCGCTACTGTGGCAGATTACCAGGATGCCCTATATGGTGGAAATGCCCAGCTGGGCCGCCGCTACTTCCTGACCAACTCTGCTGCTGAATGTGCACGCTGCCACTCGATCGGCGGACAGGGTGGTGAAGTAGGGCCTTCACTTTCCAATATAGGAAATGTACTTACCCGCGAGCAGATTTTGCAGGCGCTTGTCGAGCCAAGCGCGAGGTTGTCACCAGGTTACGGAATGGTGATGCTGACTTTGAAAGACGGAACGAGTGCTGCCGGGATATTGGCGCAGGAAAATGAGCACGAACTTGTTCTTAAAACCTCCGAAGCCGAACCTTTGAAAATCGCCACTGCACGGATCGCCAAGCGCGAAAATGTACCTTCCAGTATGCCGCCGATGGGTTCCATCATGTCAAAACGGGAAATCAGAGATGTGGTTGAGTTTTTATCAGGATTGAAAAAATAATTTTAGATTGCTGGCCCGGACGAAAATCCGGGCTTTATTTTGCCCTTTCAGCCCGACTGGCAGGCCGCATCTGGCAGGCATAGAATTTATGTGCATCGACCTAAAAAATTGAAATGGAATTAGATAAGAAAGAGGCAGAAATAGTCAGCAAGGCCATTCAGTTTTGGGAAGAGGACAATAAGATCTCGAAAGAACAGGCAACCGACCTGCGCAACAGCTTTCAGCTCAGAAACTCGAATGTGGACGCTATCGCGATCTATGCGTTGATTTCTGCTATTTCCTGCGGATTACTTGCATTCGGCGCACTGGTAATCGATGAAAAGTGGATCGAAACGCTGCGTACCAAATGGGGTCTTTCCGAGAATATCTTCGGGATCGCATTCTCGCTGCTCGCAGCATTTTTTGTGTTTTTGGCTAAGAGAAGACAAATCAAATATCCGCAGGCACGCGCCAGTAATGAAGCTTACAATATCACGATCATCCTGACCGTCGCCATTGCCGTGACGTACTGGACCCGCAGCTTTTCCGACGCGAACAGTAACTATGCTGTACCCTTGCTCGTCACTGCCGTCGTGTATGGCGGCATAGCTATACTGTTACATTCTACATTACTTTGGACGGTTATGATCCTCTCCCTGGCAGGCTGGTGGGGCGCACAGACTTATTTTTGGTCAAATGGCGGCTATCGGTTCCTGGGAATGAACTACCCCATGCGCATGACCGTTTTCGGTTTAGTCCTCTGGAGTTTTTCCTGGGTAGTTGAACGCATCGATTCGCTGAAATTCGTCCGGGAAATTACCTATACAATCGGGCTTTTTCTATTTCTGCTCGCCGCGTGGACATTATCGATTTTTGGCAATTACGCCGACTGGGAGGGCTGGAAGGTTTTAAAACAGGGGCATTTCTGGTACTGGGCGGTTGCATTTACTATTTTGCTGGCAGGCTTACTTTACTACGCATTTAAAAACAGGCTGGACACCCTGCGCGATTTATGCCTGGTCTTTTTTCTGTTGAATATATATACCCGGTACTTCGAATACTTTTGGGACCGGACCAATAAAGGAATTTTCTTCGCGATACTCGCACTTTCATTCTGGTTTGTAGGACGAAAAGCCGAGCAATGGCGAAACAAAACCGTTTCCCGATGAATAATATCAGACCAATCAGACAGAACGAAAAGGATCTCATCGCCTATCTTTTGAACCAGGCAGGCCTTGCTATCAACAGCTTCGCAATCAATGAAAATGTGGAGGAATACGAGGGAGGCAAAATGGGTAGTATTAGTCTGGGAGGAAATGTAGACGCTTATGCGGGTGATATTATCCAGGCGGAATTCGTGGATCAGGATGATGTTCCGGTGGTGATCACATTGACCAAAGATGAAAGCGGCCAGTTGCTGGACCTGGATTTCTGGAAAACAGATTTCTCCAAACTACTCGAATATCCTACTCCTGAAAAATTGGTCTTTTCCGGAGAAACCGGTCAGTAATCTGCCTAGGATTCTTCATAATCTAGTTCCTTTCCATACGTCTCTTCCATTTTGGATAATGCAAGCAACGCGAGTGCAAAGCACAAGGCACCAACCAGTGCGCCGGATTGTAAAACACCCAGCTCCGGTTTTAGGAATTGAAACAGAGGTAATGTAAGCAAAACAGTAGCGCGCACATTGTTAGCAACCGATGTAGTTACGGTAGCCCGGAGATTAGTACCAAACTGCTCGGCTGTGGTAGTCAGGAACATGGCAATATACCCGATTGAAAATCCGAGCCAGGTATAACAAATGTAGAGCGTCGTGGCCAAAGAGATACCTCCATAAATCAACCAGATTACACCCGCAAAGGTCATTGTCATCATTAATAAAATCGCCTTCCTCCGGGAATGCAGCCACTGACTTAATATCCCGCTGAAAAAATCACCCGTAACCACGCCGATGTAAGTATACAATACGCAGCTTCCGGCTGGCACTTCTTCCGCAATTCCCAGCGCTTTCGCAAATTCATTCCCAAAAGTGGAATAGATACCGATTACCATATACGTAGGTAACCCGATACCCATGCAACGGATATAACGCACAAACCGTGACCATTTCGTAAAAATAGACCACCAGGGAATCGGTCTGCTACCCCTGTTTTCCAGACTTTTATTAAAAACCGTAGATTCCAGGACATTGAATCTCAATACTAAAAGAACAAGCCCCATTCCGCCACCGATAAAATAAGCTGTGCGCCAATCGGTCAGTTTTACGGCGAAGAATGCCGCGATCGCACCGGCTAGTCCTACACTGGCTACTACCGAAGCTCCGTAACCCCTAAGTTCTTTCGGAAGAATTTCGGCAATGAGCGTAATGCCTGCGCCCAGCTCTCCGGCCAGGCCAAAACCGGCGATAAACCTGAGCAGCGAATAGATTTCAATATTATTAGTAAATCCGCAGGCGATATTAGAAAGGGAATAAGTCAGGATTGAGCCAAAAAGTACCGAGCGCCGACCCAGCTTATCTCCAAGAATTCCCCACAAAAAGCCGCCGATCAACAGCCCGGCTTGCTGCCAGTTGTAAATGTTGGCGCCGATCCGTGAAATTTCCTCCTCGCTCAATCCGAGGTCTTTGAGGCTTGGGACTCTGACAATATTGAAAAGCAGCAGGTCGTAAACATCGACAAAATATCCCAGAGAGACGACAATGACGGGTATGGTAAATACTGCGCTGATTTTAGGTTGCGTAGAAGTAACGGAGTGCATCTTCAGATTAAATCAAAATCACTTATCATTCTTCAAAAGGCTTCCTGCGCAGTGACTTAACAACCGCATTGCGCTGCTTGCTTTTCATTCGGTCGATCCTGGACGCGGCTGTCGGGCGGGTTGGGTTTCGTTTTTTGGGGATGAAAGTCGCCTGCTTAATAATCTGATCAAACTTTTCAATCACCTTTTCTTTATTTGCAAGCTGCGACCGCTCGGTTTGGTGGTATAATACCAATACCTGCTCATTCGTTAACCTGGACGAAAGCTTACTTATCAACAATTCCTTTTCACTACCGGTTAATGCCGCGGAATTTTTCACATCGAACCTCAACTCAACTTTGGTCTCAACTTTATTCACATTTTGCCCTCCCGCCCCGCCGCTGCGAGCTGTCTGAAATGTCAGTTCTCCATGAAGGGCTTCCAGATTTATCATTATTCTGTTAAGAGATATTGTTAACGCTTGTTAATGTTTTTTGTAAAAATAGGGCTATAAGCCTGATCAATTGTCTCTTTGAAAATCAGTTTTCATCTAGTACTTATTTAACAATCAAGCTAAATAGCTCTTTTACAATATTTTGATGACATGAATGTCGCTTATTCGGTTTATAAAGTCCTGGCAAATGCATTCAGGCAACCTAATGCCCCGATTATTCGTCATAAAAGTGTTATTAAACCCGCTACAAAAAGTTAAGTCCAAGAAACGATTTTTAAATACAGAAAACAATTTAAACATATAGCCATGAACACCATGCGCATTTTTCGGATCCTCGGCCTGTTCTTTATCTTGTCAGGCGGTGTTTCGGTTTCCAACGAAACGCAGGCTCAGCCCGGGGTAAGTATTTCGTTCCAAACGTTTTACAACGAATTATCTCCCTACGGAAGGTGGGTGCGTAACCCGCAGTTCGGTTCCGTGTGGATACCCGATGTTCCGAGAGGTTTCCAGCCTTATTCGACCAATGGATATTGGGAGGTTACCGAATATGGTAACACCTGGGTTTCTGACTATGACTGGGGCTGGGCGCCCTTTCATTACGGTCGCTGGTCTTTTGATGATTACAATGGCTGGTTCTGGATCCCGGATTACGAATGGGGACCCGCCTGGGTAAACTGGCGATCAGGTGGCGGCTATTATGGTTGGGCTCCGCTGGGTCCCGGGATGAATGTGAATGTCTCTATTAATCTACCCTCGTTCTGGTGGGTTTTCGTGCCGCAGAGATATGTCAGCTACCGCAACTGGTACAATTACTGCCCGCCGCGTAGAAGAGTAACGCACGTTTACAACCAAACCGTGATCATCAACAACTATTATCGCAGCAACAACCGCACTTATGTATACGGCCCTAGAAGGGATGAAATTGAGCGGGTTACCAGAAGAAGTGTGCCTGTGCGCACAATTGATGCGACGCCCAATGGCCGCGGCCGTGTAATCGTTGCGGGAAACAACCGCGGCGATAACCGCTACGACTCACGGGACGATAGCCGGGGCGCAAGAAGCAGATCAGACCGGAATGGAGCTGTCATAGATGCAGACCGTAATAGTCGCGGCAGCCGTGGAAACAATGATTACAATGGAAATGAACGCATCGGCGGCGGCGTTGACCGCAGCGAGCGGGATGGAAATACAGATCGGAACGAACGCAATGGAAGCATTGACCGCAGCGACCGGAATGGCAGATTGAATGACAATTCCACTGAACGACGTGGAGATTCCCGCATTGAAAGTACGCCCAGAATTCCTTCTGAAGACCGGGAGAATATGAGAAACAGCCGCAACCGCGGAAATGCAGAACCTTCCGCGCCGGTTGAGAACAGAAATAATAACCGCTATGAAGCGCCACGCCAGCCCGAGCGCAGCAATCGCGAGTCAGGTAACCCTGGTTACAGCTCACCGAGAAGCGAAAGATCAAGCCGCCCGAGCAGCGCGCCTGTGAACCCAAATCCTTCCCGTGGTTCGTACGAAGCACCGCAACGGGCAAGTCGACCGGAAAGAAGCGCTCCCGAGCCACGCGGCAATGGCAGATCTTCCGGAGAAAATGGAGGAAGAGGGGCCAGTGAAAGAAGCAGCCGTAATCCCAGATAATGTCAGTGTTAAATTTGAAAGCCGCCCGAATCACAAGTTCGGGCGGCTTTTTTGCTATAATATGCAGGATAAAAGTGTTATTTTTAAGCCTATTCTAAACCCATTTTTAATGGAAATACAGTTTGATATCGAGTTCAAGGAGAGTGCACCCAAGTACATTCAGATCATCAAATCGCTCTTGCAGGCGATCAGTAAAGGCAAGCTGAAGAGAGGTGACAAAATCCCTTCAATTAACCAATTGAGTGAGGAATACCTGCTATCGCGCGATACCGTTGAAAAAGCATATAAACACCTGATTAAGGACGGCGTTCTGATATCGGTGCGGGGGAAAGGGTATTTTATTAATCGGGTGGATATTGAAACTTCACTCCGTATCCTACTGGTTTTCAATAAGATCAGCAACTATAAAAAACAGATTTACAATGCATTTGTAGAAAATATAGGAAGGAATGTAAATGTAGACCTGCATATTCATCATTCCAATACAAACATTTTCAAAAACCTGATCAAAAACAGCCTGGGTGAATATGATTACTATGTGATCATGCCGCACTTTTACGAAAAGGCCGAAGATGCGATCGAAACGCTAAAACTGATCCCTGCCGAGAAGCTGATATTACTTGATAAGGATCTGGAACTGGGTAGTAAAAAACATTCGTCCGTTTTCCAGAATTTTGAAAAAGATATTGTATCTGCGCTGAATGAAGCGATTGACCTGCTGAAAGTCTACCAAAAGCTGATATTGATCTTTCCTACGATCATCAGATACCCAAAGGAGATTATCAAGGGTTTTCGGATTTTCTGCATTCAGCACGAATTTCAGCACGAGATCATGTACGACTTTCACGAGAACAGCGTAGCCGTGAAAGACACTGCTTATGTGGTGATCGAAGAGAATGATCTGGTGAACCTGATCAAGAAATGTAGGGAGCAGCAACTGGTAATCGGAAAGGATATTGGTATTATTTCCTACAACGAAACGCCGCTGAAAGAGATTTTGCTGGATGGAATCACAACGATTTCGACGGATCACGAGCAAATGGGAAGAACTGCCGCCGAGCTGATCAATGAGAATAAAAGGGCAATTGTTAAAAATCCTTTTACGCTGATTAGGAGGAAGTCGCTTTGAAATAAATCGTATATTGCCCACAATCTCAACGTTCCTTGTCTGATAAAAACGTTTAAACAACTAAACTTTTTGAAACATGGAACTAAACATGGAAACACTTTCCGTAAACACCTTTGTAAAAGACATTCGCCGGACCATCGATTTTTACGGATTACTTGGCTTTAAGATATCCATGACGGTACCTGATAAAGGTGACCCTATTTGGGGAATGATGACTAATGGTGGGATTACCATTATGATTCAGAGTCTTGCTAGTTTGGGTAACGAGCTACCAGATATTGACAGAGCCAAGTCTGGTGGAACTCTGATTTTCTATATCAAGGTTACAGGTATTCGTAGTTTTTATGAAGAAATAAAAGATAAAGTAGAGATTGTAAAAACACTAGAAAAGGCTTTTTACGGCGCTACTGAATTCACAATTAAGGATATCGATGGATTCCACCTAACGTTTGCTGAAACGGAACGTTAGCTATAGCTACATGCTTTTATAAAGAGATTCTCCATTTGTGGGTACACTAGTAGAGAATCTCTTCATTTTTACAATCCCGTAGCCACGGTTAATCTCCCGCGCTCGTTCATTAATTCTGTTCTGACTTTCAAATTTCTGAACATTCCGATCGGATCCAGGGAACCACCACTCAGGCGCATGGATTCGCGAACCAGCGGACGAACATCCGTTCTGAATGCATTTTGCAGTATTTGCTGGGCAAGTACGACGTCATTTTCATTCCGCGCCTGTTCCAGTTTTTTACGATCAACGATCAGCGACTGTGCGTAAGCCAGCAAGATCGCTTCCACTGATTGCAGCAAATCTTCCAATGGATCTTTTACATTGTGGCTTGCGTCGATCATCCACGCATAAGTATCGCTTGCACGACCTGCGCGTTTCATGCCTTCTACCAATTCTACGAAGATCAAAAACAGCATATAGGGCCGAATGCTGCCGACAGTCAGGTCGTCGTCACCATATTTGGAGTCATTGAAATGAAAACCGGCCAAACGACCTTCCATCATCAATGTAGCTACAATCTGCTCGATATTGGCGTTGGGTAAATGGTGTCCCAGATCGACCAGTACATCTGCTTTCGGACCGAGTTTCTGGCAGAAAAGCAGTGAGCTGCCCCAATCCTGGATTACAGTTGAATAGAAATTAGGCTCGTAGGCTTTGTATTCCACATATACCTTCCAATCTTCGGGAAGTGCGGCATATATTTCTTGTAAAGATTCAAGCGTATTCTGGAAAGATTTCACAAAATTTGATTGCCCTGGAAAGCAGGAACCATCTGAAAGCCAGATCGATAATGC